>CAYRZI010000005.1:0-60469 GCA_964428605.1 uncultured Woeseiaceae bacterium
AGGGTAGGCAAGCAGCCCCTTACATAGGATCTACAATTGAACCGGGCCGTCCCGGGCCTCCAGGTAGGCGCGCTCGGTGATGCTCTGGAATACCGCAGAGCGCTTCTGGAACTCCGCCTGGGAGGCGCGGATCTTCGCGATCAGCGGGTCCCTCGCACTCATCTCGTCGAGCAGTTCGCGGGTGATTTCCTTCAGGCGGTTCAGCACCGGCTGGGGGAAGCGTCGGAGTTCGATGTCCGGGTCTTTCAGGATGGTCTGCAGCGCCTCGGCATCCCGGTAGGCGAACTCCGCGCGCATGTCGTTGTTCACGGACTGGCTCGCCACGGCGATGGTGGCCTGCAGGTCCGGCGGCAGGCTGTCCCAGGCCTCCTGGTTGACGATGCACTCCAGCGTGGGGCCGGGCTCGTGCCAGCCGGGATAGTAGTAGTAGCGGGCCGCCTTGTTCAGACCGAAGGCGACGTCGTTGTACGGGCCCACCCATTCGGTGGCGTCGATGTTGCCGGTCTGCAGCGCGGTGAAGATCTCGCCGCCGGGCAGACTCACGGGCGTGCCGCCAGCCCGGCGCAGCACCTCCCCGCCCAGGCCGGGGATGCGCATCTTCAGCCCGTCCAGGTCCGCCACCGTGTCGATGGCCTTGTTGAACCAGCCGCCCATCTGCACCCCGGTGTTGCCCGCGGCATGGGGTACCAGGTTGAAGGGCGCATAGGTCTCCCGCCAGAGCTCCATCCCGCCGCCGTAGAACAGCCAGCCGTTCATCTCGTGGGAGTTCAGTCCGAACGGGATGGCGGTGAAGAACTGGCCGGCCTCCACCTTTCCCTTCCAGTAATAGGCGGCGCCGTGGCCGAGTTCGGCCGTGCCCTGGGAGACGGCGTCGAATACCTCGAACGGCGGCACCAGTTCGCCGGCCGCGTACACCTGCACCCTGATCCGGCCGCCGGACACTTCCTCGATGCGCCGTGCGAGGTTGCTGGCGCCACGTCCGAGGCCCGGGAAATTCGGCGGCCAGGTCGTGACCATCTTCCAGTTGTAGGTGCGGCCGGCCGTCTGCCGAGCGGCCGGCGCATCGGACTGCTCGCCGGCGCAGCCCGCGAGGCCGGCCGTCAGGGCGCCGGCCCCGAGGCCCGTAACGAAATCCCGTCTTTTCATGCCGCTTCCCCCGGCTGGATGATCGGGCGAGTGTAGTCCGGGCAGGCACCGGCGCCAACCGTCACCGCTCCTAGCTTTTTTCTCCCACAATAGTGCAGAAATCGATGGGTTTTGCCGCATTTATCCCACTATATTTCAAATTAGCGATTTAGTGGGATTTTATTTCCACTGTCTGCCATATTTCCGGCTTCGGTGGGAAATTTGGCGGGAGAGGAGGGCTGCGTCTGCCTGTCACCTCCCTGTGTCGGGCACCCGCGGCGGTCTCCTCTCCCGTGGCAGTGGCCGTCATGGGGGCGGCCTGCGCGGCAGGGGTAGACTGGCAGCGGACGGTGCAGGCAGCATCCCGCGTATGTGGGCAACGGCTAAGAAAAACGGGGCATGATCGGTCTGCTGCAACGGGTGAGCGAGGCATCGGTGCGGGTGGACGGGCGCCGGGTGGCCGCCATCGGCCCGGGGCTGCTCGTGCTGGTCGGCGTGCGGCGCGACGATGACGAGCGCGACGCCGCGCGGCTGGCCGAACGGCTGCTGGGCTACCGGGTCTTTCCGGACGCCGGGGGCCGGATGAACCGTTCCCTGGCGGATACCGGCGGGGCGCTGCTGCTGGTGCCCCAGTTCACCCTGGCGGCGAACACCCGCAAGGGCACCCGCGCGAGCTTCACGGGGGCCGCGGCGCCGGAGGAGGGCCGGCGCCTGTTCGACGCGCTGGTGGCCCGCGCCCGGGCCCTGCACGCCGAAGTGGCCACCGGGGAATTCGGCGCCGACATGCGGGTCTCACTGGTGAACGAGGGCCCCGTGACCTTCTGGCTCGAGACCTGAGCACCGCGTCCCGGCATCGGGGAACCTGCGCACATTTCCCGTTGCCGAATTGACGTATCATCGGGAACTCGGAGGTGGCCCCCGGCCGCCGCACATTCACAATCCGTACACAGGACCGCCTGTGGAGTGACCAGCAAATGTTAGGGAACATCAGTATCTGGCAGCTGCTGATCGTGCTGCTGATCGTGATCGCGATCTTCGGCACGAAGAAGCTGCGCAACATGGGTTCCGACGTAGGCGAGGCCGTAAAGGGCTTCCGCAGCGCCATGGACGACGCCGACAAGGAGCCCGAGCAGAGAAACCTGCCCAACGGCGAGGAGAAGGACGCGGACTTCGGCACCGGCAGCGATACCCGCACGACGGAGAGCCAGTCCGGTTCCAAGACCGGTCAGTCCTGACCGCAGCGCGCGCGCCGTGTTCGACGTCGGTTTTTCCGAACTCATCCTGTTATTCATCATCGGGCTTCTCGTGCTGGGGCCCGAGAAGCTGCCGCAGGTGGCCAACAAGCTCGGCAGCTGGGTGGGACAGGCGCGGCGCATGACCCGCATGCTGAAGAGCCAGATCGAGGAAGAGCTCGAGTTCTCCAAGGTCCGGGAGACCGTCAACCAGCCGCTGTCCTCCATGATGGACAAGCCGGCGGCCAAGCCGAAACCGAAACCGGGCAACCTGGACTACGAGGAAGGCGAGGACGACGAGTCCGGTTTCGGCGAGACCGGCCACGCCGATGCGGGCGACGCCGGCGCGGACCGGCCGGTGCCGGACCCGGCGGCACCGCCACCCGACGGCGGTGACACAGAAGCCGAACGAGCCACTGCCGAAGCGGCTGCGCGGGAGCCGGCGGCGGAGGAGGAGCCCGGCCGCCCCGTCACCGACGAGCCTCTTGACGAGAAGGGGGAGGACGGCGCGCCCAGCCGCAAAGAAACGACGTCGTCATGACCACCGGGGAAGAGAAGGCGGCGGACCAGCACGAGGAGCCACTCGAGGAGGCGACGCTGCTCTCCCATCTGGTGGAGCTGCGCTCCCGGCTGCTGAAGGCCACCATCGCCGTCCTGGTCATCTTCTTCATGCTGGCCCCCTTCGCGGCGCGCATCTTCACGCTGGTCGCCACACCGCTGGTGCAGGCGCTGCCGGAAGGCAACAGCATGATCGCCACCGGCGTCGCATCGCCATTCTTCTCGCCGTTCAAGCTCTCCTTCTTCGTCGCGCTGTTCCTCGCCATGCCGGTGGTGCTGTATCAGGCCTGGGCCTTCATCGCGCCCGGCCTGTACAGGCGCGAGAAGAAGATGGCCATACCGCTGCTCGTCTCCAGCATCCTGCTCTTCTACCTCGGCATCGCCTTCGCCTACTTCGTGGTGTTCCCGCTGATGTTCGGCTTCTTCACCGCGGTGGCACCCACCGACGTGGCGGTGATGACGGACATCGAGGCCTATCTCAGCTTCATCATCGCCATCTTCTTCGCCTTCGGCCTGGCGTTCGAGGTACCGGTGGCCACCGTGCTGCTGGTGTGGGCCGGCATCACGCGGCCGGAGACCCTGGGTAAGGCCCGGGCCTACGTCTTCCTGGGCGCCTTCGTACTCGGCATGCTCCTGACGCCGCCCGACATGATCAGCCAGACGCTGCTGGCCGTGCCGGTGTACCTTCTCTACGAGGCGGGTATCTTCATGGCGAAGGTGCTGGTGAAACCGGGCGAGGGGAAGGAAGATGCCGAACCGGAAACCGGAGGCGAGGGCTGATGCGATGCAGGATTTCGAGAAACTCGGTGCGTTCTACGTAGGCAAGGCGGTAGACGAGGCCACCGGCAGGGTCGGCGACGAGCTGGTCCTGTACGATTCGAAGGACCTTACCACCCATGCCGTGATCATCGGCATGACCGGCAGCGGCAAGACCGGCCTCGGCATCGGCATCATCGAGGAAGCGGCGATGGACCACGTGCCGGTGATCGCCATCGATCCGAAAGGCGACCTCGGCAATCTGCTGCTCACCTTCCCCGATCTCGCCGCAGACGACTTCGAGCCCTGGGTGAATCCGGCCGAAGCGGTGAACCAGGGCCGCACGGTGCGCCAGTTCGCTGCCGACCAGGCAGCCCTGTGGAAGAAGGGCCTGGCCGACTGGGGTCAGGACGGCGAGCGCATCCGCGCGCTGCGCAAGCGGACCGACATGGCCGTGTACACGCCGGGCTCCACCGCCGGCCTGCCCGTCTCGGTGCTGCGCTCCTTCGCGGCACCCGACCAGGCGTTCCGGGACGACCGCGACCTGTACCGGGAGCGGGTGCAGGCCACCGCCACGGGCATCCTGTCGCTGCTGGGTATCGACGCCGACCCGGTCACCAGCCGGGAGCACATACTCGTCGCCAACCTGCTCGACCATTACTGGAGCGAGGGCAGGGACCTCGACGTGGCGACCCTGATCGGGCTGATCCAGAACCCGCCACTGAAACGCATCGGCGTCATGTCCCTGGACGCCTTCTACCCGCCCGACGAGCGTTTCAAGCTGGCGATGCAGCTCAACAACCTGCTGGCCGCACCCGGCTTCGAGGCCTGGATGGAGGGCGAGGCGCTGAGTGCGCAGAGCCTGTTCTACACCGGCAGCGGCAAACCGCGGATCTCGGTGATGTCCATCGCCCACCTGTCCGACCCGGAGCGTATGTTTTTCGTCGCTATGCTGCTGAACGAGATCATCGCCTGGATGCGGGCCCAGCCGGGCACGGCCAGCCTGCGGGCGCTGCTCTACATGGACGAGATCTTCGGCTACATGCCGCCGGTGGCGAACCCCCCGTCGAAACAGCTGCTGCTGACCCTGCTGAAACAGGCGCGCGCCTACGGCCTCGGGCTGGTGCTGTCCACCCAGAACCCGGTCGACCTCGACTACAAGGGCCTGTCCAACACCGGCACCTGGTTCATCGGCCGGCTGCAGACCGAGCGCGACAAGGCTCGGGTGATGGAAGGCCTGGAGGGCGCGGCCGCCGGCACGGAGTTCGACCGCGGCCGCATGGAGCAGACCATCGCGGGGCTGGGCAAGCGCCGTTTCCTGCTGCACAACGTGCACGAGGACGCGCCGGTGGTCTTCAACACCCGCTGGGTGATGTCCTACCTGCCGGGACCCCTCACCCGGGACCAGATCCGCCGGCTGATGGCCGGGCGCGGGAAGGCGGCGGACGAGGCGTCCGGGTCGCCGGCCGCCACGGAGGCTGCGCCCAGCGCAGCCGATGTCGCCGCCGCGCCGCCGGTCATGCCGCCGCAAGTGCGCCAGTACTGGCTCCCGACCGGCCGGGAAAACCCGGGCGACGTCGTCTACCGGGCCCGGCTGATCGGTTCGGCGGAGGCAGCCTATACCAGCAGCCGCTATGGGGTGGACGAGCAGCGCCGCTACCTGCTGGTCACGAAGCCCGGGGACGGAGCAGCCACCGTCGACTGGAACGAGGCGCAGGAACTGCCCTTCGATGCGGATGAACTCGAGACCCGCGGCCTGCCCGGCACTGCCTACGCACCGCTTGCCGACGCGCTCGCGGTGGCGGATCGCTACGGCGACTGGGAGCGGGAGCTCAAGCGCTGGATACGAAACGAACGCCCGGTGGTGCTGTACCGCAACCGGGACCTGAAGTGCACGTCGGCGCCCGGCGAGACCGAGGCGCAGTTCCGCATCCGCCTGCAGCAGGCCGCCAGCGAGAAGCGCGACCAGGCGGTGGCGAAGCTGCGCATGCGCTATGCCTCGAAGGTAAACACGCTCGAGAACCGTCTGCTGCGGGCCAGGCAGACGCTGGAACGGGAGAGTCAGCAGGTGGCAAAGAAGCGCATCGATACGGTGATCTCCGTGGGCACAGCGATCCTCGGCGCGGTACTCGGCCGCAAGCGCCTGTCCACCACGACCGCCGGGCGGATCGGCAGCGCGGTCAAGACCGCGGGCGGCATGAGCAAGGAGGCGGGCGATGTGGCCCGCGCGGAGGAGACCGTGGCGCGCGTGGAGGCCGAACTCGCCGAGCTGAATGGCCGGATGGAAGAGGAAGTGGCGGCGCTCGATACCGCCTTCGACGCGCAGAGCGCGGAGCTCGAGGAGATCCCCGTGCGGGCCTCCGCAAGCAACATCCGGGTGCACTTCGTTGGCCTGCTCTGGGTGCCTCACCGCCGCACGGGAGACGGCCGGCTGGTCCCTCTCGCGGTCTAGCGCCTGCCTCCCGGTGCCCGGGGCGGCTCCCGCGACGGGCAGTGCAGTGGCCCGCGCACGCCTATTCGCGAATGCGAATCCTTCTCGCAGGACTGCGGTTTATCCTGACTAGGGGGGTTTACCGACCGGGAGTAAAGTTATCGCGACACCGGCGCGTGGTCGCGTTTCCTGACGCCTGCGGCAACCGGGTGTAGTTCCTAAAAATAATACTCCGAACCGGAGGGAGTCATGAAGAAGTGGACTAGGCTTGCATTGTCGGCAACGCTCATCGCAGCGCTCGGCCTGGCTGGATGCGATGATGGCAGCGACGGGGCTCCCGGCCCCGCAGGGCCTGCCGGACCAGCGGGTCCAGCCGGTCCCACCGGCCCCGCCGGGCCTGCCGGACCGCCGGCACCCGACACGGCCGCCGCCGAAGGCATTCTCGGCGGCACCATCACCGGGGTCAGCGTCGATACCTCGGCCAGCGCATTCGTCACGGTCACCTTCGAGGTGACTGATGACGCCGGTCTGCCGGTCACGGGTCTCGGCGACGTGGAGGCAGGCATCTCCAAGCTGGTCGAGCCGGAGAACGACCGCCCCTACTGGCAGAGCTACATCAACCGTCCCGGACCGGGCTCCCGCCCGACCCAGGTCATGTGGGCCTACGTCGAGAACGGCCCGGCCACCGAGATCGAGCCGGGCGTGTACGAGTACACGATGACCACCGATCTCGAGGCGGCCCAGGCCACGGCGGACGAGATACTCACGACGATAGGCACACCCGCCGCGCTGGCGGTCCAGGAATCACTCGACGTCTCCTACGACCCCACCGCCGTGCACCGTCTGGTGCTGGGTGCCTATACGACCCGCGGCCAGACCCCGACACGGTTCCTGAACCTGGTCGTGGATTTCGTACCGGACGAACTGCCGTCGGTATTGCCGAGCCTCGCGAACCAGGTGGTCACCAACGAGTCCTGCGGCAGCTGCCACGGTGCGTCGGACAACCGTGCGCTGCTCTCCTTCCCCAACATCCACAGCAACGTGCGCTACGACGTGAACGTCTGCGGACATTGCCACAGCGGCAATTTCTACGACGGCTACCAGTCGACGGATGCGGAGTGGGTGAAGCTGGACATGCTCACCATGATCCACAAGCTGCACGCCGACTCCGGCGACTATTTCGCCTCCAATCGGGACTACGGCATCGTGCACTATCCGCAGTCCCTCGCGAACTGCGCGACCTGCCATGACAACAACCGCATGCCGAAGCCGGAGGGCCGCAGCGACGCCGACAAGGTGGCGTTCCAGACCCGCCCGAGCGAGGCGGCCTGCGGCGCCTGCCATGCCATCGACTTCGACGCGCACTTCTCGGCCGGCGGCGAGACCGAGGCCTGCCTGACCTGTCACGGCGAGGGCCAGTTCGCCAGCGTGGACGAGTTCCACATCAGCGTGGAATCCACGCCGAACAACCCGCTGCAGCCGGAGGGCTTCGTGCAGTTCGCCTACGAGGTGGCCGCGGTGACGCTGGACGAACTCGACCAGCCCACCGTGAGGTTCCGCATCCTCGCGGACGGCACGCCGCTCGACTTCGACAATCTGCCTGCCGGCGTGACCCTGGGCAATGTGCGCTTCCGCGCCGCCTGGACCATGGCGCAGCCGGAGTCCTTCGACGTCGTCTACCAGGCACCCATCGAGGCGCCCGTCGACTTCAACAACTTCGGCCCGGAAGCCAGCAGCCGGCAGTGGTTCAATCTGGCCGACGAGCTGACGGGCAGGCTCTCCTTCGACCAGCCCGCCAACGTCGCCGGTAGCGTGGCAGACTGGATCGGCGGCGTGACGGGACCGGATGCCGACGGCTTCTACGAGACGGCGCCCGGCATCAACCCGACCACGCCCTTCGCCTTCCCCGAAGGGGCCATGCTGCGCCACATCGGCATCGAGGGGCGCCCGCAGATCGACGGCACGAACGTGCAGACGGCGTCCGTGATCGCCGCGGTGGGCACCACCGGCAACACGGCAAGGCGCCAGATCGTCGACATCGACAACTGCAACGCCTGCCACGAGCAGCTGGTCTTCCACGGCGGCGGCCGCACGGACGGCGTTGACTGGTGCGTCACCTGCCACAACCCGGAGACCTCCAGCAGCAACACCTTCGAGGGCGTGATCCCGGACGGGCCGTTCGACACGCCGGTGCAGCAGCTGCCGATGAACCTGAAGGACCTCGTGCACGGCCTGCATGCCGGCAAGCCGGTCGGCGGCGATGCGATCCGCACGGATCCGTTCGCCTTCATCCGCGGCACGCTCGCAGGGGGCCGGGGTAATGGTCCGTACGATTTCAGCGACTTCGGCTTCCCGGCATCGCTGGCGGACTGCGAGGCCTGCCACCTACCCGGCACCTACACGCTGCCGATTGCCGACGGCGCCCTGTGGTCGGTGGTGGACGGGTTCCCGGCCGCATCGATCGATCAGCCGACCTATCAGGTGAATCTGCCGCTGAACGAGCGGATCCCGCCGGCCTGGGCCTCCTGCGCAGGCTGCCACAACACGCCCGATGCGACGGCTCACTTCGAGCTGAATACGGCGGACGCAAACGGCGAGGCCTGCGCGGTCTGTCACGCACCGGGAAGAGCTTTCGAGGCGCACACCAACTGAGAAATACGAGCAGTATCGGACTGCGAACCGACTGGCCGGGGGAGGCAACTCCCCCGGCCTTTTTCTTTGCGCCCGGATCGCCCGGCGGCTGCTCGCCGGCAGGAAGCTAGGCCCCCGGCTCCTCGTCCTCCGCCTCGCCGGACAGCGCGATGGTCTTCTTCAGGAAGTAGTCGATGTGGCCGGGCGGATGATCGGGCAGCTCGGCGAAGACCTCGTAGCCCATCTTCTCGTAGAAACCGAGCGCCTGGAAGCTGGTGGTGCCCACCTGGAAGCGGTTCACGCCCCGATCCAGCGCCAGTCGCTCCAGCCGCATCATGAGCTCGGTGCCGACGTGGCGGCCGCGGAACTCGTCGTCCACCCACAGGCGCTCCACGTACAGCCAGCCCCAGCCGACGTAGCCCGTGGCGCCGCCGCGCACCCGGCCGGTGGGGTCGCGCACGAATACGCCCACCGGCACGTGTGAGGTGGGACCGATCTGCGCATCGTTCCAGGCGGCGAGACCCCGGCGCACCGCCTCCACGGCCGAGGCGTCCGGGTTTTCCATGGCCTCGAACGCGAGGTCCGAGCGGCGGCGCCGGCGCACGAGCCAGTCCGACAGCCGGCGTCTGAGCGTGAGCTGCCCCATGCTGCCTAGAGGCACTCCCCGGCGTAGGCGAGGTCGACGCCGGCTGCCTCCAGCAGGCACTCGTTGTCGTAGGTGCGCCCGTCCATGCCGCAGACGGGCTGGTAGGTGGAAGGGCAGTTGAGGCCGCTGCACATGCCCGGCATCTCGATGCGCACGCCGGCCCGCTCGGCTTCGCAGGCATTGCCGTAGGTCACGCCGTCCTCCCCGCACACCGGCACGAACATGCCCGGGCAGGGACGGGTGTTGCAGGCGTTGAGCTCCAGGATGCGCACGGATTCGGCCTCGGCGCGGCAGGCGTTTGCATAGGTACGGCCGTCCTCGCCGCACACCGGCGCATGGACGTCCGGGCAGTTGGTCACGTCGCAGATGCCCTCCCGCTGCACGGCCACTCGGGCCTGTTCGGCCTGGCAGCGGTTGCGGAAGGTGCGCCCGTTCATGCCGCACACCGGCGCGTAGACATCGGGGCATTCCGGCTCGGCGCAGATACCGTAGCTCACCACCTCGACGCCCGCGCGCTCTGCGTAGCATTCGTTGCTGTAGGTATTGCCGTCGGCGCCGCAGACCGGCCGGAAGCGCTCGAGGCAGGTCTCCTGCAGGGCGGCCTCGTCGTCGGTGGGCGACACCGCAGCCCCCTCCGGCGCGGCATCACCGGCTGCCTCCGGGCCGCTTCCCTGGCCGACTTCCTGGCCGACTTCCTGGCCTACTTCCTCGCCGGCTTCCTGGCCAATATCCTCGCCCGCCGCCGGAGCGGGCGCCGCGACGGTCAGCGCGGCGCCGAGCAGCAGGGCTGCGGCAATGGGCTTCAGCAGTTCGTTCATCGTCACCGGATTATAGCGGTCGCGGCCGGACGGCCCTGTGACGGAGTTTGGACAACCGCTCGCCGCACCGGTTCAACGATGCCGCAACGCCGGCGCAGCCGCGGCTCATCGGTCCGGCAGCGCGCTCCCCCACCACTGCCAGGACAGCACCTTCGGCCCGCCGGGAACGTACATGCCGTCCTCCTCCTCGATGCGGAAGCCGCTGTCCCGGATCAGGGCCGGTATGTCCCGGTTCAGCTGGCAGCCGCCGGCGATGCGGCTCCAGGGCCGGTTCAGCCGGTCCTGCCAGCGCCGCACCTTCTCGTCCGGGGCGCGGCCGTGCTCGCAGAACAGCAGCCGGCCGCCGGGCTTCAGCACGCGGCGCATGCCGGCCAGGGCGGCCGCCGTGTCGGGAATGGTACACAGCGTGAACGTGCACAGCACGGTATCCACGCTGGCGTCATCGAGCGGGATCTCCTCGCCCGGCAGGTCGATGAACTCGAACTCGGTGCGCACCGGGCCGAGGCGCTTGTGGGCCAGCCGGCGCATGCCCTCGGCCGGCTCCAGCGCCCAGAGCTTGGTGACCTTGCCGAAGTCGTAGTAGGGCAGGTTCAGGCCGCTGCCGAAACCGATCTCCAGCACCCGACCCTCCGCCGCCGGCACCACCTTCTCCCGCTGGCGCCGGATCGCCTTGAAGCCGCAGGCGAGATTCAGCGCGTGGGGCAGGACGTAGTGCTCGTAGAAACTCACGAGGCACCATCCAGATCGGACTCCCGTCCGGGCAGGGGAATGTAGTCCCGCTCGTAGCCCCGGCTGGCCAGCCAGTCCCGCAGCGCCGTGCCGGTGCCTCGCGGCCAGGGCCGCACCTTCTCGATCGGCACCGCGCGCCAGTCGGCGAGTTCGGTCTCGTCGAGGCGGATCTCGCCGGGGCCGACGAGGACGTGATACGCGATGATGAGCTGGTTCATGCGGTAGAACGGATACATGCCCACGTAGCCGCCGAGCTCGGCGTCGAGGCCGGTCTCCTCGCGGACCTCGCGCAGCACCGCCTCCTCGGGCATCTCGCCGTGTTCGAGGAATCCGGTCACCAGCCCGTACCAGCTCTCGGGCCAGCCGTGGCTGCGCACGAGGATGACATGGTCGTCCCGCTCGACGATGGCGGCCACCACCGGCGCCGGATTGTTCCAGTGGACGAAACCGCAGCCCTCGGCAGGGCAAAGCCGGCGCAGGCTGCCGCCGCGCTCCTCCTCGCTCAGGGGCGTGGCGCAGCGCGGGCAGTAGCGGAAATCACCCATGGTCCCGCCCTTGCCGGGACCATGCGCCGACCCGGCCGGCGGGGACGCGGAGCAGACAGATCATACTGCAAGCTTAACGCGTCCGGCGGTTGCCGTGTGCCCTCCGGTGCTCCGGCACCGGTCAGCCGGCGTAACCGCTCGGCCGCTTGGCCGCCTCCAGCCGCTCGCGCTCCGCGCGGTCCCGGTACATGGCCCGGTCAGCCAGCGCAGGCAGTTCCCGGTAGTCGCCGCTGTCCTCCGGATAGACGGCCACGCCCAGACTCGCGCTCACCCGGATCATCGAACGGCCCACGCTGAAGGTGGTGGCGTGGACGCTGTTGCGGATTCTCAGCATCACCTTCTCGGCGGTCGCGCGGTCGATGCCGGGCAGCAGCAGGACGAGCTCGTCGCCGCCGAGCCGGGCGAGGGTATCCGCGCGCCGGGTGCAGCGCTGGACGGCTTTCACCACCAGGCGGATCGCCCGGTTGCCGGTCTCGTGGCCGAACTGCTCGTTGATCTTCCTCAGGTTGTCCACGTCGATTACGACGACGGCATAGCAGCCGTCGTCGTGGGCCGCCCGCTCGTGCTCCTGCCGCAGGCGGCGGGTGAAAGCCGGTATGTTGAGCTGGCCGGTGAGGGGATCGCGCTCGCTCAGGTCACGGATGCGTGCGCGGCTGGCGCGGATGTTGCCGGCCAGCAGCATCGTCAGCACCGCCACCAGGGCCATGGGCGCGAGCAGCGTGAACAGGGAGGCGAATTCCTCGCGCCCGGGCGTGCCCCGGTGGACGGTCAGCAGGGCGAACAGGCACGCGACCAGCAGGACGAACAGCCACAGGGTGGTGAGGCGCCCGAACACCAGCGCGCTGGTGACCAGCGGCAGCAGATAGAGGTTGATGAGCGGACTCTGGATGCCGCCGGTCTGCCAGCTCACCAGGGTGACAAACAGGGTCATCAGCGCGAGCTCCACCCCGATCAGCAGACGGGGCGTGCCACGCAGCGCCGGCGTGTAGCGCAGCACCAGGATGCTGGCGGCGAAAGCGGTGACGAAGGCCAGGTAGAGCTCCGGGCTGCCGCCCGGAAACTCGGCGAAATAGGCGTACACGAGCGCCAGCGCGACCAGCAGCCACTCCACCTCGACGACGCTGCGCGCGAACCCCTTCAGCTCGACCCAGTCGAGATCGGGCAGGTCGCGGGGTGACCGGTTCACCGGCGGCGCATCCCCGCGGCCTCAGACGGGGGCGCGCAGGGGATGGGACCGGCGCAGGCGCTGTTCCACCTCCATCGATCGCTCCTCGCCGAGCAGGGCGGCCACCAGCTCCAGCGCGAAGTCCATCGCCGTGCCCGCGCTGCGGGAGGTGATGATGCGCCCGTCGCGCACCACCGCGTCGACGGCCGGCTGCACACCCTGCTCCCGCCAGGGCTCGAGGAAACCGGGGAAGCTCGTGGCACGCCGCCCCTCCAGCAGCCCGGCCGCCGCCAGCACCTTCGGCGCCGCGCAGATGGCGGTGGTGAACCGGCCGCTGTCGGCCAGGCGCGTGAGCAGGCCGGCGATGCGCTCGTCCGCCTCCAGGTTATCTGCGCCGGGCAGTCCGCCGGGCAGTACGATCATGTCGTAGTCCCGGTGGATGACGTCGTCCAGGGCCTCGTCCGGCACCAGCTGGATACCGTGGGAGCCGTGCACCGGGCCGGGTTCCAGGCCGGCCACCGTGACCTCCGCGCCGCCGCGGCGCAGCACGTCGATGACGGTGACGGCCTCTATTTCTTCGAAGCCGTCTGCAAGCGGTACGAGGACGGTGGCCATGAGCGACTCGCCTCCGATGTGCGTATGCGGACCAATTCGCCGGGGCTCACCAGCTCGATGCCGAGCTCCGCCAGCCGCGGCAGTTCCTTCTCCAGCAGAGCCAGCGTGGCCGGATAGGGGTGACCGATGCCGAGGGCGCTGCCGTGCCGGCGCGCCATCGCCACCAGCCGGTCGAACTCGCGGCGCACCGTCGCCGGGTCCGGGTCAGGATCCAGGAAGACGTCCCGGCGGGCGGCCGGGATGCCCGACTCCCGGGCGATGCCGAGTGCGACGCTGGCGGCTGTGGTGTAGCTGTCGATGAAGAACAGGTCCTCTCGCGCCGCGATCTCCTCCATCAGCCAGGCCATGTGGCCGGGATGCCGGGTCAGCAGGCTGCCGCGGTGGTTGTTGATGCCGCTGACGTGGGGGACGGCGGCCAGGTCGGCGGCCACGCGGTGGGCGAGCTGCCCCCGGCTGGTATCCAGATGGAACGTGCCGGGCGCAGGCTCCAGGTCGTCCAGCGACTGCATGGGCAGATGCAGCATCACCTCCTTGCCGGCCGCGTGGGCGAGCCGGGCCAGGCGGGCGCCGTGGGGCGTGCCGGGCAGGACGGCGCAGCCGACGGGGCCGGGTAGGCGCGCACTGCGCAGACCGGCCGCCCAGCCGTAGCCCAGGTCGTCGATGATGATGGCGATGCGCGGCGGCGGTGCGGCGGCGCCGGCGTCCTGGGTCAGGAGGGCATACCCGAGCAGTGCCGGAAGCAGCAGTCCCGCCAGCCGCCTCACGGTGCCTTGCTTTGGACGATGCGGGGCCGGGTGATCCGGTCGACGGCGCCCGCCAGCTGCCGGTCGGTGGCCGTATCCGGCGGCGCCAGGATGGCGCTCACCACCGGCGCTTCCGCCGGCTGCTCGATCACCACGTCGGGGTCGATGCCGGTCTCGTGGATGCTGGCGCCGGAGGGAGTGAAATAGCGTGACGTGGTCAGCTTGATGGCGTGACCGTTCGACAGCGGCATGACCGTCTGTACCGAGCCCTTGCCGAATGTGGGCGTACCCATGATCGTGGCCCGGTCGTTGTCGCGCAGGGCGCCGGCAACGATCTCCGAGGCCGACGCCGAGCCGCTGTTCACCAGGACCACGATCTCCGCCCCGTCCAGCACGTCGCCGCGGCGGGCGCTGTGGGAGAAGCGCGCCTCCTCGCTGCGCCCCTCGGCGGAGACGATCAGGCCCTCTTCCAGGAACAGGTCGGCCACGTCCACCGCCGCGTCGAGCACGCCGCCCGGGTTGTTGCGCAGGTCGAGTACCAGCCCGGCCAGATCGGCGCCGTGCCGGCGCTCCAGCCCGCGCAGGGCACGTTTCAGGTCGCGGCTGGTCGATTCGCTGAACTGGGTGACGCGCACGTAGCCGAGGCCGTCGTCCAGCAGGTGGGCCCGCACGCTCTCCACGTGCACGTTGGCCCGCAGCAGCGAGAAGTCCAGCGACTCCTCGCCGCGCATCACGGTGAGCTTCACCCGGGTGCCCACCTGGCCGCGCATGCGGCCCACGGTCTCATCCAGATTCTCGTGATCCACCGGGTGGTCGTCGATGGCGATGATGACGTCACCCGGCAGGATGCCGGCCTGCTGGGCGGGTGTGCCGTCGAACGGCGCCACCACCCGCACCTCGCCGTCGTCCATGCTGACCTCGATGCCGACACCGGAGTAATTGCCGGTGGTGCTGATGCGGATCTCCTCGTACTGCTCCTCGTCGAGGAAGCGGGAGTGGGGGTCCAGGTCCGCCACCATGCCGCGGATGGCCGCCTCCATCAGGCGCCGGTCGTCCACGTCGTCGACGTAGTCGCGCTTGACCCGCTCCATGACCTCGGCCAGCAGCCGGGCCTCCTCCCAGGGCAGGTCGTCGTCCGCGGTCTCCTTGCGGTCCGCGAGCACGCCACTGCCCAGCGACAGGCTGAGACCCAGCATGACGCCGACGACCATGACCAGAATACCGCGGATTTTCAGGGACATAGAATACTCCGGACTCCGTTGCCGGAATCAGTGCCCGAAGATAGCACAGGCACGGCGGCCTGGGGAGTGACGGGCTGCCCGTTCAGCCGCCGCCCGGACGGCGGGTCACCCAGTCGCCGGGATCCACCGGCTCGCGCCCCCGGCGGATCTCGAAGTACAGCGCCGGCACGGCCTGGCCGCCGCTCTGGCCGACGGTGGCCAGCGCATCGCCCGGCGCCACCCAGTCGCCGGCGGACTTCAGCAGAGACTCGTTGTGACCGTACAGGGACAGATAGCCGTCGCCGTGATCCACCACCACCAGCAGGCCGAGGCCCGGCAGCCAGTCGGCGTACGCGACCCGACCATGGTAGACGGCGCGCACCTCGCGGCCGGTGGGTGCGGCGATCAGCACGCCATTCCAGCGCAGGCGGCCGTTGCCGCGGGGCTGGCCGTAGTCCTGGATCAGGCGTCCGGCTACCGGCCACGTGAGCCGGCCCTTCAGCCGGCCGAACGGCTCCTCGGAGGTGATGGGGTAGTCCGCCAGGATGGACGAGAGTTCGGCGATCAGGCGGGTGAGGTCCTCTTCCTGCCGGCGCAGCCGTGCCACCTCGTCCCCGCGGGTGGCTATCTCGGCCTCGATGGCGGCCACGAGCCGTTCCCGTTCCCGGCGTGAGGCCGCCAGGCGGTCGAGCTCTGCCCGTTCCTCCGCCGCGAGCTCCGCGAGCTTCTCCTGCTCGGCCGCTCCCTGGCGGCGCAGCGCCGCCAGCGCCGCGAGCTGGCCCCGGACCTCGCGGATGTTCTCGCCCCGCACCCGGTTCAGGTAACCGTAGTAGGCCAGCAGGCGGCCGAGCTCTGCCGGGTCCTCCTGGTTCAGCAGCAGCTTGATGCGCTCCTGCCGGCCGCTGGTGTAGGCCGCGCGGAGCTGGCCGGCCAGCCGCTCTTTCTCGGCGCCCAGCTCGCCGCGGCGCTCGGCCTGCTGGCGCGCGATGTCGTCGAGGCGGGCCCGGCTCTCACGCACCTCGGTCTCCATTTTCTCCAGGCGGACCCGGGCGCGGCCGATGGCCGCCTCCACCTCGCCCAGCTCCGCGCCGAGCTCGTCCCGCCGCCGGGTCTGGCGCTCGATCTTCTCCGTGAGCTCGGCGATACGCTCACGCACCTCGGCGAGTTCCTGCTCCTTGATGCGGGCGCGCTCCTCCTCGTCGGCACCGCCCGCGAGCGGCAGCACGGAGAGTACGGCGAGAAGGACGATGCGGCGCATCCGGCAAGGATAGAGCGTGGACGCCGGGGACGGAACAGCCCGCCATCACTGGTATACTGCGGCGCTCCGCGGCAACCGGCCCCTGCGGCCCCCCCGGCACCAGGACCCGCAGCAATGGACAGACTGATCGAATTCTCCGGCAATCACCCGATCCTCGTGCTCGGGCTCATGGCCAGCTTCTTCCTGCTGGTGTTCACGGAGATCCGCCGCAAGCGCCAGGGGCTCACCGATCTCGGTCCCCTCGATGCGGTGCGCCTGATCAACACCGACGCGATCGTGGTGGACGTGCGCAACCCTGAGAGTTACGCCAAGGGCCATATCGTCAATGCCCGCAACATCCCGGCGGACCAGCTCGAGAGCGAGCGTCTCGCCGACGCGGGAGAGCAGCCGGTGCTCGTGGT
This sequence comes from uncultured Woeseiaceae bacterium, assembly GCA_964428605.1. GTDB lineage: Bacteria > Pseudomonadota > Gammaproteobacteria > Steroidobacterales > Woeseiaceae > Lentisalinibacter. The sequence goes on from CAYRZI010000005.1 coordinate 16,874, forward strand.
GGACGACAACGGGCTCGGCGCCGGACGTGCGGCGGCGAAACTGCGCGGCGCCGGCCTGGAGAACGTCTACAGCCTGCGCGGCGGTCTCGCCGCCTGGCAGCAGGAGAGCCTGCCGCTGGTGACGGGCCGCAAGAAGAAATGAAGGGTGGATGATGGCGACGACCGGTACACCGCAACCTGCCACCGTGCGCATGTATGCCACGGGCTGGTGTCCCTACTGCGTGGCGGCCAGGGACCTGCTGCGCGCCAAGGGCGTGAGCGTGGAGGAGATCGATCTCACCAGCGATCCGTCACGGCGCGCGGAGATGGAGTCGCTCAGCGGGCGCTCGAGCGTGCCCCAGATCTTCATCGGCGACGAGCACATCGGTGGTTACGACGACATGGCGGCGCTCGATCGCAGCGGCCGCCTGGACCGGCTCCTGGGTATGACGGAGCGCAACGACTGACAGGACGGGACAGCAGTTATGAGTGAACAGGGCAGCAGCGAGCAGGCAGGCGGACAGGTCACCCTGCAGAAGATCTACGTCAAGGACCTCTCGTTCGAGTCGCCGAACGCGCCACAGATATTCGCCCAGGAGCTGAAACCGAAGACCCAGCTCAATCTCCGCTCCGGCCATCGGGAGCTCGACAACGACACCTACGAGGTGGTGCTCACGGTCACGGTGGAGGCGAAGGCGGAGGAGAAGACGGTCTTCCTGATCGAGATCCAGCAGGCGGGCCTGTTCCGACTGGCGGGCATCGGCGAGGAGCACCGCTCCATACTGCTCGGCAGCTTCTGCCCGGGCGTGCTCTATCCCTACGTGCGCGAGGCCGTCGCGAACGTGGTGCAGCGGGGCGGATTCCCCGAGTTCCTGCTGCAGCCCATCGACTTCGACGGGCTCTATGCCCAGTCGCGCCAGGAGGCCGGCACGCCGCCGGCCGAACAGCAGAACTGAAGGCGCGGGGCCATGAGCCAGGGGGGAGCCGCAGCATCGCAGCCGGCAGCGCCGGACCCGGTTGCCGTCATCGGCGCCGGCTCCTGGGGCACGGCGCTGGCCATCCAGTACGCGCGCACCGGTCGCGAGACCCGCATGTGGGGCCGCGAGACCGACGAGGTCGCCGAGATGCGCGAGCTCAGGGAGAACCGGTTCTACCTGCCCGGCGCCCGCTTCCCGGAGGCGCTGCAGCCGGAACCCGACCTGACGGCCGCGCTCGACGGCGTCACGGACGTGCTGATCGTCGTGCCCAGCCACGGCCTCAGAGAGACGCTGGTGAAGGTCCGCGATGCGGCCCGTGTGCCGCTGCGCGTCTCCTGGGCCACCAAGGGCTTCGAGCTCGAGACCGGCAAGCTGCCCCACGAGGTGGCGCGGGAGGTACTCGGTGAGGACGTGCCCGTGGCGGTGCTGTCGGGCCCCACGTTCGCGAAGGAAGTGGGCGCCGGCCTGCCGACCGCGCTGACCGTCGCTTCGCCCGACGCGGATTTCGCCCGCGAGATCGCGGAGGGCATCTCCACCGATAATTTCCGTGCCTATACCTCCGCCGACATGATCGGCGTCGAGGTGGGCGGCGCGGTGAAGAACGTGCTGGCCATCGGCGCCGGTCTCTCGGACGGGCTCGGTTTCGGCGCCAACACCCGCATCGCGCTCATCACCCGGGGGCTGATCGAGATGACCCGGCTGGGCGTGGCGGTGGGTGCCGAGCGTGACACCTTCATGGGGCTGGCCGGCATGGGCGATCTGGTCCTGACCTGCACCGACGACCAGTCGCGCAACCGGCGCATGGGCCTGGCCCTCGCCGCCGGCAAGACGGTGGCGGAGGCGGAAGCCGAGATCAGACAGGTCGTGGAAGGCGTGCTGGCCGCACGGGCCGTGTGGGAGAAGTCACAGGCGCTCGGCGTGGAGATGCCGATCGCAGAGCAGATCTACCGCATCATCTACGAGCAGAAGTCACCCCAGGAGGCGGTCACCGACCTGATGCGCCGGGCGCTGAAGCCGGAGAGCGTCATCTAGCCGGATGCGGCGGCGTTCGCCCGGTTTCGCCTGGTTTCGCCTGTGTCGGGCAACCCTGGTCCGGCAGGCCGCTCATGCGCCGCCGGCGAACTCCTGCTGCCGCCAGGCCTCGAACAGCGCAACGGCAGCGGCGTTCGACAGGTTCAGGCTGCGGTTGCCCGACACCCTCGCCATCGGCAGGCGCAGGCGGCATGAAGCGTCGAGGGATGACAGCACCGCGTCCGGCAATCCCCGTGTTTCCGGCCCGAACAGCAGCGCGTCGCCGGGCTCGTAGCGCACGTCGTCATAGCGGCGGCCGCCCCGGGTGGAGAAGGCGAACAGCCGCGGCTGGCCCAGCGCCTCCCGGCAGCCGGCGAGATCGTCGTGCACGCTCACGCTGGCGAACTCCCGGTAGTCCAGCCCCGCGCGCCGCAACCGACGCTCGTCCAGCTCGAAACCGAGCGGTCGTACGAGGTGCAGGGCCGTGCCCGTGTTGGCGCAAAGGCGTATGATATTGCCCGTATTCGGCGGTATCTCGGGCTGGTACAGGATCAGGCTGAACATCGCCGTACATTGTCCCACGCACTGCCCCACGGACCGAATCCCGACGACATGGTTGCAGCGACTGACGCGAAGGCCGGCGTTGAGCCGACGGAGGAACAGAGCCCCGTCGGCGTGCGTTTCTGCGGCCTGGAACTCGACTCCCCCATCGTGCTGCTCTCGGGCTGCGTGGGCTTCGGCGAGGAGTACACCCGGGTGGAGGGCTTCTCCAACCGGGACGTCGGCGCCGTCGTGCTGAAGGGCACGACACCGGAGCCCCGTCTCGGCAATCCGCCCCACCGCATCTGGGAGACGCCGATGGGCATGCTGAACGCCATCGGGCTGCAGAACCCCGGCGCCGACAAGGTGGTGGACGAGATCCTGCCCACGCTCGACTTCGACGAGACCCGGTTCATCGCCAACGTCTGCGGCTCCACCATCGAGGACTACGCAGAAGTCACGCGGCGCTTCGACGACTCGCCCATCGACGCCATCGAGATCAATATCTCCTGCCCCAACATCAAGGAGGGCGGTGTCGCCTTCGGCAACTATCCGGAGATGTCGGCGCGGGTGGTGGAAGCCTGCCGCGAGGTGACGTCCAAGCCGATCATCACCAAGCTCTCGCCGAACCAGACCGACATCGCCGAGAACGCCCGCGCCTGCATCGAGGCCGGCAGCGACGGACTCGCCGTGATCAACACCATCATGGGCATGGCCATCGACACGGAGTCGCGCACGCCGGTGATCGGCAACGTGCAGGGCGGGCTGTCCGGCCCGGCCATACGGCCCATCGCCTTGTTGAAGGTACACCAGGTCTATCAGGTGGCGAAGCGCCATGACGTGCCCATCATCGGGCAGGGCGGCATCCATACGCCGGAGGATGCGCTGGAGTTCCTGATCGCCGGGGCCACCACCGTCGGCATCGGCACGGCGCTGTTCTACGACCCGCTGCTCTGCCGCAAGATCAACGCCGGCATCGCCGATTACCTCTCCCGCCACGGCATCGCGTCGGTCGGGGCCTTGGTCGGCTCCCTGCAGATACCGGAGCGGGGCAACGCTCCGGTCTGCTGAACGGCTTCACTCGATATCGGCGGCCTCGAGCAGTACCCCGGCGCCGAGCCTCTCCCGGTAATCCGGATTCACGTAGCGGAAACGAATGAAGCCGTCGGCGTCCACGAGAAAGACGCCGGGCACCGGCAGCTGCTGATGGTCGTAGCCGGACGCCGCCTCTAGGTCGATGCCGGCGCGGCGATAGCGCTCGGCGCTCTCGTCGCCTACCCGGAACGCAATGCCCCAGGCGCGTGCGATCGCCATGGAGGCATCGGACAGCAGCCGGTAGTCCAGATCGGGTTCTTCCAGGCTGGCGCGCAGCCGGGACGGCCGGTCGGCGGACAGGAACAGGACCTCGTAGCCGGCATCGCGCAGCTTCGGCACGGCGTCGCGCAACTCGGCCAGATGCGCGTTGCAATAGGGGCACCAGCCGCCGCGGTAGAAGATCAGTATGGCGGGGCCTTGGAGATCGTCGGGCCGGAAAGCGTAGACGCTGCCGTCCGGTGCCGGGGCCTCGAAGGCGGGCGCTCTCTCGCCGACGGCAAGCGGGCGGACCTCGGCCGGGTCGGCGGGGACCTGCTGGGAGGCGACTGCCACCGCCATGAGCGCGTACAGGACGAGGACGAAGGAGGTCTGGTGGCGAGTGCGGCGCTGCATGATCTTCTTCCGTGTGTTCCGGCCATGGGTTGCGGGTGCACGGACAGAGACCGGGCGGTCCCCGGATTTATTTCGCGGGAATGCCGGGTGTCAGTCCTCGATCTCGAGGGAGCGGATCTTGCGCGTGAGGGTGTTGCGCCCCCAGCCCAGCAGCCGGGCCGCCTCCTGGCGGTGGCCGTTGGACTCCGCCAGGGCGGCGCGGATCAGGGTGCGCTCGAACTCCGGCAACGCTTCGTCGAGCAACGGTCCGGCGCCGGGGCTGCGCAGCCGCTGCTCCGCCCAGCGCGCCAGGCTCACCGACCAGTTCTGCCTGCCGGGGGCTTCGGCCCGCCGGCCGCCGAGTTCCGGCGGTATGTCCGCGGGGCCGATGACGTTGCCGGGTGCCGTCACGGTGAGCCGCCGGCAGGCGTTCACCAGCTGGCGGACGTTGCCCGGCCAGTCGAACGCGGTCAGGATCGCCAGCGCCTCGTCGCTGAGGGTCTTGGCCTCGATACCGAGTTCCCGCGCGGCCGCGGCCAGGTAATGAGCGAGCAGCAGCGGGATGTCCTCGCGCCGCTCGCGCAGCGGCGGCGTCTCGATGCGGATGACGTTCAGGCGGTGGAACAGGTCCTCGCGGAAGCTGCCTTCCTTCACGGCCCGGCCCAGGTCGTGGTTGGTGGCGGCGATCACCCGCACGTCGACGTGGATGGGCACCTGGCCGCCCACCCGGTAGAACTCGCTCTCGGCCAGCACCCGCAGCAGCCGGGTCTGCAGCGCGGCCGACATGTCGCCGATCTCGTCCAGGAACAGGGTACCGCCGTCGGCCTGCTCGAAGCGGCCGGTGCGTCGGGAGTCGGCGCCGGTGAAGGCGCCGCGCTCGTGGCCGAACAGTTCGGACTCCAGCAGTTCCGAGGCGATGGCCGAGGTATTCAGCGCGACGAAGGGCTTGCGCGACCGGGGGCTGTGCTGGTGCAGGGCGCGGGCGACCAGCTCCTTACCGGTGCCGGATTCGCCGGTGATGAGCACCGTCATGCTGGACCGTGCCAGGCGGCCGATGGAGCGGAAGACCTCCTGCATGGCGGGCGCCTGACCGATGAGCGTGGGTATGACCGGCTGGCTCTCGTCTTCCTCCAGCTCCCGGCTGGCCCGCTCGCGGCGGGCGCGGCGGACCAGTTCCACCGCCTCGTCCACGTCGAAGGGCTTTGGCAGGTATTCGAAGGCGCCGCCCTGATAGGCCGCCACCGCGCTGTCCAGGTCCGAGTGCGCCGTTATGACGATCACCGGCAGGTCGGGGTGCTCCCGGTTCAGCCGCTGCATCAGCTCGAGGCCGTCGATACCGGGCATGCGCACGTCGGTGACGACGACGTCCGGCACCGAGTCGGCCAGCGCATCCAGGAAGTCCTCGCCACGGTCGAAGCAGCGCGGCTCCATGCCCGCCTGGGCCAGTGCCTGGTCGAGCACCCAGCGCACCGAATGGTCGTCGTCGACCACCCACACCCTGACGCCGCTGTCGGTCACGGCGGGCACCCGTCGGCGAGGGGCAGGCGGATGTGGAACACCGTGGAGCCGGGCCGGCTGGCGAACTCGATCAGCCCGCCGTGCCGGTTGACGAGTTCCTGCGCCAGCGGCAGGCCTAGGCCGGTGCCTTCCGGACGGCTGGTGACCAGCGGGTAGAACACGGAGTCCTGCAGGTCGTCGGGGATGCCGGGCCCGTCGTCCTCGATGTCGATGCTGGCGATGACCCGATGGCGGACGTCGCCGATGGTGAAATTGGTCACGGCCCGGGTGCGCAGTGTGACCGTGCCCTCCGGTCCCGTCGCCGCGACGGCGTTGCGCACCAGGTTCAGTACGGCCTGCACCATGAGGTCCCGGTCGAGCATCATCGGCGGCAGGCCCGGGTCGTAGTCCCGCTCCAGGTTGAGACTGCCCTCGCTCTCCGCGGTGACGAGCCGGGCGACGTGCTCCAGCACCTCGTGGATGTTCGTCTCGCGGCGCGACACCCGGCCGCCGGGTCCGAGCAGCGAATCCACCAGACCGGCGAGGCGGTCGGCCTCGCGGATGATCACCCCCGTGTATTCCTTCAGCTCCGGGCTCGCCAGCTGGCGCTCCAGCAGCTGGGCCGCTCCACGCAGGCCGCCCAGCGGGTTCTTTATCTCGTGGGCGAGCTGGCGGATGATCTTCCGCCCCGTGAAATGCTGCGCCAGCAGGGCGTTCTCCCGGCTGATGCGGGAGCGGCGGGTGACGTCGGAGAACTCCACGATCAGCATGACGTCGGGCCGGACGCCGCCGTGGGGCGTCACCCGGCAGTCGGTGATGCGTTCCTCGTAGTCCGCGTTGCGGGCGGCGAAGGTGATTTCCCTGGCGTAGGTCTGGCCTGCGTCCATGGCACGCTGCAGCACCTCCGCCAGCTTCTCGTTGTCGCCGCACAGCGTGACCAGCGGCGTGCCCCGGGCACGCTCCAGGCTGACCCCGAGCAGGTTCTCGGCCGCGGGATTCAGGTCGACCACCCGGAACGCATCGTCCAGGAGTATGACGCTGGTTGAGAGATACTCGATGATGACGCGGGCCCCCTCGGCATCAGACCCGCCGGCGTCGATCAGGGAGGATTGATCACCGAGGTCTGCTGCACGTAGAACGTGACTTCGTTGCTCTGGATGAGCACGCGGCCGCTGGAATCCAGCACCCGCGCCCAGAGATTGTGGGTGCCGCGATAGACCTCCGGTATCGTGAAGCTCAGGCTCGCGGGCTGCCGGCTCTCCACCACCGAACCGTCGAACCAGACCTCGATCTCGTGGCCTTCCCTGAGACCCGGTGTCAGGCTCAACGACACATCCAGTGTGGCGCCTATGTTCCAAAGTGTCTCCTCATCAGACGGCTGCACGACCCGGAAGCTCTCATAGGCGAACTCCTGGCCGTCCTCCTCCCGTTCCGTCGCAGCCGGTTGTGCCGGGCGCACGGACGCCGGGCGGCGGAATTCGGTGCCCTTCGACTCCGGCAGATCGACGACCTCGGCGCCTTCCACGGGGCGGTCCGTGTAGTGGACCACGCCGTCCTCGTCCACCCAGCGGTAGACCTGGGCGAGGGCGGGCTGGACGAGCAGCAGTGCGACGAATATGGCGATGAGACGCATGCCGCTAGCATAACCCGCCCCCCCGGAGCGGGCCAGCGCCCGGGCGACATAATCGCCCGGGCACCGGATCCGGTCAGAGGCTGTAGTACATGTCGAACTCGACCGGATGGGTGGTCATCCGGAGCAGCTGGACGTTCTCGTCCTTCAGCTCGATGTAGCCGTCGATCAGGTCGTCCGTGAACACGCCGCCGGCCTTCAGGAAGTCCCGGTCCTTGTCCAGGGCTTCCAGCGCCGCGTCGAGAGAGAAGCACACCGTCTGCAGGTTCTTCTCCTCCTCGGGCGGCAGGTCGTAGAGATCCTTGTCGGCCGGGTCGCCCGGGTGGATCTTGTTCTGGATGCCGTCGAGGCCGGCCATCATCATCGCGGCGAAGGCGAAGTAGGGATTCGCCATCGAATCCGGGAAGCGCACCTCGATGCGGCGGCCCTTGGGGTTGGCGATGTAGGGCACGCGGATGGAGGCGGAGCGGTTCCGCGCGGAGTAGGCAAGGATGGTCGGCGCCTCGAAGCCGGGGATCAGGCGCTTGTAGCTGTTGGTCGCCGGGTTGGTGAAGGCGTTCAGGGCGCGGGCGTGCTTGATGATGCCGCCGATGTAGTAGAGCGCCGTCTCCGACAGGCCGCCATAGCCGTCGCCCGTGAACAGGTTCTTGCCGTCCTTCGCCAGCGACTGGTGCACGTGCATGCCGTTGCCGTTGTCGTTCACCAGCGGCTTCGGCATGAAGGTGGCGGTCTTGCCGTAGCCGTTGGCCACGTTGTGCACCACGTACTTCAGGATCTGGACCTCGTCGGCCTTGCGCACCAGCGAGTTGAAGGCGACACCGATCTCGCACTGGCCGGCCGTGGCCACCTCGTGGTGGTGCACCTCGGTCTCCAGCCCCATCTCCTCGAGGGCGAGGCACATGGCACTGCGGATGTCGTGCAGGCTGTCCACCGGAGGCACCGGGAAATAGCCCCCCTTCACGCCGGGGCGGTGGCCCAGGTTGCCCTCGGACAGATCGCGGCCGGTGTTCCACGCACCTTCGGCGGAGTCGACGTGGTAGTAGGCGCCCTCCATCTCGGCGCCCCAGCGGACGTCGTCGAAGACGAAGAACTCGTTCTCGGGTCCGAAGTAAGCCGCATCCGCGATGCCGGTCGACTTCAGGTATTCCTCGGCGCGCTTCGCCAGTGAGCGCGGGTCGCGCTCGTAGCCCTGCATGGTGGACGGCTCGACGACGTCACAGCGCAGGTTCAGCGTTGTCTCCTCGCAGAAGACGTCGAGGACGGCGGTCGCGGCGTCGGGCATCAGGATCATGTCCGACTCGTTGATGCCCTTCCAGCCCGAAATGGACGAGCCGTCGAACATCTTGCCTTCCTCGAACACCTCCTCTTCCATGGTGTGGGCCGGGACGCTCACGTGCATCTCCTTGCCCTTGGTGTCGGTGAAGCGGTAGTCGACGAACTTGACGTCCTTTTCCTTCAGCAGGCTGAGTACTTCAGCAGGGGTCATGGGGTTTCCTCCGGAATCTGTTGGCTGTGGTTATGTTTTTCCCCGGCCCTATGCCCGGGAAGGCAACATGCGCTGATGCACCTGATCCTCGTCGTATGCAGGATGCATGCCGGATTTTGGTGCACGCTAAGCCGTTGAAAATCTGTCATTAAGCGGAAGGCGGCGTGGCCAGCGTGCACTACTATTGTGCAATTATATCAGGGCGTGCACCGTAACGGGTCAGAATCGGACCTCCCGCGGGAGGGCGTTCGCCCCCGACGCCCCACGGATCGGCAGGGAGCCCCCTGTCCGGTATACTGCGGCGTCTTTTGTGACCGGCCTGCCGAGCATGCAAGCGAGCGCCGACAACACCCCGGCGGTACCGCCGCGCACCTTCCAGGAGCTGATACTCCGCCTGCAGGAATTCTGGGCGGCGGAAGGCTGCGTCGTGCAGCAGCCCTACGACATGGAGATGGGCGCCGGCACCTTCCATCCCGCCACCTTCCTGCGCTCCATCGGCCCGGAGCCCTGGAGCGCTGCCTACGTGCAGCCCTGCCGCCGCCCCACCGACGGGCGCTACGGCGACAACCCCTTCCGCCTGCAGCACTATTACCAGTACCAGGTGGTGATAAAGCCTTCGCCGGCAGACATCCAGGAGATGTACCTGCGCTCGCTGGCGGCGCTGGGCATCGACGCCGCCGTGCACGACATCCGCTTCGTGGAAGACAATTGGGAGTCGCCGACGCTCGGCGCCTGGGGGCTGGGCTGGGAGGTCTGGCTGAACGGCATGGAGATCACCCAGTTCACCTACTTCCAGCAGGTGGGCGGCCTGGAGTGCCGGCCGGTCACCGGCGAGATCACCTACGGGCTCGAGCGCATCGCCATGTACCTGCAGCAGGTGGAGAGCATCTTCGACATCGTCTGGACCGACGGCCCGCTCGGCCGCATCACCTACCGGGACGTCTTCCACCAGAACGAGGTCGAGCAGTCGCGCTACAACTTCGAGGAAGCCAACGTGGAGAATCTGTTCGCGGCCTTCGAGCAGTGCGAGCACGAGAATGCCCGGCTCATCGAACTGAACCTCGCCCTGCCGGCCTACGAGCAGGTGCTGGCGGCATCCCATGCCTTCAACCTGCTGGACGCGCGCCAGGCGATCTCGGTCACGGAGCGCCAGCGCTACATCCTGCGGGTGCGCGCGATGGCGCGGGCGGTGGCCGAGGCCTACTACGAGAGCCGCCGGACGCTGGGATTCCCCATGGCGGAGACCGCGGTGCAAAACGCCGCCGACGGAGGTGACGGCCGGTGAGCGGTGCCACAGCGGACAGCGCAGAGCGGCGGGAGCTGCTCGTCGAGATCGGCACCGAGGAACTGCCGCCGACCGCGCTGCGCGGGCTGATGGAGGCCTTCGCCGCCGGGCTCGCCGGAGCGCTGGACGAGGCGGGTCTCGCCCACGGCGCCGTGCAGCCTTATGCCAGCCCGCGCCGGCTCGCGGTGCGGGTGGAGTCGGTACCGCTGCGCCAGCCCGACGAGCAGGTGGAGCTGCGCGGGCCACCGGTCACGGTCGCCTTCGACGACGACGGCAACCCGACCCGGGCTGCACAGGCTTTCGCCGGCAAGTGCGGCGTGGCCGTGACGGACCTGGAGCGGGTGAGCACGGCGAAGGGCGAATGGCTGGTGCACCGTTCGGTGCGCGAGGGCCGGCCAGCCGCAGAACTCGTGCCGGAGCTGGTGCAGGGGGCACTGGATTCGCTGCCCGTTCCGCGGCGCATGCGCTGGGGCGACGGGGAGGCCGAGTTCGTGCGGCCCGTGCACTGGATCGTGATGCTGCTCGGTGACGAGGTTGTTCCGGGGCGCCTGTACGGCCTGGAGGCCGGGCGATGCACCCGGGGTCACCGGGTGCACGCCGCGGAGCGCGAGATCGGCATCCCGGAACCGGCCGCGTACGTTGAGACGCTGCGGGAGACCGGCCGGGTGCTGGTGGACTTCGACGAGCGGCGCGACCTCATCAGCCGGGGCGTCACGGCGGCGGCGGCGGCGGCCGGCGGCCATCCGGTGAGCGACGAGGCACTGATGGACGAGGTGGCGGCATTGAACGAATGGCCCGTGGCGGTCACGGGTTCCTTCGATGCCGCATTCCTGGAATTGCCGCGGGAGGTGCTGGTCTCGACGCTGCAGAAACACCAGCGCTATTTCCCCGTGGAGCGGGAGGACGGCGCGCTGGTGGCGAGTTTCATCGCCGTCGCCAACCTGGAGAGCCGCGAGCCGGACAAGGTGCGGGAAGGCAACGAACGGGTGGTCAAGCCCCGGCTGGCAGACGCCGCGTTCTTCTGGGAGGCGGACCGGCGGGTGCCGCTGGCCGCCCGTCGGGACGAGATGCAGCACGTGGTCTACCAGCGCGAGCTCGGCACGCTGCTCGCCAAGAGCCAGCGCGTGGCGGTCCTGGCCGGCCATCTCGCCGGCGGGCTGGGCATGCCGCCCGGGGATGCCGTGCGGGCGGCGGAGCTGGCCCGCGCCGACCTGCTGACGGACATGGTGGGCGAGTTCCCGGATCTGCAGGGGATCATGGGCGGACATTACGCCCGCGCCGACGGCGAACCCGAAGCCGTCGCCGCCGCCATCGCCGAGCAGTACCTGCCCCGCCATGCCGGCGACGCGCTGCCGCAGACCGATGCCGGCCGGGTGCTCGCCCTCGCCGATCGTCTGGACACGCTGGCCGGCATTTTCGCCATCGGCCGCCGGCCCACCGGCAACAGGGACCCGTTCGGCCTGCGCCGGGGTGCCCTCGGGCTGCTGCGCATCGTCATCGAGGGCGGGCTGGAGATGGATCTGAAGGGGGCCATCGCCGAGGCGCTGGCACTGCAGCCGGTGCGCGACGACGAGGCGGCACCCCAGCTCGCCGGCGAGATCTACGACTTCGTGATGGAACGGCTGCGGGCCTGGTACGCCGAGCACGAGCCGGGCATCAGCCCGGAGATGTTCCAGGCGGTGCTGGCCCGGGAGCCGCGTTCGCCGCTGGACTTCGATGCGCGGCTGCGCGCCGTGGCAGCCTTCACGCGGCACGCCAGTGCCGAGAGCCTGTCGGCCGCGAACAAGCGCATCGCCAACATCCTGCGGCAGGCGAAGGGCGACGCGGGCGCTGCACCGGACCCCGGCCTGCTGCGGGAAGCGGAGGAGAAGACGCTGTTCGCCGCCCTCGGCGAGGCCCGCCGCGAAGTGGAACCGCTGCTCGCCCGGCGCGAGTACACCGAAGTGCTCGACCGGCTGGCACTGCTGCGCGAGCCCGTGGACGAGTTCTTCGACCACGTGCTGGTGATGGACGAGGATACCGCCGCGCGGCGCAACCGGCTGGCCGTGCTGGCCGAGCTGCGCGGCCTGTTCCTCGAAGTGGCGGACATCTCGCGGCTCTCCACGGGCTAGGCCCGGCGGAATGGGAGGGGTGAGGCTCGTGGTGCTGGATCGGGACGGCACGATCAACCGGGATTCGGACGCCTATATCAGGAACCCGGAGGAATGGGTGCCGCTGCCCGGCAGCCCGGAGGCCATCGCCCGACTAAATCGTGCCGGTTACACGGTGGCAGTGGCCAGTAACCAGTCCGGCGTGGCCCGCGGTCTGTTCGACGAGCACACCCTGGCACGCATCCACGAGAAGATGCACGAGACAGTGCGGGCGGCCGGGGGTCGGATAGACCGCATCGTCTACTGCCCCCATCATCCGGACGCAGGCTGCGACTGCCGCAAACCGGCGGCGGGTCTGCTGCACCGGCTCGCGCGGCAATACGGGGTGACGCTGGCGGGCGTCCCGGTTATCGGCGACTCCCGCAGGGATCTGGAGGCGGCGCGAGCGGCCGGCGCCCGTCCCATCCTCGTGCGCACGGGAAATGGGGCGGCGACGGAAGCCGCCGGCGAGGCCGGCGATGCCGAGGTGTACGACGACCTGTCGGCCGCGGCAGATGCCCTCGCGGAGGAGCGCTAGCCGTCATGCAGACGCTCCGGTCCGTCATCTTCACTGTGTGGCTGTTCCTGTCCGTGCCCTTCTACGTGTTCGTGCTGTTGCTGGCCACGCCGCTGCCGCACCGCATGCGCTACAAGGTGGCCGTCGCGTGGGTTGACCAGGTGATGTGGGTGATGCGCCACCTGGTCGGCCTCGACTACCGGGTGGTCGGCCGCGACAACATCCCCGACGAGGCGTCGGTGGTGCTGCTGAAGCATTCGTCCACCCTGGAGACCCTGGCCGAGCTGCAGCTGTTCCCCGCACAGACCTGGGTACTGAAGCGGGAACTGATGTTCGCGCCCTTCTTCGGCTGGGGCATCGCGCTGCTGAAGCCCATCGCGATCAACCGGGGCGCAGGGCGCAGCGCCGTGCGTCAGGTGATCAGCCAGGGAACCGCCCGCCTGCGTGAGGGCATCTGGGTGATGATCTTCCCGGAAGGCACCCGCATGCCGGCCGGACAGACCCGGCGCTACGGCGTCAGCGGTGCGGCTCTGGCGGCGGCGGCCGGACGCAGGATCGTGCCGGTGGCCCACGATGCGGGCCACTACTGGCCGCGGCGCGGCTGGCTGAAGAAACCGGGAACGGTTACCTTCGTCATCGGCGAGCCGGTGGACGCGGCGGGCCGGGATCCGCGGGAGGTGAACCGCGAGATTCAGGACTGGATCGAGGACACCATTCGGAACATCGACGAGATCGCGGAGACGGCGGCGGCGGCGGAACGCAGGACGGCGTCCGGCTCGGTGGACGCGGCGGAGAGGGACAGCGGCGGCAACGACAGCGAGGCCGGTGAACCGGGCGGCGGAGAACGCGGCGAGGCGAAAGAGGCGGCGGCACGGCGGCAGGCTGCGGACTCTCGCGATGCGGAGCCGGAGCCGGAGCCGGAGGGCGAAGAGCCCGCAGCGCCGTCCCGGCCGACCGCGCCGGACGCAGACAGAGAGTCCGACGACAGCGGCCCGGCCGGAACTCGCCGGCGCTGAGGCCGCTCAGACGTCCAGGTTGGACACCGCCAGTGCGTTGTTCTCGATGAACTCCCGCCGCGGTTCCACCTGGTCGCCCATCAGCGTGGTGAAGATCTCGTCGGCGCGCACGGCGTCCTCGATCTTCACCTGCATCAGCCGGCGGGTCTCCGGGTTCACGGTGGTCTCCCACAGCTGGTCCGGGTTCATCTCGCCGAGTCCCTTGTAGCGCTGTACCGACTGACCGCGGCGCGCCTCGGTCATGAGCCAGGCAACCACGTCGCCGAGGCTGCCGATGTCCTCACGGCGCTCGCCGCGCTGGACGTACGCGCCCTCGCCGATGAGTCCCTGCATCTGCTCGCCCAGGGAAGCCATACGGCGGTACTCGGCCGATTCGAAGAACTCCTTCGGGATGTAGCGGGTGGTGGTCACGCCGTGCTGGGTGTGATGGATGGCGATGCGGGTGCCCTCGCCCCCGTTGTCGCCCCGCTCCAGCGTGGCCTCGTAGCTGCCGCCGTTCGAATCCCGGCTGCTCTTGGCCGGGCCCTTCGGCAGCGACTCGGACAGCAGCCGCGCCCACTCTTCCAATCGGTCAATATTTGTCAGGATCTCCTCGTCGACCCGCGGCACCTGCAGCATGGCACGCAGCACGGTCTCGTTGTAGCGGCGCGCCAGCCGGTCGATGATGGCCTGCACCGTCATGTAATCCCGCGACAGGGTTTCCAGCGCTGAGCCGGACATCGCAGGCGCCTCGTCGTTGACGTGCAGCTCGGCGCCCTCCAGCGCCGAGGTCAGCAGGTATTCGGTCAGTTCCGCGTCGTCCTTGACGTAGACCTCCTGCTTGCCCCGCTTGATCTTGTACAGCGGGGGCTGGGCGATATAGACGTGACCCCGCTCGATCAGCTCGGGCATCTGGCGGTAGAAGAAGGTGAGCAGCAGCGTGCGGATGTGAGAGCCGTCCACGTCGGCATCCGTCATGATGATGATGCGGTGATAGCGGAGCTTGTCCGCATCGAAGTCGTCCCGCCCGATGCCGCAGCCCAGCGCGGTGATGAGCGTTCCCACTTCCGCGGAGGACAGCATCTTGTCGAAGCGGGCCTTTTCGACGTTCAGGATCTTGCCCTTCAGGGGGAGGATGGCCTGGGTGCGCCGGTCACGGCCCTGCTTGGCCGAACCGCCGGCGGAGTCGCCCTCCACGAGGAACAGCTCGGACAGTGCGGGGTCCTTCTCCTGGCAATCGGCGAGTTTGCCCGGCAGGCCGGCGACGTCCAGCGCACCCTTGCGCCGGGTCATCTCCCGGGCCTTTCGCGCCGCCTCCCGGGCACGGGCGGCATCCAGGATCTTGGCGACAATGGCCTTGGCTTCCTGGGGATACTCCAGCAGGAAGTCCTCCAGCGCCTCGGCCATGGCGGACTCGACGATGCCCTTCACCTCCGAGGAAACCAGCTTGTCCTTGGTCTGGGACGAGAACTTCGGATCCGGCACCTTCACCGACAGCACGGCGGTAAGACCCTCGCGGGAGTCGTCGCCCGCCGGCGTGACCCTCTCCTTGCGGCCCGACATCTCCCGCTCGATGTAACTGTTCAGCGTGCGGGTGAGCGCGCTGCGGAAACCGGCGAGGTGCGTGCCGCCGTCCCGCTGGGGGATGTTGTTGGTGTAGCAGAACATGATCTCCTGGTAGGCGTCGTTCCACTGCATCGCCGCCTCCACCGTGACGCCTTCCCGCTCCGCCTCGAAGTGGATCACGCTGTCGTGGATGGTCGTCTTGTTCCGGTTCAGGTGCTCGACGAACGCCCGGATGCCGCCCTGGTACTCGAACACGTCGTGCTGGTCGGTGCGCTCGTCCACCAGCTCGATGTGCACGCCGGAGTTCAGGAAAGAGAGTTCCCGCAGGCGTTTTGCCAGTATGTCGTAGCTGAACTCGATGTTGGTGAAGATCTCGTCGCTGGGGCGGAAGCGGATGATGGTACCGCTCTTACCGGTCTCACCGGTCGCCTTGAGGGGACCGGTGGGCTCACCCATGCGGTATTCCTGGTAGTAGATCTCGCCGGCGCGGTAGATGGTCAGGCTGAGCTGCTCGGACAGCGCGTTGACCACCGAGACGCCCACGCCGTGCAGGCCGCCGGAGACCTTGTAGGAGTTGTCGTCGAACTTACCGCCGGCGTGCAGGACGGTCATGATGACCTCGGCGGCCGAGCGCCCCTCCTCGGGATGGATATCCACGGGGATGCCGCGACCGTCGTCGGATACGGTGACGGATTCGTCGGCGTGAATGGTAACGACGATATTGCTGCAGTGGCCGGCCAGCGCCTCGTCGATGCTGTTGTCGACGACCTCGAACACCATGTGGTGGAGACCGGTGCCGTCATCGGTATCGCCGATGTACATGCCCGGCCGTTTGCGCACGGCCTCAAGACCCTTCAAGACCTTGATATTACTGGAATCGTAGCGTGTCTGATCGGCCATTCGGCACCCTCCGGATCAAGCGAAACAGTATAGCATCTCCGGGGGTGGGACGGGATTATTCTCTGCGGTCGGGTCCGTCCCCTGCCGGGGCCACCCGGCCGTGTTCCACGTGGAACACCGTCGTCTCTGCCGGCAGTGTCGCCGCCTCCGCCGCCAGCGCGGTCAACACCAGCTGGCTCCCTGTCTCCAGCACCGCGTCCATGAGTCGCGCCAGCGAGTCCCCGTCCAGCTCCGCCGCCGGATCGTCCACCAACAGGACCGGCGCATCACCGCCAATCTGTGTCATCGCCCGGGTCTGGGCGAGCACCAGCGCAGCACCGAACAACTTCTGCTGCCCGCGGGATACCTGTTGCCGTGCGCTCCTGCCGCGGTACATCAGGCGCACCTCGGCCCTGTGGGGACCCACGGTCGTCGTACCCTGTTCCCGGTCCCGTTGCCTTGCCGCCTCCACCGCTTCGGCAAATTCGCGTTCCTCGCCCCAGCCCGAGCGATATTCGCACCCCACCTCCGCACCCATGAGTGCATTGCCGACATCCACAAACTCGGCCGCCAATCTCGCGAGGTGCTGCCTGCGGAGGCCATCCACGATCTCGCCGGCCGAAACCAGCTCCGGTTCCCAGGCACGGAGCATCTCATCTCGAGCGCCCTCCCTGAGGCCGGCATTGCGCTGCCGCAGCGCTCTCCGGTACCGCCTCCAAGCGTCGAGAAATCCGTGTTCCACGTGGAACACCCCATAATCCAGGAAGCGGCGCCGGACCTCCGGACCATCGGACACCAGCCTGTGAATCTCCGGGTCGATGACCTGAACCGCCAGTTTCTCCGCTAGTCCCGCCAGGCTGTCCGCAGCCTGACGGTCGACCCGTACCACGAGATGCCCCCGACCCGCTTCGATCCCCAGCCGGTGCTCCCGCTCCCCCCGAACAACCCGTGCCGCTACCGAAAAGTGCCCAGCGCCGTGCCGCACCAGGCCGTCCGTTCGCGTGCCCCGGAAGGACCGCCCACGGCTCAGAAAGCCGATCGCCTCCAGCAAGCTGGTCTTCCCGCTACCGTTCGGCCCCCAGATCAGGTTACATCCCGGCCCGAATTCCAGCCGTGCCGCTTCGATGCAGCGAAAATCAGCGATATCGATTCTGTCGAGCCTCACCGGGTGGATTCCCGGCCCGGCCTTACAGGCGCATGGGCATGACGACGAATTTGCTGTCGTCCCGGTCCAGGTCCGTCACCAGGCAGCTGCTGTTGCTGTCCGTCAGCCCCAGCTTAACCGCCTCCGATTCCACCGCCGACAGCGCATCCAGCAGATAATTCACGTTGAACCCGATCTCGATGTCTTCACCGCTGTACTCGACCTCGACTTCTTCCTCCGCCTCTTCCTGTTCCGGATTATGCGCCTGGATCACTACTCCGCTGTCCCGGATATCCAGCCTGATACCACGGTATTTTTCGTTCGAGAGGATCGCCGCGCGCTGCAATGCATGGCGCAGAGTCTCACGGTCCGCCGTCAGCACATTTCCAGGCTCCTGCGGGATCACCCGCTCGTACTCGGGGAACCGCCCGTCGATCAGCTTCGAGGTGAACCGGATCCCGTCCACCTGCACCCGGATGTGATTGGAACCGATCTCGATCGTCAGCTCGCCACTGCCGTCCAGCAGCCGCTGCAGCTCGATCACGCCCTTCCGCGGCACGATCACCTGTTGCGCCGGCAGGTCCTGATCCGGCACATCCACCTCGCACAGCGCGAGCCGATGCCCGTCCGTCGCTACGGCCCGGAGATAATGCTCCCCGGTCTCCAGCAGCATCCCGTTCAGGTAGTAGCGCACATCCTGCTGCGCCATCGCGAAGTGCGTCTTGTCCAAAAGCCGCTCCACCGCATCCCGGGGCAGGCTGAAACTCTGGCTCGCCTGGATGTCCTCCACCGTCGGGAATTCGGCCGCCGGCAATGAAGACAGGTTGAACCGGCTGCGGCCCGCCTGCACCTGGACCCGGTCACCCTTCACGGCCACCGAGATGGTCACCCCTTCCGGCAGTGCCCGGCAGATATCCAGCAACTTGCGTCCAGGCACGGTGATCTCGCCCTCGCTCTCCACTTCCACATCCCCGCTGGCGACCAGCTCCACCTCCAGATCCGTCGCCGTCACCAGCAGCTGATCGTTCTTCGCCACCAGCAGTACGTTCGCCAGAATCGGCATCGTCTGGCGTCGTTCCACCACCCCGATGGTGGCCTGGAGCGGTTTGAGGAGAATCTCCCGGGGCGCAGTGAACTTCATCGATTCCACCTGTTAATAAATATTGAATATTAAGATATCTATTGTCGTTATAGGGGTCGCACCCATTTGTGCAAAACTCAAAAATACTCTTTAAAACCAGTACTTTACAGACAAATTTCCCGCTGACAACCAGCGCGGTAACCTCGGCGGCAGCTGTGTACGAACTGTGGATAAAACCGCGCTCCGAAACCGCGCACAGCTTGTCCACATCATCCGGTCAGGGTTCTCAACAGGTTCAGATAGTCTTCCTCTACCCGGCTTTCGGTCTCTCTGAGCGCCTTTACACGGCGGCAGGCATGCAGCACCGTCGTGTGATCCCGTCCGCCGAAAGCGTCCCCTATCTCGGGCAGGCTGTGGCTGGTCAGCTCCTTGGCCAGGCTCATTGCGATCTGGCGCGGGCGCGTGATCGAGCGGCTGCGCCGCTTCGACAGCAGGTCCGCAACGCGTATCTTGAAATACTCCGCCACGGTCTTCTGGATGTTATCCACCGTCACGAGCTTGTCCTGCAGCGCAAGCAGGTCGCGCAGCGCCTCCTTGGTGAAATCCATGGTGATCGGCCTGCCGGTGAACCGGGAGTTGGCCACCACCCGCCGCAGTGCACCCTCGAGTTCCCGCACGTTCGAGCGGATGCGCTTGGCGATGAAGAAGGCGACCTCCTCCGGCAGGACGACACCCTCGGCCTGGGCCTTGCTCATGAGAATCGCCACCGAAGTCTCTAACTCCGGCGGCTCGATGGCCACCGTCAGTCCCCAGCCGAAGCGGGACTTCAACCGTTCCTCGAGACCCGTCACCTCCTTCGGGTAGCGGTCGCAGGTCAGCACGATCTGCCGCTGACCCTCGAGCAAGGCATTGAAAGTATGAAAGAACTCTTCCTGTGAGCGCTCCTTGCCGGCGAAGAACTGGATATCGTCGATCAGCAGCGCGTCCAGCGACCGGTAGGTACGCTTGAACTCGCTGATGGTGTTGTGCTGCAACCCCTTCACCATGTCGCCCACGAACCGCTCGGAGTGCACGTAGCACACCCGCGCATCCGGGTTGCGGGCCAGTATCAGATTACCCACCGAGTGCATCAGGTGGGTCTTGCCGAGGCCCACTCCGCCATAGATGAACAGCGGGTTGTATGCCTGGCCCGGGTTCTCCCCCACCTGGGAGGCCGCGGCACGGGCGAGCTGGTTGCTCTTGCCCTCCACGAAATTCTCGAAAGTAAACAGCGGGTTGAGCCGGCTCTCGACAGGCTGCGGGCGCGTTGCCGCGGGCCGGGCAGGGCCTGCCGCCGCCGGTGGCGCCGCCCGCGGCGTGCCACGCGATCCCACTTCGATGATGACTTTGGCGTCCGCGTCGGCCGTGGTCACCACTTCGCTGATGCGTTGCAGGAAGTGTTCACGCAACCACTCCACCACGAACCGGTTCGGCGCAAGCAGCCTCAGCACGTCACCCTGCTCCACCGCCTGCAGCGGCCGGATCCAGGTATTGAACTGCTGTTCCGACAGCTCCGATCGCAGCTGACGGACGCAGCGGTTCCATAGCGTGGTGTCGGTCTGCAACGGGATCCCCGGGTGACTTGAGACTTGACGATTGTTCTTGCGGCTGTCCCGGATTGCCGCGTCTGTGGCGCGGGAATCCGCGGGAGGACCGTCAAGTCTATACCGCATCCCCGTCCCTAATCTAGCGGCCCCGGAGACGCTGCAGCGGGACGGCGCGAGTTGACACGGCCCCACCCCGTGCGTACCCTTCCACGCCCCTTGTGAAGGGCACCACGAACACCGGAATCGCCGACCATGAAACGTACCTACCAGCCCAGCAGAATCAAGAAGAAGCGAGCCCACGGTTTCCGGGCGCGCATGGCGACCAAGGCCGGCCGGCAGGTGCTGAAGCGCCGCCGGGCGAAAGGCCGCGCCCGCCTGACGCCCTGACTGCAGACGGCGGTTTCCCCGGCTCCGACGGGCGCGCCGGCGCCCGCAGGTTTCCCCGCGAAGCACGTCTCACCTCCGGCGCCGATTTCTCACGTGTCTTTCGTCGCTCCGCCCGGAGCGCGGATCAGTACTTCACCGTCCTCGCGCATTTCCACGACCATGGCGCCCCGCGCCTCGGCATGGCCATATCACGCCGCACGGCCAGAAGGGCCGTCGTGCGCAACCGCATCAAGCGAGTGATCCGCGAATCGTTCCGCCACGGGTGCGGCCGACTGCCCTGCGCTGATATAGTTGTGATCAGCCGACCGCCGGCCGCCGAGGCCAGCAACAAAACGTTAACCCGAAGTCTCGAAGGTCACTGGCGTCGCCTCCGGAGCCGCCGCCGGAGAGAGGGATGAAGAACGCCCGCGGCCTGCCGCCCCGGGTGGAGCTGAACGCCGCTTAACAACCGCCCATGGAAAATCAACGCCTCTTCATCTGGGCTCTGTTCGGGCTCATGGCCTTCATGACCTGGACGGCGTGGCAGCAGGACTATGCGCCGCGACCGCAGCCGGCACCGGCCGGTGAATCGGCCGGACCCGGGGCTGAGCCTGGAGCCGAGCGTCTGGCGCCGGACGCCGCCCTGGATGCCGATCTGCCGGAAGTGGGCGACGTCCCCGTGCTGGACCGGGACGATGCCCGCGCCGACGAACGCCCCGCCGACAGCGTGGCCGAACCCGCCGAGACCCGGGTGCGGGTGGTCACGGATGTGCTCGAGGTGCTGATCTCGAGCCGCGGCGGCGACATCGTCTCCGCGGTCACCCTGGGTTACCCGGTGGAGAAGGACCGTCCCGACGACCTGGTCCAGGTACTCAATCCCTCGCCGAACGAACTCGCCGTCTTCCGCACGGGCCTCCGGACGGTCTCCGGCGACGGCGACGGCCCCGAGCCGAATCACCGCGCGGAGTTCACGGCCCAGCGCAACGAGTATCGTCTCGGCGACGGCGAGGAGGTGCTGGAGGTGCCCCTCACCTGGCAGCGGGACGACGGCCTCGCCGTCACCAAGGTCTACCGTTTCGAACGGGGCAGCTACATCATCCCGATGGAACAGCGGGTCACCAACGGCAGCGCGGACACCTGGGCTGCGGCGCCCTACGGCCAGATCGCCCACCGGGTGCACGCCCAGGAGCGGTCCATGTTCGACGTGGCCACCTACTCCTACGACGGGCCGGTGCTCTACAACGGCGAGAGCTACAAGAAGATAAGTCCTGACGACCTCCAGGACGACGGCCCCGTGCAGGCCCGTGCCGAGAACGGCTGGCTGGCGGCCATCGAGCACCATTTCCTGTCCGCCATCGTGCCGCCGTCCGGGCAGGAGTACCGCTACGACTTCACCGCCCGCGGCGACAACTTCCTGGCAAGCACCATCGGCCCGGCGTACAGCTTCGCGCCGGGCGAGACCGGCAGCGTGGCCATGACGCTGTTCGTGGGACCGAAGATCCAGGACCAGCTCACCCAGGTGGCCGACACGCTGAAACTCACCGTCGACTACGGCTTCCTGACCATCCTCTCGCAGCCGCTGTTCTGGCTGCTCGACAAGGTGCACGACTTCGTCGGCAACTGGGGCTGGTCCATCATCATCGTCACGCTCCTCATCAAGCTGGTGTTCTACAAGCTCACCGAGACCAGCGGCCGTTCCATGGCCAAGATGCGCAAGCTGCAGCCGCGGCTGAAGACCATCCAGGAGCGCTACAAGGACGATCGCCAGAAACTCTCCCAGGCGATGATGGAGCTGTACAAGCGGGAGAAGGTGAATCCGGCGGCCGGCTGTCTGCCCATCCTGGTGCAGATGCCCTTCTTCCTCGCCTTCTACTGGGTGCTGCTCGAGAGCGTGGAGATGCGCCAGGCGCCGTTCATGCTGTGGATCCAGGACCTGTCGTCACGCGACCCCTTCTTCATCCTGCCCATCCTGATGGGTGCGGCGATGTACGGTCAGCAGAAGCTGAACCCGGCGCCGCCGGATCCCGTGCAGGCGAAGGTGATGAGTATCCTCCCGGTGGTATTCACCGTGTTCTTCGCCTTCTTCCCGGCCGGGCTGGTGCTCTACTGGCTCACCAACACGCTCCTGTCCATCGCCCAGCAGTGGCAGATAAACCGGGTGGTGGAGGCGGAGGACCGCAAGACCCGCCAGCCGAAGTCGAAGAAGAAAGGCGACGACGAAGGCTGAGGCCCAGGGCGCCGCTCAGCGGCGCAGCCGGGTCTGCACGTGGATGTCGCCGTGCAGGGTGCGGTGCACGGGGCAGCGGTCGGCGATCTCGGTGATGCGCTCGAGCTGCTCGTCGGTAAGGTCGCCTTCCACCCGTAATTCGCGCTCGAAACGGTCGATGCGGCCGTCACGCTGCTCGCAGTCCTCGCAGTCCTTCGCGTGGATCTTGTCGTGGCTGACGCTGACCGTCACCGAGTCCACCGGCAGTTTCTTGTGGTCGGCGTACATGCGGATCGTCATGCTGGTGCAGGTGGCGAGCGCACCGCTCAGCAGATCATAGGGGGTGGGACCCATGTTCGTGCCGCCGTAGTCCTCGGGTTCGTCGGCGATCAGCGTGTGGCCGGACAGACTGACGTCGCTCCTGAAACCGGATGCGCCGGTGCGCGACACCGACTCGCCGGGGTCCGCACCCAGGCGCAGCACCGGCCGGTCGATGCCGAGATACTTCGCCGCCCAGGCGGCCAGCACCCGGCCGGCGTAGCGGGAGTCGGCCTCGTCGCTAATCAGGTGATCGGCCTGGTCCAGACTGACGAAGCTCTTCGGGTGCATCGCGTTGGTGAATAGCAGGGTAGCGTTGCCGACGTCCACCACGGTGTCCACCGGCGAGTGCAGGATCAGCAGCGGCCGGCGTAGCTCCCCCACGGAATCCGGCAGGTCGTGTTCGCCGAGGTCGTCCAGGAACTGCTTGCGGATGCGGAACGGGCGTCCGCCGAGATCCACCTCCGCCTCGCCTTCCTCCTCGATGCGTTCCCGCTGGCCCTTGAACAGACGGGCTACGTGCTCCGGATCCGCGGGCGAGCCGATGGTAGCCACGGCCTGCACCGTCTCCAGCTGCGCCGCCGCCTGCAGCACGGCGGTGCCGCCCAGGCTGTGGCCGATGAGGAGCCGCGGGCTGTCGTGCTCCTCGCCGAGGTAGCGCACGGCGGCAAGCAGGTCCGAGACGTTGCTGGAGAAATTCGTCTCGGAGAAATCGCCCTCGCTCTGGCCGAGACCGGTAAAATCGAACCGCATGACGGCGTAGCCGTGGTCGGCGAGCACACGGGCGATGTTCACCGCTGCTTTCGCGTTCTTGGTGCAGGTGAAGCAGTGCGCGAACAGCGCCCAGGCCCGGGGCCGCCCCGCCGGCTCGTCGATCAGGCCGGTGAGCGTGTCGCCGTCGTCGTTGCGGAATTTCACGGTGCGGGTTTTCATGCCGGCGTTCCTTTCTTCATTGCCAGTGCCATGCGAGGCGAGAGTTTCCAGTAATCCCAGTGATCCCCGAGGATGACACCATTGCGGCGCTGGCGACACCGCCCGGCCGGGGCGGCGTCGGCATCGTGCGCGTCTCCGGCCCGGATGTGCCGCGTATGCTGCAGGCGCTGTTCGGCGTGGTGCCGCCGCCGCGCCGCGCCCGCTTCGTCCACCTCGCGGAGGCAGACGGCACGCCCGTCGACCACGGCCTGCTGCTGTACTTTCCCGCGCCCCATTCCTTCACCGGCGAGCACGTCTTCGAGTTCCAGGGACACGGCGGGCCGGTGGTGATGCAGCTCGCCATCGAGCGCTTCATGGCCCTCGGCGCGCGGCTCGCCGAGCCGGGCGAATTCTCCCGGCGGGCATTCCTGAACGACCGGCTCGACCTCGCCCAGGCGGAGGCCATCGCCGACCTGATCGCCAGCGGCTCCGCGCAGGCGGCGCGGGCGGCGCTGCGGTCGCTGGAAGGCGAGTTCTCGGCCGCCGTGCATCAGCTGACCGAGCTGCTGACCCAGCTGCGCATGTATGTGGAGGCGGCGATCGACTTTCCGGAAGAGGAGATCGACTTCCTCTCGGACCGGGCGCTGGCCGATCGCGTCCAGGGAGTCGCGGCGGCATTCGACGAGCTTACCGCACGGGCCGAGCAGGGGAGGCTGCTCGCCGACGGCATCACCGTGGTCATCGCCGGGCGGCCGAATGCCGGCAAGTCCAGCCTGCTGAACGCGCTGGCCGGCGCCGAGACGGCGATCGTCACCGACATCCCCGGTACTACCCGGGATCTGCTGCGCGAGACCGTCGTTATCGACGGTCTCGCCGTGCATCTCACCGACACGGCCGGGCTGCGCGCCGACGCCGACCGCGTCGAGGCGGAGGGTATCCGCCGGGCGAGGGCGACGCTGGCCACGGCGGATCATGCCCTCGTGCTGCTGGACGCCGCTGACGACAGCGAGCCGCGGCAGGCGGTGGCGCGGGAACTGCTCGCCGAGCTGCCGGCGGAACTCGGCCACACTGTCGTCGTGAACAAGGTGGACCTGAGCCGCGAGGACGCGGGCGCGAGGCCCGACGGCACGCTGCACATTTCCGCGAAGACCGGCGCCGGCCTCGATGACCTGCGCGAACACCTGCGCGCGCTGGCCGGCAGCACGGACTTCGGCGAGGGCGCGCTCTCGGCGCGGCGCCGGCACCTCGAGGCGCTGGCCGAGGCGCGCGCGCACTTCGATGCCGGCCGGCGACACCTGGAGACCAGCCACGCCGGCGAGCTCATGGCCGAGGAACTGCGTCAGGCGCAGATGGCGCTCGGCCGCATCACCGGCGAGGTCACCAGCGACGACCTGCTGGGCCGCATCTTCTCCAGTTTCTGCATAGGCAAGTGAGCGGTGATCGATCCCGCCGAACTGCTGCGCTCCCTGACCGATATCGCCGTCGCACCCGCCGGCTCCGCCGGCGCGATACCACGGCGTCTACGCCGGCGGGCTGATCGCTCTGCTGTTGGTCGCGTCGCTGGCACTCGCGGTGTCCCTGGTGCTGCTCGCGAGGACGGTCGGCGGGCGCCGGCAGGAGCCCCGGGTTACCATGGCAGATGACGCCGGAACGGCGGCAGGGCACGCAGAGAGAGGGGACTGAAGCCAGCGTGAGTACGCAGAACTACGACGTCATCATCGTCGGCGCCGGGCTGTCCGGCATCGGCGCCGCCGCCCACCTGGAGCAGGAATGCCCGGGGAAGAACTACGTGATCCTGGAAGGACGCGACCGTATGGGCGGCACCTGGGACCTGTTCCGCTACCCCGGCATCCGCTCCGACAGCGACATGCACACCCTCGGCTACGACTTCAAACCGTGGCGGGCGGAGAAGGCCATCGCCGACGGCCCGGCCATCCTCGACTACATCCGCGAGACGGCGTCCGAGTACGGCATCGAGGACCGCGTCCGCTACGGCCATCGGATACGCAGGGCGGAATGGTCGAGCGAGGACGCCGCCTGGACCGTGGAGGCCGAGCGAGCCGACACGGGCGACACTGTCACCGTGCGCGGCAACTTCCTGATGATGTGCGCCGGCTATTACAGCTACGAGCACGGCTACACGCCGGACTTCCCGGGCCGCGAGCGCTTCGGCGGCGAGATCGTCCATCCCCAGGACTGGCCCGAGGACCTCGACTACGCCGGCAAGCGGGTGGTGGTGATCGGCTCCGGCGCCACCGCCATGACGCTGGTGCCGGCCATGGCGCAGGACGCCGCCCACGTGGTCATGCTGCAGCGCTCGCCCACCTACGTGGTCTCCCGCCCGGACCGCGACGCGATTGCCAACTTCCTGCGCAAGGTGCTCCCCGGCCGAGCGGCGTATGCGCTCACCCGCTGGAAAAACATCGCGCTGCAGCGCTGGTTCTACGGCCGCACCCGCAAGGCGCCCGAAAAGGTGAAGCGCCAGTTGCTGAAATGGGTGCGCGACGAACTGGGCGACGACTTCGACGTGGAGAAGCACTTCACGCCGGACTACGACCCCTGGGATCAGCGCCTCTGCCTGGTGCCGAACAGCGACCTGTTCCGGGCGCTGCGCTCGGGCAAGGCGTCCGTGGTCACCGACACCATCGAGACGTTCACCGAAACCGGCATCCGGCTCGCGTCCGGGGAGGAGCTCGAGGCCGAAATCGTCGTGACCGCCACCGGTCTCGACCTGGTGGTGCTCGGCGGCGTCCGCTTCGCCGTCGACGGGGAGCCGGTGGACTTCGCCGAAACGGTGACCTACCGGGGCATGATGTACTCGGGCGTGCCCAACATGGTCTCGGTGTTCGGCTACATCAATGCCTCCTGGACCCTGCGCGCCGACCTCATCGAGCATTTCGCCTGCCGGCTGATCAACCGCCTGGATGCGACCGGCACCCGCCAGGTGACGCCGCGCTTGCGGCCGGAGGACCGGGAGATGGCGCTGAAGCCGTATGTCGAGGATTTCACGCCAGGCTACATGCTGCGGGTGATGCATCTGTTGCCGAAGCAGGGCGACCGGGAGCCGTGGACCAATCCCCAGAATTACCGCAGAGACCGGAAGACGTTCCTCGAAGGGTCGCTGGAGGACGGGGTGCTGGAGTTCGGCCACGCCGCAAAGCCGACTGCGCGACGCCGGAAGGCGGACGCCGCGTAACGGCCGGTCTCAGAACGGTATCGGCACGACGACGCTGATGGCCTCCGCTGTCTTCCTGCCGCGATTGCGGTACGAGTGCGCCTGATCGCCGGGGAACGCCAGCACGTCGCCGCCGCCGACCACGAAGGCCTCGCCGGCCACGAGCACCGTCACCTCGCCGGCGAGACAGTACAGGTACTCCTTCGTGCCGGTTATGTGGGGCGTCCCTGCCATGGAGGCGCCCGGTGCGATCTCGAGCCTATCGAGTTCCAGCCCGCGTACGCGTTCCGGCAACAGTTTGCGCACACTGACGGCCCCATGGCTGCGACTCCGCACGGGGACATCCGCGGCCTCGAGCAGCTGGCATTCCGAGCGCGGCCGCGACAGGATCTCCTCGAGACCGACGCCCAGCGCCGTGGACAGCAGTGCGAGATTGGCCAGCGAAGGATTGGCGCCGCCGGACTCGATGTTGGTCACCGTGGAACGCGGCATGCCGGCCCGCAGTGCGAGCTGCTCCTGACTCATGTTCTGCTTGCGCCGCAGGTTTCTCACGTTGGCCGCGAGATACCCGGAGGCCCGGAGCGGGCCGGACTGGCCGGATCGGCTCATGCGCTACTTCCCTGACATTTCGCCAATATACTGACGAAAAAGTTGGCATGTTGCCATGCCTGAAGCACTCTGAGCCCCTCGGACATAAACAGGAAGACGGCCATGATCGAAGTAATCGGCATCGACCACATCAACCTTTCCGTACGCGACCTCGCGCGATCGATCGCGTTCTACACGGAGACCTTCGGGCTGGAGCTGAAGGAGGACGGCCGGTCCCGGGACAGGCCCTTCGTCATCGTCGGCCGGCCCGGTGTTGCCTATCTCGCTTTGCACGAGAGCGAGGACGCCGGCCCGGCCAGACATCCTGCTATCAATCACTGGGGATTCGTCGTGGGCGATCTCGACACGGTTCTCGACCGGCTGGAGGCCGAGGGGGTGAAAGTCCAGTTCACCGGGGACTATCCGAGGGGAGTGATCGAGTATCCGCGGTCCCGATCCGTCTACGTCGAGGACCCCGACGGCCACCAGATCGAACTGGCGGAAGTCTTCGGCGGCGGTCTTGACTGACCCGCAGGCGCCGGAGGCGGAAGCGCGGCCTCCGCCTCCGGTTCACCGCATGCACGAGATCAACGGAAGCGGAACTGGATGCCGGCGGAGACCATCTCCACCTCGACCTCGTCGAGTTCGTAGCGGGTCCAGTCTCCGGTTACCGAAAAGTTACGGCCGAAGTCCACGCGCAGCCCGGCGCCGTAGAAGAAGTTCTCGTCGCTCGTGTCGAAGCGGACGTCGTCCACCCGGTTCTCGCTGTCCCAGAACAGGAAGCCGCCGCGGCCCGTGAGTACCAGAGCGTCGGTGACCGGCCAGCCGACGGTGCCGGCCACGGTATAGCCCTCGGCGTCGGCGGAGACGGGCACGAAGCTCGTGCCGATGTCCACGCGCTCGTCCAGTTCGCCGAAGTTGACGTAGCCGAGTTCGGCGCCCAGGTAGTCGCTGAGACGCCAGCCGCCGTAGAGCCGCCAGGCGTCGGTGCTGGCGTCGAAGTCGAAGCCGTCGAAGAATTCCTCGGCGCTGACCTCGCCGAGGTCGCCGCCGACGTAGAAACCGCCGCCGGCATGGGCTGCCGGAGTGAGCGCCAGTGCGAGCAGGCCGGCGCCGAGCCAGCCGATGTGTCGTGTTGCCATGATCTCGTCCTCCGTCGCGGGCCGCAGGCCGGCCGTCAGCTTCGAGGCTAGGCCGGTGTGCCTTAACGGAGGCTGAAGGGAGCGGAGGTTCCGGCGGTGGCGCGGCGGCCTCAGCCGAGGAGGCCTTCCCGGTGATAGAGCCGCATGGCGAGCCAGGTGAGCGCGATTCCCACCGCGAGGGTGCTGCCGACGGAGGTGGCCACGAACAGGGGCGAGAGGGCCTCGTCCTTGATGAGGTCGGTCACCAGCAGGTGCTGGCTGAGGCTCGGCACCGCCATCCACTGCAGCGTGGGCCGCACGGTGAGGAGCGCGGCGATCATGATGGGCAGCGTGGGCAGCAGCAGCACCACGGTCATGTAGCTCTGCGCCTCCTTGTAGCTCTTGGTGAAGGAGGCCACCACGGTCATGAGCGAGGCGCCGAGCAGTGTGAACGGCACGAGTATCAGGAATGCGCTGGCGACCACGTCCGGGCCGAAGTTGGCGGTCATGCCGACTTTCTCCAGCGGCAGGAACTGCAGCGAGACGGAGAAGGCGATCAGCGCGGCGGCCAGCGACATGGACATGTAGAAGCAGGTGGCCAGGATCTTGCCGCCGATGAGCGTGCTGCGTTGAACGGGCAGGGTGAGCAGCGGCTCCAGCGAGCCCCGCTCGCGCTCGCCGGCGGTGGTGTCGATGGCCAGATACATGCCGCCCATGAGCATGGAGAAGATGAGGAAGTAGCTCATCATGCCCAGCAGGATGGCCGAGCGGCCGGTGGGGGTGGAGACGTCGATCTCCTGCAGCTGCACGGCCCGGGTGATGGCAGGGTCGATGCCGCGCACCTGCAGCCTCAGGGTGCCGATCTGCTGCCCCCAGGCCCGCACCAGCCCGCGGGCCCGGCGGACGTCGCCGGTGGCGCGGTTGTTGGACTCGTCGATGATGAGCTCCACCCGGGCCGGGATGCCGCCGCGGAACTGCTCGCCGTAGAGCTCCGGGATGTAGAGGATCTGGTCGTGCTCGCCGGCCTTCACCGCGGCCATGGCGGCTTCCCGGTCCATGGCCAGTTCCTCCGGCTCCACGTTGTTCTGGGCGAGGAAGTCCACCAGGTTGGGTGCCCGGTCGGCGCCGGCAATGGCGAGGTCCAGCGGCTTGCCCGAGTCCGAGATGGCCTGGTCCAGCGACAGGGTCATGATGCCCAGGAACAGCACCGGGCCGAACAGGGGGCCGAAAACCAGTGCGGAGAGCAGCGTGCGCCGGTCGCGGAAGTTGTCCTTCACCTCCTTGGCGCAGACGGTGAGCAGCCGGCTCATTCCAGTCCCTCCGCAGAGCCGATGGCGCTCACGAAGGCATCCTCCAGATTCTCTTTGCCGGTGCGGCTGCGTATTTCGGAGGGCGTGCCGGACAGCGCCACGCGGCCGTCGGAGATGATGACGATCTCGTCGCAGAGCGCGGCCACCTCCTGCATGACGTGGCTGGAGAACAGCACGCACTTGCCGGCGTCGCGCAGGCGGCGGATGAGTTCGCGCAGCGAGCGGGTGGCCATGACGTCCAGACCGTTGGTGGGCTCGTCCAGGATGACGTTGCGGGGCTCGTGCACCATGGCCCGCGCCAGCGCCACCTTCGTTCGCTGGCCCTGGGAGAAGCCCTTGGTGCGCCGGTCGGCGAAATCGCCGATCTCGAGCAGGTCCACGATGGACTGCACGCGCCGCTCCAGCTCGCCGCCGGCCAGGCCGTGCAGGGCGCCGTAATAGGCGATGTTCTCCCGGGCGGTGAGCTGGGGATACAGGCCCGAGGAATGGGGCAGCGCACCGAGGCGGCTGCGGGCGTCCAGGCTGTCGGCGGTGACGTCGATGCCGTCGATGCTGGCGCTGCCGCTGTCCGGCTTCAGGACGGTATAGAGAACCCTCAGTGTCGTGGACTTGCCGGCGCCGTTGGGCCCGAGCAGCCCCGTGATGCGGCCGTCCTCGGCGGCGAAGCTCACGTCCGTGACGGCCCGGACCTTGCCGAAGGACTTGGCGATGCGGTCCACGCGGATCATGGCCGGGGTCCGTTGAAATCCAGGAAGAAGGGCATGGGCCCGAGGTGCGAGACGCACTCCGCATCCAGCTCCTCGACGCTCGCGTCGGTGATGAAGTCCGCCACCAGGCGGGGCGTGCAGCCGTGGGGCAGCAGGCCGTGGCCCTGGCCGGGGCCGACGACGTGACGGGCGTTGCCGTACTGCGCGGCGGCGAGGTCGCCCCAGGCCGGCGGCGTGACCGGATCGAACTCGCCCGAGAGCAGCAGCACCGGCACGTCGGTGTCCATGGGCTCGCCGAAGTCGGGGTCGACGGGACCCCGGGGCCAGTGGCGGCAGATCTCGCGCAGCATGTCGATCTGCTGCGCGCCCATGAAGGTGTCCGCCAGCGCTTCCCGGTCGACGTCGGCGTCGCTGACGAACGGCATGTCCTCGGCGCAGACCACGGAGTGGTGCATGCCGATGGCCAGCGACTCGTACATGGAGGCCTCGATCATCATGATCTGGGCGGTCAGCGGGGCGAGATTGCCCCCGGCGCCCGCGTGGATCAGGTGGGGCAGCAGGGCGGCGCTGGCCGGGGCGTAGGTGAGCAGACGGACGGCGCCGGCGAGCTCGTCGGCCGAGAAGCGCCGCTCCGCGGGGGCGCCGGTGACCGGGTGGGTGAGGCTCACCGCCTCCGGCTGCTGCGCCAGCCGCTCCAGCAGCGCGGCGAACTCGGCCTCGACGTCGGGAAACTCCGCGGCGCAGGCCTCGCTCTGCGCGCAGCGCCCGAAGATGGCGTCCACCGCAGACTGGGCGAACAGCGCGATGTCCGGGCCGAGCACCTTGCCGGCCGGGATGACGCCGTCGAGCACCACCGAGCGGGTGCGCTCCGGATAACGGCGCAGGTAATGCTGGGCCACGCGGCTGCCGTAGGAGATGCCATAGAGGTTGAGCGACGGATAGCCCAGCGCCTCGCGCACCGCCTCGAGGTCGCGCACGGCGATGCTGGTGGTGTAGTAGCGGGGGTCGGCTTCCAGCCCGTCCAGGCACTCGCGTACCAGCGGGCCGATCTCCTCGAGTTCCGGCACCTCCTCCAGCATGTCCTCGGACTCGGGGCAGGTGAGCCGCGCCGAGCCGCCGGTACCCCGCTGGTCCACCAGCAGGACGGGGCGCTCCCGGCGCACCGCCTCGAAGGCGCCCCGGTAGGCCACGTAGAAGTCGGTGGCGGCCTGACCCGGCCCGCCGGCCAGGGGTACCACCGGGTCCGGGGCGGGCTCCACCGACAGGGCGGGCACCACGGCGACGCTGAGCTGGATGCGCCGGCCGTCCGGGTCATCCGGGTTCTCGGGCCGCTCGAGGGTGCCGCAGCGGGCCTTCACGGTCGCCAGACCGGGCCCGGCGTCGAGCCGGCAGTCCTCCAGGGTGAGCGACGCCCCGGCCGCCGGGCCGGCAGCGAGGCCCGCGACAGCCAATGCGGCGATGCCGATGACTATTAATACGGCCGGTTTCGGCAACAAGACCGCTCCCTGCAGTCCGCGTCAAAGGGCGCAATACTGCGGGCAGGTCCCTCCCGTGTAAAGCCGGTTTCCCCTTTGCTCCGGGTAGTCAGGCACTTAGAATGTGCGGCCTCACGGGAGCCACCCCGCCGGGGTTCGGGCCCGGGCTACAGACAGCACTTGCCATGGACAACCGACGTCATTACGGAGTCATCGTCATCGGCGGCGGCCACGCCGGTACCGAGGCCGCCCTGGCCGCGGCGCGCACGGGCACCCGCACCCTGCTCGTGACCGACAACCTGGAGACCATGGGTCAGATGAGCTGCAATCCGGCCATCGGCGGCATCGGCAAGGGCCACCTGACCCGGGAAGTGGACGCGCTGGGCGGCGCCATGGCCCGGGCGATCGACCGCGCCGGCATCCAGTTCCGCACGCTGAACGCGAGCAAGGGCCCCGCCGTGCGTGCCACCCGCGCCCAGGCCGACCGGGTGCTGTACCGCCAGGCGATCCGCGGCATCCTCGAGAACCAGCCGAACCTCACCCTGTTCCAGCAATCCGTCGACGACCTCGTCGTGGAGGGCGGTCGGGTGCGGGGCATCGTGACCCGGCTGGGCCTGCGGCTGACGGCGCAGACCGTGGTGCTGACCGTCGGCACCTTCCTCGGCGGCCGCATCCACATCGGCCGCGAGCAGTCCGGCGGCGGCCGGGCGGGCGACGCGCCGGCCTTGCGCCTGGCCGGGCGGCTCAGGGAACTGCCGATACGGGTGGGCCGGCTGAAGACCGGCACGCCGCCGCGACTGGACGGGCGCACGCTGGATTTCGGCCGCATGCAGCCGCAGCCGGGCGACGAGCCGGCGCCGGTGTTCTCCTTCCTCGGCGGCCGGGACGAGCACCCCCGCCAGGTGCCCTGCCACATCACCCACACCTGCGAGGCCACCCACGACATCATCCGGGCCTCTCTGCAGGAGTCCGCGATGTTCAGCGGCAACATCGAGGGGGTGGGCCCGCGCTACTGTCCCTCGGTGGAGGACAAGATCCACCGCTTCGCCGACCGCAGCTCCCACCAGATCTTCGTGGAGCCCGAGGGCCTCACCACCCACGAGGTGTACCCGAACGGCATCTCCACCAGTCTGCCCTTCGAGGTGCAGGAGCGCTTCGTGCGCAGCATTCCGGGCTTCGAAAACGCGCATATCACGCGCCCCGGCTACGCCATCGAATACGATTTCTTCGATCCGCGGGATCTGAATCCGAGCCTGGAAACCAAGGAAATTCAGGGACTTTTCTTCGCCGGCCAGATCAACGGCACCACCGGCTACGAGGAGGCCGCGGCACAGGGTCTGGTGGCCGGGCTGAATGCTGCACGAAAAGTGCAGCAAAAATCGCCGTGGACGCCGGGCCGGGAAGAGGCCTACATCGGGGTGCTGATCGACGACCTGAACACCCGCGGCGCCAGCGAGCCCTACCGCATGTTCACCAGTCGTGCCGAGTACCGGCTGCTGCTGCGCGAGGACAACGCGGACCTGCGCCTGACGCCGGCCGGCCGGCAGCTGGGGCTGGTGGACGACGAGCGCTGGCGGCGTTTCGAGGCCAAGCGCGAGGCCGTGGAGCGCGAGCGCGGCCGGCTGCACGCCTGCCTGGTGCGTCCCGGCGACGTGAGTGAGGAGGAGGCGGGGCGGCTGCTCGGCGGCCCGCTGTCCCGGGAGTCCCGCGCGCTGGATCTGCTGCGCCGGCCCGAGCTCGGCTACGATGCCGTCACGGGACTGGCTGCCGTCGGCCCGGACGCCCTCGACGCGGAGCACCCGCCCGAGGAGGCCGAGCAGATCCGTCTGCAGGTGGAGGTGGGCGTGAAGTACGCCGGCTACATCGAGCGTCAGCAGCGCGAAATTGCCCGCCACGCCCGCCAGGAACACCTGGAACTGCCGGCAGACCTCGATTACGCCGACGTGCAGGGCCTCTCCAACGAGGTGCGCCAGAAGCTGGCGGCCGCGCGGCCGGCCACCATCGGCCAGGCCTCCCGGCTGGACGGGATGACGCCGGCGGCCGTATCACTGCTGCTCATCCATCTGAAGAAGCACGGCCTCAGGCGCAGCGCCTGAAGGGGAACGTCATGACCAAGCGACACACGGCCCGGCCGGGATTCCCGCCGGCGGCAACGCTGGCTGCACTGCTGCTGGCCCTGGCGGGCTGTGGCGAGCCGGCGCAGGCGCCCGCGGAGCGCATCGAGCCGCCGGCAGCGGCCTCCGCCGCCGAGGGACCGGACTTCCTCCGCCGCGGCATCTCGGCGGAACCGGAATCCCTGGACCCCCAGCTCGCCCGCAGCGTCCCAGCCGCGAAGGTGCTGGGCGACCTGTTCGAGGGGCTGGTGACCATCGGGCCGGACGGCAGCCTGCAGCCCGGTGCCGCCGCCGCCTGGGAGGCCGGCGACGACGGGCTCACCTGGACCTTCCGTCTGCGCGAGGGGCTCACCTGGTCCAACGGTGATCCGCTCACGGCAGCCGATTTCGTCTGGAGTTTCCGCCGCCTGGTCGATCCGGCCACCGGCGCGTTCTACGCCAGCAACCTGGCGCCGCTGGCCGGCGCCG
Organism: uncultured Woeseiaceae bacterium; assembly: GCA_964428605.1. Classification (GTDB taxonomy): domain Bacteria; phylum Pseudomonadota; class Gammaproteobacteria; order Steroidobacterales; family Woeseiaceae; genus Lentisalinibacter. The sequence goes on from CAYRZI010000005.1 coordinate 51,622, forward strand.
CGGCCATCATCGGGGGCGAGGCCGCGCCCGATACCCTCGGCGTCGAGGCGCCGGAGCCCGGCACCCTGGTCATCCGCCTGGCCCACCCGCTGGGCGACCTGCTGCACCGGCTGGCCCACCACAGCGCCGCCCCGGTGCACCGACCGTCGGTGGAGCAATGGGGCGACGATCACCCGGCGCCGAAGCGCCTCGTCGGCAACGGGCCCTACCGGCTGGTGGAGCGGGTGATCGGCGGCCATATCGGCCTCGAGAAGAATGGCCTGTACCGGGACCCGGTGTCGGTACCGATCGAACGGGTGCGCTACTACCCGCTGGAGGACGAGAACGCGGAGTACAACCGCTACCGGGCCGGCGAACTCGATATCACCGCCCGGGTGCCGGCGCCGGTATTCGAGGACGCAGGTATCGAGCGCCCCGGCGAGCTGCGCGTGGCGCCCTATCTCGGCGTCTACTACGTGGGCTTCAACCTGAACGAGCCGCCGTTCCGCGATGCGCCCGGCCTGCGCCGCGCCCTGTCGCTGGCGGTGGATCGGGAGCGCCTGGCGGAGGCCGTCATGGGCCGCGGCGAGCGGCCGGCCTGGAGCTGGGTGCCGCCGACGGTGCAGGACTACACGCCGCCCCGATTCCCCTATGCGGACGCGGGGGCGGAGGAGCGCCACGCCGAGGCGCGCCGCCTCTACGCGGAGGCCGGCTACGGACCCGATCGGCCGCTGGCGTTCCGGCTCCGCTACAACACCAGCGACGAGAACCGGCGCATCGCCGCCGCCCTGCAGTCCATGTGGCGGGAGGTGCTGGGCGCGGAGGTAGAGCTCGCGAACCAGGAGTTCCGGGTGCTGATCGCCGAGACCCGCCGGGGCGACGTGCCCGGCATGTTCCGGGGCAGCTGGATTGCGGACTACGACGACCCGGGCAACTTCCTCTCGGTGATGACCTCGGACAGCAGCGCCAATCAGTTCGGCTACGCCAACCCGGCCTACGACTCGCTGGTGGCCGCCGCGGTGCGCGAGCGGGGCGAGGAGGAGCGGGCCTCCCTGTTCGCGAATGCGGAACAGGTGCTGCTGGCCGACCACCCGGTGCTGCCGCTGTATTTCTACGTGAGCAAGCACCTGGTGCACCCGCGGGTGCGGGGCTGGGTGGGCAATCCCCTGGACTATCACTACTCCCGTTACCTCCGCCTGCGCGAGAACGATCCCGAAACCGCCGACCCCGGAGACTGACCCTTGCTGCGCTACGCGCTGATCCGGCTCGCGAGCGCCATCCCGACGCTGCTGCTGGTGGTGGCGCTGGCCTTCGCGCTGGTGCACGCCGCGCCGGGCGGCCCGTTCGACACCGAGCGGCGTCTGAGCCCGGCCATGGAGCAGCGCCTGGCCGAGGCCTATCACCTGGACGAGCCGCTGCCGCAGCAGTTCCTGCGCTACCTCGGCGGCTTGCTGCAGGGTGACCTCGGGCCGTCCTACCGCTACCGCCAGTCCGAGGTGAGCGAGCTGATCGCCGCGGGTTTCCCCGTCTCGCTGAAAGTGGGCGGACTCGCGATGCTGCTGGCGGTGGTGTTCGGCATCGCCGCCGGCACGCTGGCCGCGCTGCGCCAGAACCGCACGGCCGACCATGTGGTGATGGCGCTGTCGATGACCGGCATCTCGGTGCCGAATTTCGTCGTGGCGCCGCTGCTGGTGCTGGTGTTCGCGGTGATGCTGCGCTGGCTGCCGGCCGGCGACCTGGCCTCGCCCGCTCATTACGTGCTGCCGGTGATCGCCCTCGCCCTGCCTCAGCTGGCCTACATCGCGCGGCTGACCCGGGCGAGCATGATCGACGTGCTGAAGAGCCCCTACATCCGCACGGCCCGGGCCCAGGGCCTGTCGGAGCGCAGCATCGTGCTGCAGCATGCGCTGAAACCGACCCTGCTGCCGGTGGTCTCCTATCTCGGTCCGGCGACGGCGGCCATCCTCACCGGCTCGGTGGTGATCGAGCAGATCTTCAACCTGCCGGGCCTCGGGCGGTTCTTCGTGCAGGGCGCGCTGAACCGGGACTACACGCTGGTGATGGGCGTGGTCGTGTTCTACGGCGTCCTCATCGTGCTGTTCAACTTCGTGGTCGACCTGCTGTACGGCCTGCTCGACCCCCGGGTGCGCTACCGGTGACCGCCGCGGCCGCACACGGCGGGCTCGCCCGCCACGCGCTCACCGCCCTCGGCCGCAACCGGGCGGCGGTGGTCTCGGCCTGCCTGCTCGGGGCGATCGTGCTGCTGGTCGTCGTCGGCCCCTGGCTGAGTCCCCACGACTACTACGAGACCGACTTCGACCGCATCCTCGCGCCGCCGTCGCTGGCCGGCGGTCACCTGTTCGGCACGGACGACCTGGGCCGTGATCTGTTCGTGCGTACCCTGACCGGCGGGCGCATCTCACTCGCCGTCGGCCTGGTGGCCACCGCCGTCAGCCTCGCCATCGGCGTCGCCTGGGGCGCGGTGGCGGGCTATCTCGGCGGGCGCATCGACCACCTCATGATGCGCATCGTCGACATCCTGTACGCCATGCCGTTCATGTTCTTCGTGATCCTGCTGATGGTGGTGTTCGGCCGCAACATCCTGCTGATATTCGTCGCCATCGGCGCCGTGAACTGGCTGGACATGGCCCGCATCGTGCGCGGCCAGACCCTGAGCCTGCGCCAGCAGGAGTTCGTGGAGGCCGCCGAGGCCACCGGCGTCTCCACGTTCTCCATCCTGCGCCGCCACATCGTGCCGAACCTGCTCGGCGTGGTGGTGGTCTACGCGACGCTGACCATCCCTCAGGTAATTCTCGTGGAGTCGTTCCTGAGCTTCCTCGGCCTCGGCGTGCAGGAGCCCATGAGTTCCTGGGGCTCACTGGTGCAGCAGGGCTCGCGCCTGATGGAGACTGCGCCCTGGATGCTGGTCTTCCCGGGCCTGTTCCTGGCCACCACTTTGTTCTGTTTCAATTTCCTCGGCGATGGCCTGCGTGACGCGCTGGACCCCAGGGACCGGCCCCGATGAGCGTGCTCGAAGTGACCAATCTGGACGTCACCTTCGAGACCGCCGCCGGCCCGGTGGCGGCCGTAAGCGACCTGCGCTTCCGCCTGCAGGTACGCCAGACCCTGGGCATCGTGGGCGAGTCCGGCTCGGGCAAGAGCCAGTCGGTGCTGGCCATCATGGGCCTGCTGGCGGAGAACGGGCGTGCCGGGGGCAGCGTGAAGCTCGACGGCGAGGAGATTCTGAACCGCCCGGCGGCGGAGATGAACCGCATCCGCGGCCGGCGCATCGCCATGGTGTTCCAGGACCCGATGACGTCGCTGAACCCTCACATGACCGTGGGCCGCCAGCTGGCCCGGGTGCTGATGGAGCACCGGGGCCGCTCGTGGAAGGACGCGCTGAAGGAGGTGGAGCAGATGCTGGACGCGGTGCGTCTGCCCGCCGCCCGCAGGCGGCTGTTCAGTTACCCGCACGAGTTCTCCGGCGGCATGCGCCAGCGGGTGATGATCGCCGGCGCCCTGCTGTGCCGCCCGGAGGTGCTCATCGCCGACGAGCCCACCACCGCGCTGGACGTCACGGTGCAGGCCAGCATCCTCGCGCTGCTGCGCGAGCTGCGCGATGCCTTCGGCACGGCGCTGATCCTGATCACCCACGACCTGGGCGTGGTGGCGGGCAACTGCGACCAGGTCATCGTGCTGCAAAACGGCGAGCGCCGGGAGGAGGGCGCCACGGAGGAGATTTTCGCCAGCCCCCGGGACGACTACACCCGCCGGCTGCTGGCTGCGGTGCCCCGTCTGGACGAGCGCACGCCGCTGCGCGCGGCGCTGGATACCGGCGCATCCGCCCCCGTGCTGGAGGTGCGCGACCTGACCGTGCAGTTCCCGCTGCCGCGGCAGCGGCTGCTCGCGCGCCGGGAGTACTTCCGGGCAGTGGAGGCGGCGGACCTGACCCTGGCACCCGGCGAGACCCTGGGCGTGGTGGGCGAGTCCGGCTGCGGCAAGTCCTCCCTGGCGCGGGCGGTCCTGCGCCTGCTGCCGGCCAGCGAGGGCCGGGTGGTGCTGCTGGGGCGGCCGCTCGACCGCCTGGACCGGGCCGGCATGCGGGCCGTGCGCCGCGACCTGCAGCTGGTCTTCCAGGACCCGCTCGGCTCGCTGGACCCGCGCATGCCCATCGGCGAGATCGTGGCCGAGCCGCTGCTGGTGCACGAGCGCGCCCTCACCCGCGGCGAGCGCCGGGAGCGGGTGGCGGCGATGCTGGAGCGGGTCGGCCTCGGCCCGGAGACCGTCTCGCGTTATCCCCACGAGCTGTCTGGCGGGCAGTGCCAGCGGGCCGGCATCGCCCGGGCGCTGATCACCCGGCCGCGGCTGCTGATCTGCGACGAGGCGGTCAGTGCCCTGGACGTCTCCGTGCAGGCAGGCATCATCGACCTGCTGTTGTCCCTGCAGCAGGAGATGGGGCTGGCCATCCTGTTCATCGCCCACGACCTCGCCGTGGTGCGGCGGGTCAGCCACCGGGTGATGGTGATGTATCTCGGCCGCATCGTGGAGCGGAACGGGGCCGGTGAACTCTACAGGCGCCCCCGCCACCCCTACACCCGGGCGCTGCTGGATGCGGTGCCGGTGCCGGATCCCGCCGTGGAACGGCGGCGGGGGCCGCCCGCCGCCCCACGGGACCTGCCGGTGCCGTGGAATCCGCCCTCCGGCTGTGCCTACCGCACCCGCTGCCCCTGGGCGGTGGAGCATTGTGCGGCGGAGGAACCGGCGCTGCGGTCGGTGGACGGGGGCGAGGCGGCCTGTCACCGGGCCGACGAGCTGGACCTGTCCCTTACCAGGCCAGCGGTACCGGCAGCGGCAGACCGTTGATGGTCAGCAGGCCGTTGCCGTATTCCGCCTGCAGGCGGTAGTCGTCGCCGTCGGGGCGCAGCATTCCGGTCGCGATCAGCATCTCCAGCTGCTCCGCCGCAGCCGGATCGATCTCGCGCACCCGCTCGACCACGCCGGCGGGCACGCGTACTTCGGCGGTCCCCGTCAGCCGGCCCAGCAGCTCGCGGGCATCCAGCGGCGGTTCCGGGTCGCCGCCCGCGGCGAGGGCCAGGTAGGTGGTCAGGCGCAGCTCGCCGTCCGGCAGCGCGATGCCGAGCTTGCGCAGGTCGAGCACCGGGCCGGCCGCTACGAGGCGGGCGATGTCGTCCTCCATGAGGCGGTAGGCTTCCGCCGGGGTGCCGCTGAATCCCCCTCTCTCCAGCGCCTGCGCGGCCTCGGCCAGGGCTGCGAGGCTAGGCTCGTGCAGGTTCTGCGTCGCGAGTTCCAGCGTGAACGAGACCGGCCCCGGGCCGCCGCCCTCGATGCGCTCCACCCGTACCTCGGTGGTGCCGCTGAGCAGTTCGCCCTCCAGTTCGGCGTCGTTGGTGATGTGGATATCCTCCAGCGTGAGGTCCGCGTCGTCGCCGCTGACCGCGACCGCACCGATGTTGAGGGCGGTCGGCCCGACGGGCACGCCGTTGGCGGTGTAGCGCTGGACGCTGTCGCCCTCGACGTCCTGCACACTCACCCGCCGCAGGTCGCCGTCGGCGCCGTCCCGTGCCACCAGTTCGAAGCCGCCGATCTGCCCGCGGGCGTGGACGCGCCGGCCGTCGGCGCTGATGTCCGCGTCGATGCTCGCCGCCTCCCAGCTGATGCGGCCCGCGCCGTCGGGAGACTCCCGCGACCCCGCCTCCAGGCGGAACTCGGCATGGGTGGCGCCGTCCAGGGCCATGGTGGTCACCAGGCGTCCGGGCAGGGGCACCGGGTCGCCGCCGCCCGGGTCCAGGTCGAAGGTGGAGACCGCGCGGGAGAGTCCCGGGCGCAGCGGCCCGTCGGCGCCCAGCGGCAGCGGGCCGTGCTCGATGCGGGTCTCGATCACGATGGCCGGTTCGTCGGCGAAGGCATCGTCGCCGGCGAGTTCGCGCAGCGCCTCGCCGAGCCGGGGGTCGGTGACGACGATGCGGTGACGGCTGTCGCTGGAGAACCAGTGCCGCCGGTATTCCTCGGTGAAGACGGCGATGCCGGGCTGGGCCCGGGCGCCGGCGTCCAGCCGTTCCTCGATCTGGCGCTCGGTGAACGAGCCGAGAAACCAGGGCGCCGCGAGGAGCACCACGAACAGTCCGAGTACGACGAAGAAGAGGAATTTCTTCACGGGGCGCTCCGGCCGCCTGGCAGGCCGCCGATGCTACCATAGCGCCCGGGCGCGCTGCGGTGACCCTGCCGGCGGCCGGGCCGCTGGAATTCGGCGATGACACTCACTACCATACCGGCCTGTTTCCACTCCCTCCCAGCCAATCACACGGGTAACAGCGTGCTCAGAGTGACCTTCCAGCGTGCGGCCCTGCTGGCCGCAGCCCTGCTTCCCCTGTCCATTCCGTTCACCGCCGCGGCCGAAGGCGACCCGGAGCGCGGCGAGGCGCTCGCCTACACCTGCCTCGGCTGCCACGGCATCGAGGGCTACCGCAACGCCTACCCCTCCTTCCGCGTGCCGAAGCTGGGGGGGCAGCACCCCGAGTACATCGTGGCGGCGCTGCAGGCGTACAAGGACGGCGAACGGCCCCACGAGACCATGCAGGCCCAGGCCGCCTCGCTGAGCGACCGGGACATGCAGGACATCGCCGCGTACTTCGCCACCTGGGGCGAGGCCGCGGCGGAACCGATGGCCAGCGCGCCGGAGGGGGCGCCGGACAAGATCTCCACCTGTGTGGCCTGTCACAGCGGCAACGGTATCAGCCAGTCCCCGGAGTGGCCGAACCTGGCCGGCCAGCACGAGAGCTACCTGATCCACTCGCTCGAGCAGTACAAGGAAGGCACCCGGGTCAATGCGGTGATGGCCGGCATCGTCACGGCGCTCACGCCGCAGGACATCAAGGCGCTGTCGCGCTACTTCGCGCGCCAGAAGGGCGTGTTCACGACCATAGAGGACTAGGGACCCGGGAGTAGGGACCAGGCCGGCTCCCCGCCCGGGGAGCGCCGGAAGGCCGCCGCCTGGCGGCGGATGGCGTCGAGTTCGTCGTCGCTCCAGCGGTCCAGGTTCTTCAGGATCATGTTCATGCGCCCGGTCCGCCGCAGCCGCTCCCGGTTGCGGGCGAGGAAGTCCCAGTACAGCAGGGTGAACGGGCAGGCATCCTCGCCGGTGCGCTTGCCCGGATCGTAACGGCAGCCGCTGCAGTAGTTGCTCATCCGGTTGATGTACGCACCGCCCGCGGCATAGGGCTTCGAGCCCACGATGCCGCCGTCGCCGTGCAGGGCCATGCCGAGCGTATTCGGCAGTTCCACCCATTCCACCGCGTCCACGTACACCGCCAGGTACCAGTCGCAGACTTCGGCCGGGCGCAGCCCCGCCAGCAGGGCGAAGTTGCCGATGACCATCAGGCGCTGGATGTGGTGCGCATAGCCGTTCTCGAGCGTGTCGCCAATGCTCTGCGCCAGGCAGTTCATCGCCGTCTCCCCGGTCCAGAAGAAATCCGGCAGCGGCGTGTCGTGGTCGAAGTGGTTCAGCGCCTTGTAGCCCGGCATCTGCAGCCAGTAGACGCCGCGGATGAACTCGCGCCAGCCGAGGATCTGGCGCACGAAGCCCTCCACCGCATTCAGCGGCGCACGGCCGTCGCGCCAGGCCTCCACCGCTGCGTCGATCGCCTCCCGGGGGTCGAGCAGCTTCAGGTTCAGGCTGGAGGAGAGCAGCGAGTGATACAGGAACGGCTCGCCCTGCCACATGGCGTCCTGGTAGCGGCCGAACAGGGGCAGCCGGTGGTCGACGAAGTCCGCCAGGGCTTCCCGGGCCTGGTCCCGGGTGACCGGCCAGCGGAAGTTGTCCGTGCTGCCGGCGTGCCCGGGGAAGTGGCGCTCGACGGCGTCCAGTACCTCCCGGGTGAGTGCGCCGGGCTCGAAGCCGGCCCGTTCGGGCAGCTCCTCCGGCCCGGTGCGGCCGAACGAGTCCCGGTTGTCGGCGTCGTAGTTCCACTCGCCGCCCGCCGGCTGGTCGCCGTCCATCAGCACGTCGTGCCGCCGGCGCATCTCCCGGTAGAAGTACTCCAGGACCAGGCGCTTGCGGCCCCGGGCCCAGTCCGCAAACTCGTCGGTGCTGCAGAGGAAATGCCGGTCGGTCAGCCACTCCACCGGCAGGTCGAGGGAGCCGCAGACCGTATCCACGGCGTGGCGCACCCGCCACTCGCCGGGCTCCACCGCCAGCAGCCGCCCGGGCCGGTGGCGCGCCGCCGCGTCCTCTATGGCGGCGGACAGGCTGGCCATGCCCTCGTCGATGTCGCGGTAGTCCACCCGCCAGCCGGCCTCGCGCAGCGCCGCGGCGCGGTGGCGCATGGCGGCGAAGAAGACGGCGATGCGGTGCTTGTGGCTGGGGACGGCGGCCGCCTCTCCCGCGGTCTCCGCCATCAGGACCACGTCCCGGTCCGGCTCGGCCGCCGCCAGCGCGGCATTGCCCTCGTCCAGCTGGTCGCCGAGCACCAGTACGAGATCACGACAGTTGCGGTCCGTCATCGCCTCCTCCCTCACGCCGTGCCACTCTAACCCGGGTGGCGGCACGGGACAGAGGGCGTAGAATTGGTCAGCGCCTGTGCACCGGGCCGATCCCCGCCGGCCGCACCCTGTCCGGGCAGCGAATTCCCGACAGCGATCCTCGAGGAGCAGTTTCAGGAGCAGTTTCCAGGAGCAAGCATGGACAAGTTCAGGGCCTACCGCATCCACAAGCAGGACGACGAGATCAGGGCGGGTTTCGAGGAGATCGGCCTCGACGACCTGGGCGAGGGCGACGTGGTAGTCCGGGTGGCCTATTCCACCATCAACTACAAGGATGCGCTGGCGGCCACGGGCACCAGCCCCATCCTGC
>CAYRZI010000006.1:0-12360 GCA_964428605.1 uncultured Woeseiaceae bacterium
GATCTTTCTCGCCTATCGCGACCGCAGCCGGGGCGGCAGGCGCCCGGCGGAGGCCTGAGGGATGCGGCAGTATCTGGAGATGATGCGCCGCGTGCGCGAGCAGGGCGTGCGCAAGGACGACCGCACTGGCACGGGCACGCTGAGCGTGTTCGGCCACCAGATGCGCTTCGACCTCGGCCGGGGCTTCCCGCTGGTGACCACGAAGAAGCTGCACACCCGCTCCATCATCCACGAACTGCTGTGGTTCCTCCGCGGCGACACGAACACGGCCTACCTGCGCGATAACGGTGTCACCATCTGGGACGAGTGGGCCGACGAGAGCGGCGAGCTGGGGCCGATCTACGGTGCCCAGTGGCGCTCCTGGCCGACCCCGGACGGCGGCCACGTCGATCAGCTCGCCCGGGTGCTGGAGCAGCTCGGAAGCGACCCGGATTCCCGGCGCATCATCGTCAGCGCCTGGAACGTGAGCGAACTCGACCGCATGGCGCTGGCCCCCTGCCACGCCTTCTTCCAGTTCTACGTGGCGGAGGGGCGCCTGTCCTGCCAGCTCTATCAGAGAAGCGCCGACATCTTCCTGGGCGTGCCGTTCAACATCGCCTCCTATGCGCTGCTGACCCACATGGTGGCGCAGCAGACCGGGCTCGGCGTCGGCGAGTTCATCTGGACCGGCGGCGACTGCCACCTCTACCTCAATCACCTGGAACAGGCCGACGAGCAGCTCAGCCGGGAACCGTTGCCGCCGCCGACCCTCGAGCTGAAACGCCGGCCGCCGAGCCTGTTCGATTACCGCTACGAGGATTTCGAGATCCGCGGTTATCGTCACCACCCGCACATCAAGGCCCCCGTGGCCGTCTGAGAGGCCGCGCATGTCCGACGGCCCCCTGGTCTCGCTGATCGTCGCCGCCGCCGCCAACGACGTGATCGGCGTCGACAACCGCCTGCCCTGGCACCTGCCGGAGGATCTGCGCCGCTTCCGGGACATCACCATGGGCAAGCCGATCGTCATGGGCCGGCGCACCCACGAGTCCATCGGCCGGCCCCTGCCGGGCCGGCGCAACATCGTGCTGAGCCGCAGACCCGGCTACGCTGCGGAGGGTTGCGAGGGGGCCGACGGCCTCGACGCCGCCCTGGCGCTGGCCGGCGACGCGGAAGAGGTGATGGTTATCGGGGGCGCCGCGCTCTACCGCGAGGCGCTGCCGCTGGCCGGGCGCATCTACCTGACCCGGCTGCACCGCGCGTTCGCGGGCGATACCCGCTTCCCTTCCCTCGACAACGCCGACTGGCGCGCGGTGGAGCGCGAGGACTTCCCGGCCGGCGGCGAACGGGAACTCGGCTACAGCTACCTCACGCTGGAGCGTAGGGCAGGGGCGCCAGACGCTCGCTGACGAGGCGTTCGGCCAGCGCCATGTCCACGTCGGCCAGCGAGCCGGCATCCGCCGTCAGCTCCTCGAGCAGCCGCGCCTGCACTTCGCCCCGGGCCAGCGCCTCGGCGTAGGGAATCTCCGCGTGGAACATCACCATGGAATAGCGGGGCACGAAACGGCCGGGACAGCGGCGCTCGAGTTCGAAGGCCAGCGCCTTCTTCAGGTGGAAGCGGGGGTCGCGCACCGTGTCGCGCATCTCCACGTAGTTCTCCAGCGCCATGTCGGCGATGGCCTCCGCATCCGGCCTGCGCAGGCGGCTGAACGCGCTGAACAGGCGTTCCCGGTCGCCAAGGCCCTCGTCCAGCAGGCGGCAGAACTCGGCACAGTCCTCGAAGCCCGCATTCATGCCCTGGCCGTGGAAAGGCACGATGGCATGGGCGGCGTCGCCGATCAGCAGCACATCGCCGGCCAGGTTCCAGGGCTCGCAGCGCACGGTGCCGAGGATCCCGACCGGGTTCGCCGCAAACTGTGCGGTGAGATCCGGGATAAGGGTAAGCGTGTCCGGGAAGTGGCGCTGGAAGAAGTCGCGCACCGCCTTGTCGTCCGTAAGGGTGGCGAAACTGTCCGGCCCCTCGTTGGCCAGGAACAGGGTCACGGTGAAGTCGCCGCCCGGGTTCGGCAGCGCGATCAGCATGAAACCGCCCCGGGGCCAGATATGCAGCGCGCCCGGATCTAGGCGGAACCCGCCGTCGTCCGCGGGCGGGATGGTGAGCTCCTTGTAGCCATGGGCCAGGAGGGACTCGCTGGCGCTGACCTGTCCTGCCGCGGCCAGCTCGCGCCGCACCACCGAGCCGGCGCCGTCGGCGGCGATCAGTGGCGCCATCGCGAGCTCCCGCTCGGCGCCGGTGTCCTCGCGGCGCAGCGTGATCCGGCGCGCGGTCAGGTCGATGCCGGCGCAGGCCTGGCCGAAATGCAGGCGGGCGCCCGCGGACTCGGCGGCCTCCAGCAGCACCCGGTTCAGGTCGGCGCGGGAGACCGAGTAGTTCTCCTCGCCCTCGTGCTGGCCGTAGGGCTGGAATTCGAGCCCGCCGTCCTGCTGGTGCAGCATGCGCCCGGACATGGGGGTCAGCAGCGGCTCGACCGCCCGGGTCAGGCCGGCCAGCGCGAGGCCGCGCAGCCCGCGGGCGGCCAGCGCCAGATTGATCGAGCGGCCGCCCTGGCTCGTGTGGGTGCGCAGGTCCGGCTGACGTTCGTAGACGTCCACGGTGTAGCCGCGGCGGGCGAGCAGCGTGGCGAGCAGCGAGCCGGTCAGGCCTGCGCCCAGAACGGTGATCGGATGTCCGCCGAGGTCTTTCATGCGAGCGTCTGGGTCATGGCGGCCGCCTCGGCCAGCCGTTGCAGGAAGGCCTCGACGTCCGTGTAGGAGTTGTAGAGCGGCGCGGGCGCCACCCGGATGACGTCCGGCTCCCGCCAGTCGGCGATGACGTTCAGCCGCGCGAGGTTGTCGAACAGGTCCCGGCCCGTGAGGCCCATGCCGCGGACCACCAGCGAGAGCTGGGCGCCGTGCGCGCACGGGTCATCCGGCGTCAGGATGCCGAAACCGCCGGGGAAGCGCTGCTCCAGCCGCCGACGCAGATAACCGGTCAGCGACAGGGACTTCTCCCGCAGGGCGCCGGTGCCCGCCGCGGCGAACAGTTCCAGCGACGCGACGACCGGCGCCAGCGCGAGTACCGGCGGATTGCTGAGCTGCCAGACGTCGGCGCCGGGAGCCGGCGTGAACTCCTTCGCCATGCGGAAACGGGTGCTCTCCTCGTGGCCCCACCAGCCGAGCAGCCGGGGCAGGCTGGAGTCGCCGCAGTGGCGTTCGTGCACCCAGGCGCCCGCAACCGCGCCCGGCCCGCCGTTCAGGTACTTGTAGCTGCACCAGACGGCGAAGTCCGCCCCCCAGTCGTGCAGCGAGAGCGGCACGTTGCCGACGGCGTGGGCCAGATCGAGACCCACGGTGACGCCATGCCGGCGGGCCAGGCGGCAGATCTCCGCCATGTCCAGGCATTGGCCCGTGTAGTACTGCACGCCCGGCAGCAGCAGCAGGGCGATCTCGTGCCCGCGTTGCTCCAGCAGGGCGGCCAGATCTTCCGTGCGCAGCCGGTGCTCGCCCTCGCGGGGATGCCACTCCAGCAGGTCCCGCCCGGGGTCATGGCCGTGCCAGGCGATCTGGGAGGCCGCCGCGTAGCGGTCGGACGGGAAGGCGTCGGACTCGATCACGATCGCGCGCCGCTTGCCCTGCGGCCGGTAGAAACTCGCCATCAGCAGGTGGAGATTCACGGTGAGCGTATTCATCGCCACCGTCTCGGCGGGCAGGCCGCCGACGAGTTCGGCCAGCGGCGCGGCGGCGCTGCGGTGCGCCGACATCCAGGGATGCCCGCCCTCCGTGTGGCCACGCACGGCGAGCCGCCCCCAGGTCTCCAGCTCCGCGCGCACGGTCTCCGCCGCCCGGCGGGGCATCAGTCCCAGGGAATTGCCGCAGAAATACACCGGCGAGCGGCCGTCGATACGCTCCGGGAAGACGAATTCCTCGCGGAAGCCGGCGAGCGGATCGGCCGCGTCCCGGCGCCGCGCTTCCTCGAACGCCGCGCTCACTGGAAACGGCTCCGTTCGACGGCCAGCCACTCCAGCGCGGTGCCGGCGAGCAGGCGGTCTTCCACCTCTGCCGCCAGCCCCATGGACTCGATCAGGGCACCCGGATGATGCTCGCCCAGGGGGAACGGGTAGTCGCTGCCGAGGGCAATGGCCTCGGCGCCGAACAGCTCGATCATGTACTGGAGCATGCGCGGGTCGTGCACCAGCGAGTCGACGTAGAAGCGGCCGAGATATTCGGTGGGCGGCACCGGGTTCTTCACGGCGACGATGTCCGGCCGCACGGCGAAACCGTGCTCCAGCCGTCCGATCAGGCCCGGGAAGGCACCGCCGCCGTGAGCGAAGGCCACGCGCAGTGCCGGCAGCTTCTCGAACACGCCGCCGAAGATCAGCGAGCAGACCGACAGCGCCGTCTCGGCCGGCATGCCCACCAGCCAGGGCAGCCAGTAGAGGTTCATGCGCTCGCGGCCCAGCATCTCCCAGGGGTGCACGAACACGGCGGCGCCGAGCTCGGCGGCCGCCTCGAACACCGGGAACACCCGCTCGTCATCCAGGTTCCAGCCGTTCACGTGGGTGCCGATCTCCACGCCGTGGAGGCCGAGCTCGAGACAGCGCTCCAGCTCGCGGACGGCGAGTTCCGCGTCCTGCATGGGCAGCGTGCCGAGGCCGAGGAAGCGGCGGGGCTGCTCGTCGACCACGGCGGCGATATGGTCGTTCAGCAGCCGGGCAAGATCGGCGGTGTCATTCGGCTTAGCCCAGTAGCTGAACATCACCGGCACGGTGGAGAGTACCTGCACGTCCACCCCGGTGGCGTCGCAGTCGGCCAGGCGCACGTCCGGGTCCCAGCAATTGGACTGCACCTCGCGGAAGTTCCTGCCATCCAGCAGCATGCGCGCACAGCCCGGCCCGTGGTGCTCCAGCTGTACGAAGCCGCCGTAGCCGTAACGCTCCTTCAGGTCCGGCCAGTCGGGCGGCAGCACGTGGGTATGGATGTCGATCTTCACGGATTCAGCGCGCCGGCATCACGGCTCCGCACTCGGGGCAGGTACGGTTCTCCTCGCTGCCGTAGAAACGCTCGAAGACCGGCGGCAGCTGCTGCACGATGTCCTCCACGTGCAGGAATTCCTCGTAGAGCTTCGCGTCGCACTCGTTGCAGAACCACATGAAGCCGTCCAGCTCCCCGGGCGTGCGCTTGCGCTCGATCACGAGCCCGACCGTGTCGGCGTAGCGCTGGGGCGAGTGCGGCACCCGCGGCGGCAGCAGCAGAATCTCGCCTTCCCGTATGGGGATGTCCACCCGCTCGCCGTCCTGCATGGTCCGGAGCAGCATGTCGCCCTCGAGCTGGTAGAAGAACTCCTCGCCCTCGTCCCAGTGGTAGTCGTCCCGGGAGTTCGGCCCGCCGACCACCATGATGATGAACTCGCCGTCCTCGAAGACCTGCTTGTTGCAGACCGGCGGCCGCAGCGCGTCCCGGTTCTCGTCGATCCAGTTGCGGAAATTGAACGCGGTGAGCGGTTTCATGACACTCTCCCATTGCGGGCGACGCGGTGGTCGGCCCTGCGGTGTCTCGCGTCTGTCAGAGAGCCGCGATGCATTTCAGTTCGATGGCGATAGGCGTCGGCAGGCGATTGACCTCGACGGTGGTCCGGCACGGACCCTCGCCGGGGAAATACTCCCCGTAGATGCGGTTGAATGCCTCGAAGTCCCGCTCGATGTCGGTCAGGAAAACCGTGACGTCCACGAGCCGGTCCCAGCCGGAGCCCGAGGCCTCGAGCACGCTCTTCACGTTGCGGAAGACGGCGTGGCACTGGGCCTCGATGTCGTAGCCGGCCACGCGGCCGTCGGCATCCCGCCGCACGCCCGGTATGTCGCCGCCCGCCGGGTCCCGCGGGCCCAGGCCGGACAGGAACAGGAGCCCCCCGGCACGCCGGGCATGGGGATAGGCACCCACCGGCGGCGGCGCCGCCGTGGTGCTGATGGCCTCGTCGTCGGATTCCACGTCGCGATTCTAGCGCGACTGGGCGCGGCATTTTACCTTGACCGGTTTCGCCGCCCGGTCCAGGCGCAGCGCGGTGAGGGCCCGGCCCCAGACACAGCCGGTGTCGAGGCAGACCACGTCCGCTTCGCTCAGCAGGCCCAGCGCCGACCAGTGGCCGAACACGATGCGGGTGCCGGCCATCGCGCGCCCGGGCGCCCGGTACCAGGGGGTAAGCCTCTCCGGCGCGTCACCGGGCGGACCCGTGTAGTCGAAATCCAGCCGTCCCCTGCGCCCGAGCATGCGCATGCGGGTCAGCACATTGACGATGAAGCGCAGCCGCGGCACGCCGTGCAGGTCCTCGGCCCAGCGGTCTGGCTCGTCACCGTACAGGTGGGCCAGCAGCCTGGAGGGACGCGGGCCCCTCAGCACCGCCTCCACCTCCGCCGCGCGGGCGAGCGCGGTGTCGAGGTCCCATTCCGGCAGCACACCCGCGTGCACCAGTAGCGTATCCAGCGTCTCGTCATAATGGGCCAGCGGCCGGTTCTGCAGCCAGTGGACGAGTTCGTCGCAGTCGCCGGCCCGGAGGATCGGCTTCATGGCCAGGGAGGCCGAACGCTTGGCCGCGCTGCGCTCGTGGGCGATTACCAGCAGGTGCAGGTCGTGGTTGCCGAGCACGGTGACGGCCGCATCGCCGAGGGAGCGCACGAAACGCAGTGTCTTCAATGACTTCGGGCCCCGGTTGACCAGGTCGCCGGCCAGCCAGAGGGTATCCTCCGCCGGGTCGAAATCCAGCTTGTCCAGGAGGCGACGGAACGGGTCGTAACAGCCCTGCAGATCGCCGATGGCATAGACCGCCATGCTACGGTCTCCGCTGTTGCGGCCGTGGGGGTATTGCCCGGTACCGACTAGTGCAGCAGACCCGGCACGGCCAGGGTGAATGGCGCAATGGGCGCGTCGAAGCGGACGCCGTCGTCGGCCAGCATCTGGTAGCTGCCCTCCATGCTGCCCACGGGCGTCTCGAGCACGGTGCCGCTGGAGTAACGGAACTGTTCGCCCGGATTGAGATGAGGCTGCTCGCCCACCACGCCGTCGCCGCGCACCTCCTGCACCTTGCCGTTGGCATCCGTGATGATCCAGTGCCGGCTGAGCAGGGAGGCGGGCACCTCGCCCAGGTTGGCGATGGTGATGGTGTAGGAGAAGACGTAGCGGTCCAGCTCCGGTTCCGACTGGTCGTCCAGGAAGTTGGTGCTCACGTCTACCCTGATGTGGTGGCTCGACTTCTCGCTCATGGCCTCTCGCTGTGGCAGATCGGATCGGCATCCCGTTCGGGTCGTCATTCTAGCGCATCGTCCCGTTCGCGCAGCGCCCGGTCGGCGAGGCGGGCGAACTCCTCGGGCGCGAGCCGTTCCGGCCGCAGCGTCGGATCGATGCCTTCCTCGGCGATGGCCTCCGGGGTGAGCCAGTCGGCCAGCGCATTGCGCAGCGTCTTGCGCCGGCGCGAGAAGGCACCGGTGACCAATGCGGCGAACAGCCGCTGGTCGCGGATCTCGAGCCGCTCGGCGCGCGGCACCAGGCGCACGACGCTGGACTGCACCTTAGGCGGCGGGCGGAACGCCTCCGGCGGCACGTCGAACAGCTGTTCCACTTCCATGGAACAGGCCAGCATCACGGTGAGGCGGCCGTAGGCCTTGCCCCCCGGAGAGGCCGCCATGCGCTCCACCACCTCCTTCTGCAGCATGAAGTGCATGTCGCGGATGGCGTCGCGCTGGGCGACGAGCCGGAACAGCAGCGGTGTCGAGATGTTGTAGGGCAGGTTGCCCACCAGGCGGAGACCGTCGCCCAGGGCGGCAAAATCGAAGGCGAGGGCGTCGGCTTCGTGGATGGTGAGGTTCCCGGCGGCGCTGAAGCGTGTGCGCAGTGCCGCTGCCAGGTCCCGGTCGATCTCCACGGCGTCCAGTGTGACGGGCAGGGCGGCCAGCGGCGCGGTGAGGATGCCCTCGCCCGGGCCGATCTCCACCAGGTGGTCACCGGCCGCGGGCGCGATCGCGGCGATGATGCGCGAGACCACCGAGGGGTCGCGCAGGAAGTGCTGGCCAAAGCGTTTGCGCGGCCGATGGCTCACCGGCCGCTCATCCGCGGTCTCCGGCGAGTTCCGCCGCGTAGCGCAGCGCCACGCCCAGGCTGGCCGGATCGGCGCGGCCGGTCCCGGCCAGTGTCAGGGCGGTGCCGTGGTCCACCGAGGTACGCACGATGGGCAGTCCGAGCGTGATGTTCACGGCGCTGCCGAAGCCGGCGTACTTGATCACCGGCAGGCCCTGATCGTGGAACATCGCGAGCACCGCGTCCGCCTTGCCCGCGGTGTCCAGAAAAGCGGTGTCGGCGGGCACGGGCCCCTCGATGGCGAGGCCGCGCGCGCGCAGCTCGTCCAGTGCCGGCGTGATCACCTCGATCTCCTCCCGGCCGAGGTGTCCGGCCTCGCCGGCGTGAGGGTTCAGGCCGCAGACCCGGATCTTCGGCTCGTCGATGCGGAAGCGTTGGCGCAGGTCCCGGTGCAGGACGTCGATGACCCCGGTGAGCCGCTCCGTGGTGATCGCGGCCGGCACGTCGGCCAGCGGCAGGTGGGTGGTGGCGAGGGCGATACGCAGCTGGTCCGTGGCCAGCATCATCACCGGCAACGGCGCTCCGGTGGCCTCGGCCAGGAACTCGGTGTGGCCGCTGAAGGACATCCCGGCCTCGTTGATGACGCTTTTGTGTAGCGGCGCGGTCACCAGGGCGTCGAACTCCCCTTCCAGGCAGGCCCGCGCGGCCCATTCCAGCCCGGCCAGAACCGCACCGGCGTTGGCCGGGTCGGGCGCCCCGCGGCACTCGCCGTTGGCCAGCGGGAAGCTCATCACCGGGATCTCGCCGGGCGTATGGCCGCCGCGGCGGGGCTCGCCGCGATGGTACTCACTGAGCACGACATCGATGCCCAGCGTGGCCGCGCGCCCGGCCAGCTGGCGGCGGTCTCCCACGAGTACCGTCTCCGCGGGAAGGGGGCCCGCCGCGAGCATGAGGCAGATGTCGGGCCCGATGCCGGCCGGCTCGCCGGCCGTCAGCACCAGCCGTGGCGGCGTGGCGGCCACGCCTCAGATGCGCTTGTCGACGAAGGCCTCGTCGCGCATGCGTCTGAGCCAGAGCTGGGTCTCTTCCTCCAGTTTGCCGGCCCGGATGCTGTTCACGCAGTTGCGCTCGCGTACCTCGGCGGTGTTGTCGTACACGCGGCGGTCAGTGACTTCCAGGATGTGCCAGCCGAAGCGGGAGCGGAACGGCTCGCTCAGTTCGCCGATCTCGAGCGAGTTCGCCACCTCGGCGAACTCGGGAACGAAGGTGCCCGGCGAACTCCAGCCCAGGTCGCCGCCCTCGGCGGCAGAACCCGGATCGTCCGAGTTCAGCTGAGCCAGGTCGCCGAAGCTCTCGCCGGCCAGGATACGCTCGCGCAGGTCCGCGAGCTGCTGCCGGGCGGTGGCGTCGTCCACGATCTCGTCCGGCCGGACGAGGATGTGACGGATACGCGACTGATTCACCTCGCTGCGCGCCATGGCGCCGCGCAGGTCATTCAGCTTGATGATGTGAAAGCCGCTCGCGTTGCGGATGGGCTCGGCGATCTCGCCGGGGGAGAGGTCCTCGACGACACCGGTGAACAGCGTGGGCAGCTGGGTGCCCTTGCGCCAGCCGAGGTTGCCGCCTTCCAGTGCGTTCTGGGCGTCCGAATAGCTGACCGCCGCCTTGGCGAAGTCAGCCCCGTCCTGCAGTTCGGCGTAGAGCCGGCGCGCTTCCGTCTCGGCCTCGCGGAACTGCTCCGCCGTGGCGTTGGCGGGCACGCTGATCAGGATATGGGAGATGTCGAATTCCGAGTTCGCCCCCACGTTCGCCTCCAGGTCATCCAGACAGCGGCTGATCTCGCGGTCCGAGACGTTGATGCGGCCCATCACGTCCACCTGGCGAAGCTGCTCCAGCGCCAGCTGGTCGCGCATCTCTTCCCGGTACATCGGATAGTCGATGCCCTGGGCGGTCAGAGCACGGGGCAGGTCGGCGAAGGCGATGTTGTTGCGACGGGCGACATCGGCGAGCGCGTTGTTGAGCACCTCGTCGGAGATGCGGATGCCGATGCGCTCGGCACGTTGCAGCTGGATCCGGTCGATGATCAGACGCTCAAGGATCTGGTCGCGCAGGATCTCGGGCGGCGGCAGCTGCACGTTCTGTTCCTGCAGGCGCGCAAGCACCAGTTCGGTCTGGGTATCGAGTTCGCTCTCGAGCACGACGCCCTCGTTGACGACGGCCACGATGCTGTCCAGTCGTTCGCTCTCCTGGGCCGGTGCGATGCCGGGCAGGAGCAGGGTGATGACGGCGAGAATGAGGCTCAGACTGGCGGTTGTTTGCATGAGATCTGTAAAACGGTTGAAGTGGCGGGAACCATTACCGCGATTCCCTGCTGGTACGCCACTCCGGGCCATGGGCCCAGCGGCGGGAATTGCGCTGACAGTCCCCGGCGAGTCAGTCGCGGGAATAGCCCAGAATACCACGTTCCAGGAGCTCGTCTGCAGGGTCTCCGACACTCGTCAGACCCTTCAGTTCCAGCTGGATGGCGATGGAAGAGTCGGCCGTGCGGTCGCGGCGGCTGATGTAGCGGCGGGTCACCAGCCGGATGCTCCAGCAGCAGCTCTCGTACTCCACGCCCAGGAAGCGTTCCAGCGTGGTGTCCTCCCGCAGCGAGTAGTTGTAGCGTCCCACCAGGTTCCAGCGCTCGCCGATCGGCCAGCTCCAGGAGACGTCCGCCTGCTCGATGGAGCCGCGGCGGAAGCGGTAGGAGAAATTCAGCACCCGGTCGTCCTCCGGGCGGTACTGCAGCCGGATCTCCGAACGGGTGGTGGTGTCCGTCTCGGAGTTCCACTGGTGGCCCAGGTCCAGGTTCCAGTTGCCGTACACGTCGAAGCCGAGCTCGGCGATGTAGTCCGAGGAGTCGGCGGATACCGGTTCCAGGCCGGGCAGGCTGACACCCTGGTCGCTCAGGTAACGGGTCTGGCCGATGGTGGCGCGCAGCAGCTGCCGCCCCGTGGCGGCGTCGAACAGACGCGTGGTCACACCCAGGCTGACCTGGTCGGTGTCGGCGAGGCGGTCCGGGCCGACGAAGCGGTTCTTGCGGAAGACCTGCACCAGGTTCAGATCCGGTTCGATGGTGTCGAACACCGGCAGGTCGTCCTGCTCGGCGTAGGGCACGTGCACGTAGAGCATCCGTGGTTCCAGTGTCTGCACCCAGCCGCGGCTCGCGATGCTGCGCTCGAACGTTGCCCCCGCGTCCAGACTGAACAGGGGCACCGTCCGGCTCGGCGAGTCCGCCTGTCCGGGGGCGGTCTGGTCCAGGCCGTAGGCGGTGTGGTCCAGCTCGATGCCCGGGCGCAGGTACAACCCGGGCCGTTCGATGGAGTATTCGAAACGCGGACGCGCGTTCAGCCGCCAGCCGGTGACGCCCGCGTCGCGGTCGAAATACGTGAGCTCGGAGTCGATGCCCCAGGAGGGGCCCGTGCCCGTCGACGGCCAGTTGCCGGCAGCGGTCAGTCGCGGCAGCTGCCGGTAAGGCTCGTCCTCGCCGCTGATGGCCGCATCGATGGTCTGGAACATGCGGAAGTCGGCGGCCAGATACCAGTGGCGACCCGGGTAGTCGAAGCGCAGGCTCTGGTTCAGATGGGTGGTGCTGGCCTCGCTCAGGCTGCCGCCCAGGTCCTCGAAGTAGTTGTCGTCGGAGACGCTGCGCACGTCGAGCAGCGCCCGCCAGCGCCGGGCGATGATGGTGCGGTCGTACAGGCGGAGGTAGACCCGGTCCTCGCCGGTCTCGTCGTCCCCCGGCAGGTACTCCAGCTCGGCCGCGCCCCGGCTGGAGCCGGTAAGCAGCCGCAGCTCGGTATCGAGCTGCACGCCCCGGCGGGTGAGCAGCCGCGGCGTGATCGTGGCGTCGTAGTTGGGGGCGATGTTCCAGTAGTAGGGGACGCTCACGTCCGTGCCGTTGCGCCCGCTGCTGCCCACGTCCGGGATCAGGAAACCGGACTTGCGGGCCGGACTGATGGGGAACGACATCCACGGGGCATACAGGATGGGTACGCCCTGGAACTCCAGCTTCACGTCGCGCGCGGTGCCGACCCCCTCGGCCGTATCCAGCCGGATGCGATCGCCGAGCAGCTGCCAGTCGTCCTTGCCCGGCGGGCAGGTGGTGTAGCTCACGTCTTCCAGCGTGAGCCGGCCGGTGCGCTCGATCTGCAGCAGGCCCGCCTCGCCCCGGGAGCTGCGCGCCGCCAGGCCGAAGCGGGCGTCCTCGAAGCGGATCAGGCCCTCGTCGTAGCTGAAGCG
>CAYRZI010000006.1:12460-54608 GCA_964428605.1 uncultured Woeseiaceae bacterium
AGCGGGTCGGTCTGGCAGTCCATCCGGTCCTGTGCCCGCGCAGGCAGAGAGATCGCAACGAGCAGGCAGGCCATTGCGGCGAGGCGGAGCGTACTGGGCAGCAAGGTGGGATGAACTCGCTCGTGATTTTTTGCTACCTTCGCACAGTTTCCCGACCCCTTCAAACCGGCCGACCCGGCGTCCGGCGCGGCCTCCGGGCCCGCCCGGTGCCGCTTACGGAGTACTCCGGCATTGCATGACGACAGGCTGCGCCAGCTCGAGGAATGGCTCGTCCGCGACTGCGGCATGACCCTCGACGACCTGCGCCCGGCATCGGCCGATGCGAGCTTCCGCCGCTACTTCCGCGTCGTCAGCGGGGGGCGCAGTCACATCGTCATGGACGCGCCGCCCGCCCGGGAAGACAGCGAACCGTTCGTGCGCATCGCGGGCTGGCTCGAGGCCATCGGCCTCACCGCCCCGCGGGTGCTCGAGGCCGACCTTGCGGCCGGGTTCCTGCTGCTGACGGACCTGGGGGACGAGCTCTACCTGCAGCGCCTCGAGGCCGAACCGGAGGAGGCCGATCGGCTTTACGCCGCAGCCCTGCGCGCGCTGGTCCGCCTGCAGCGCGGTGGCGCGCGCCACGCCGAGGAGCTGCCGCCCTACGGCCGGGATTTTCTGCACACCGAGATGGCCCTGTTCCGCGACTGGCTCTGCGGCCGGCACCTGGCCCTGGCATGGTCGGCGGCCGACGAGTCCGCCTGGCGCGAGCTCACCGACGCACTCGCCGCCAGTGCGCTGGCCCAGCCGCGTGTATTCGTCCACCGGGACTATCACTCCCGCAACCTCATGGTCACGTCGGCGCCGCCGGGCATTCTCGACTTCCAGGACGCGATGCACGGCCCGATCACCTACGACCTGGTCTCGCTGCTGAAGGACTGCTACATCACCTGGCCGCGGCAGCGGGTGCTCGGCTGGGTCGCCGACTACCGGGAGCAGGCCCGGTCGGCGGGCCTGCCGGTCGACGGCGACGCCGCGGGCTTCCTGCGTGCCTTCGACCTGATGGGCGTCCAGCGGCATCTGAAGGCGGCGGGCATTTTCGCCCGGCTCTGGCACCGGGACGGCAAGCCGGGCTATCTGGCCGACGTGCCGCGTACGCTCGCCTACGTCACCGCCCTCGGCGACGACTACCCGGAGCTAGGCTGGCTGTGCGCCCTGGTCACGGACCGGGTGCTGCCCGCCCTGCCGGGGCGTGCGCCGTGAACCCGGCCCGGGCGATGATCCTCGCCGCCGGCCGGGGCGAGCGTCTGCGGCCGCTGACCGACTCGACTCCCAAGCCGCTGGTGGAAGCGGGCGGCGAGACGCTGATCGAGCGCCACATCCGTGCCCTGGCCCGGGCCGGCGTCTCCGAGATCGTGGTCAACCTGGCCTGGCTCGGCGGACGCATCGTCGAGCGCCTGGGGCAGGGCAGCCGCTACGGGGTCACGCTGGTGTACAGCCCGGAGGGCGAGACGGCACTCGATACCGGCGGCGGCATCCGCCGCGCGCTGCCGCTGCTCGGGCGAGAGCCGTTCTGGGTGGTGAACGCCGACATCCATACCGACTACGAATTCGCCGCCGCCCCGCCGCCGGGCGACGCCCTGGCCTCGCTGGTGCTGGTGCCGAACCCGGAGCACAACCCGCGGGGAGACTTCACGCTGGAGGACGGCCTGGTGGGCAGTGCTACGGGGAAGCGCTACACGTTCGCCGGCATCGGGCGGTACCGACCGGAGTTCTTCGCCGGCTGCGCGGAAGGGATCTTCCCGCTGGCCCCCCTGATCCGGGAGCATGCGGCCGCGGGGCGGGTGCGGGGCGAGCTTCACACCGGGTCCTGGCACGACCCGGGCACGCCGGCGCGACTGGCGGAGCTGCGCAGGCGTCTGGGCCGCTAGCGCTACGTCGGCCGGCGCCGCGCTGTGGTCGGCGCTGCGTAGCCCAGCTCCTCGCAGAGCGGGACGAGCAGCCGGTCCGCCACGGCATCCGGGTCCGCGGGTCCGCCCAGGCGGGCGAGGTCGGTCATCTCCAGCCCCTGATAGCCGCAGGGGTTGATGCGGGAGAAGGGCTCCAGGTCCATATCCACGTTCAGGGCCATGCCGTGGTAGCTGGCGCCCCGGCGGATGCGCAGGCCGATGCTCGCGAGCTTGCGGCCGTCCACGTACACGCCGGGTGCATCCCGCCGGCCGGCCGCCTCGATACCGAACGCCGCCACCATCCGGATCACCGCGGTCTCGAGGGCGCACACCAGCCGCCGCACGCCGATGCCTGCCCGGCGGATGTCGATCAGCGGGTAGATCATGAGCTGCCCCGGTCCGTGATAGGTGACCTGGCCGCCCCGGTCGATGTGCACGACGGGGATGTCGCCCGGTGCCAGTACGTGCTCGCGGCTGCCGGCCAGGCCCAGGGTGAACACCGGCGGGTGCTCGGTGAACCAGATCTCGTCGCCGGTGTCCTCGTCGCGCTCGTCCGTATGCCGCTGCATTGCCTGCCACAGCGGCTCGTAGTCGCGCCGGCCGAGCCGGCGCACCGTCAGCGTACGGGCCCCGGCGCGGGCGATGACCGGCTCCGTCGTCACAGGACCACCAGCACCCGATCGCTGGAGCTCAGCCGCCGGTACAGCGAGTCTAGCTGCTCGCGGCTCTGCGCCCGCACGGTGACCGTGACCGACAGGAAGCGCCCGTTACGGCTCGGCTGGGTGGTCACCGCGTCCTCGGGCAGCGGGCCGATCTCCGCCTCCACGATGGCCAGGGCCTCGCTGCGGAAGTCGTCGTCCTCGTCCCGCCCCATGACCTTGATGGGGAAGTCGCAGGGGAACTCGAGCAGGCTGTCCTCGTTGCTGGTCATGTTGGCGGTCAACCGTGATGCGCTTGCTGATAGAGGTGGAACAGGCGGCGCCAGAGCGGTCCCGGCGCACCCGTCCCTATGATGGTGTCATCGACCCGGCCCACCGGCACTAGTTCCCGGCTGGCGGCCAGCATGATCACCTCGTCGGCCTCGAGCAACTCCTCCACGCTGAAGCGCCGCCGTGCCCGGGCGATGTCTTCTTTTTCGGCGATGACCCAGACGAGCTGCAGCGTCACGCTCGGCAGCACGGACGGGTCCGGCGGCGGTGCCAGCAGCGTGCCCCCGGTGACGATGGCGATGGTGCTGGCCGCCCCTTCGGTGACCCAGCCGTCCCGGTGCAGGACGGCTTCCGTGGAGTGGCGGTCCGCGGCCTCCTGGCGGGCCAGCACGTTGGCCAGCAGCGAGGTGGACTTGATGTCGCAGCGGGCCCAGCGCCGGTCGGGGACCAGCGCCGCGGCCACGCCCTCCGGGTAGTCGGACTCCTGCGGCCGCTGCCAGTGCATGGCCATGGCCAGTACCGTCGGCTGGGCTGCCGCCGGGAAACGGTGGTCCCGGCCGGTGTCCGCGCCGCGGCTCACCTGCAGATACAGGAGCATGTCGCCGCCGCCGTTGGCCTCGATCAGGCGCGCGAGCAGGCGCTGCCAGGCCGCCTCGTCGTTCGGGTTGCGGATGCCGGTGGCGTCCAGGCTGCGCCCGAGGCGGGTCAGGTGTTCGACCTCGCCCACGATACGCCCGCCGCATACGGGCATGGCCTCGTAGACCGCGTCCCCGAACAGAAAGCCCCGGTCCAGCGGCGAGATACGGGCCTCCTCGAGCGGGACGATCTCCCCGTCGAGCCAGACCCTGGGCAGGAGTTCGGCCATGGCTGCTACCGGCGCGCCGTCGGGCCCGGGCTCATTCGAACCAGAGCATGACCTCGTCGCTGAGACGCTGCCAGAGCGTCCCTTCCGCGACGGGGGCGAGGGCGGCCAGCGGCATGGCGGCCAGGAGCTGGTCGTCGAGTTCGATACGCAGCTCGCCGAGGGTCTGGCCCTCGTCGACCGGAGCGATGACGGTGGCCGGCATCTCGATCAGGGGCTGCAGCCGGTCGTAGGTGCCGCGGGGAATGGTAACGAACAGGTCACGGGAGACGCCCAGCGGCGCTGCCTCGGCCGCGCCCTTCCACACCTTCGCCGTCTCCACGATGTCGCCTGCCGCGAACAGGCGGTGGGTCTCGAAGAAGCGGAAGCCGTAGTTGAGCATGGCCTGGCTCGCGTCGGTGCGCACCCGGGCGCTCGGCGAGCCCATCACCACCGAGATCAGCCGCATGTCGTCGCGCACTGCCGAGGCCACGAGACAATAGCCGGCGGCATCGGTATGACCCGTCTTGAAGCCGTCCACCGTCGGGTCCCGCCAGAGCAGCCGGTTGCGGTTGCGCTGGGTGATCTCGTTGTAGGTGAATTCCCGCACGGAGTACCAGCGGTAGTACTCCGGGAAGTCGTTGATGAGGGCGCCGGCCAGGGTGGCCATGTCCCGCGCGGTGGAGTAGTGGTTGTCGCCGGGCAGGCCGGTGGCGTTCTGGAAATGGCTGCCGCTCATGCCGAGTTCCTGGGCATAGCGGTTCATCATCTCGGCGAAGACCTCCTCGGAGCCGGCGATGTGCTCGGCCAGAGCCACGCTCGCGTCGTTGCCGGACTGCACGATCATGCCCATCAGCAGGTCCTGGACGCTCACGCGGGAGTTGATCTCGATGAACATACGCGAGCCGGGCGTGCGATAGGCCTTGCGGCTGACCGTCACCTCCTCCTCGAGCGTGATCAGGTCGTCGCGCAGCGCGTGGAAGACCACGTAGGCGGTCATCAGCTTGGTGAGGCTCGCCGGCGCCACGCGCTTGCCGGCCTCCCGGTCCACCAGCACGGTGCCGCTGTCGGCATCGACGAGGATGTAGCTGTCCGCATTCAGCTGCGGCGGTGCCGGGATCGGGATGTCCGGCAGCGCTGCCGCCGCCGGCAGCGGGGAGAACAGCAGCAGCACGGGAACGAGGAGGGGAGCAAACAGGCGAACAAACTGGCGTGCGCGCGCCGCTCGGAACTGGATCAGGGTCATGGCAGGGTCTATTCGATAATCATGTGGACGCTGTCGATGCCGAGGGTGCCGAGCCTGGCCACGGTGGCGTCGTAGGCCTCCACCGAGGGGATCGGCCCCACCCGCACCCGGTACAGGCGGCGCTCTTCGGTCACGTCCTCGAAGATGAATGCATCGGAGAAGTCCTCGGCCAGCAGCCTGGCGTGCATGCGCTCGGCGTTGGCCCGCTCGCTGAATGCGCCGACCTGTACGTATAGTACCGGCGCATCGCCCGTCTGTCCTCCGGCGGGCGGCGCCGGGGCGGTGTCGTCCGTCGGCGGCAGGCTCTCCGCCGGCGCCTGTGCCGGCGCCGCCGCCGTCATGCGGTCGCCGCCGGCCGCCTCGCCGAAGGTGAGCGCCCGGACCTCCACCAGCCCGGTGCCGTCGCCGACGATGTCGAGTTCGCGGGCCGCCGCGTAGGACAGGTCGATGATGCGATTGGCCACGAACGGGCCCCGGTCATTGACCCGCACCAGGATGCTCCTGCGGTTGCGCAGATTGGTTACCTCTACCCAGGTGGGCAGGGGCAGCGTCTTGTGGGCCGCGGTGAAGGCGTGCATGTCGTAGGGCTCGCCTGACGAGGTGCGCCGGCCGTGGAACTTCGTGCCGTACCAGGAGGCGACACCGCGTTCCCGATAACCCTCGGCCGTATCCATGACGTGGTAGCGCTTGCCGAACACCTCGTAGGAGTCCGGGTTGCCGTAACGGCTGCGCGGTTCCGGCGCCGGTATGGTGGGTGGCACCTGCCGTTCGGCCCGGTGGGCCGGCGGCGGCCCGTCCTGGCGCGGACCCGGCGCGGTGCAGGCGGCCAGCAGCAGGGCGGCTGCGGCGACCGCCGCTCTGCGCTCAGGCATCCGCATCGGCGGCGGCCTCACCGACGGCCAGCGCGATCTCGCGGCCGAGCTGCCACACCGCCAGCGCGTACATGGCACTGCGGTTGTAGCGGGTGATCACGTGAAAGTTCTCGAAGCCCACCCAGAGCTGGTCGCCTTCCTCGCCTTCCATGCGCAGCAGGCGTGCGCCCGCGTCGCCGGGCAGTTCCGTGGCGAAGACGATACCGCCGGCGCCGAGTCCCGCCACCGTGGCGTCGGTGTCGAGGCCCTTGTCCCCCGCCGGTCTGCCGGACCAGGCGGGAGCCGTGCTGGCCCGGACGAAGACCGGCTCTCCGGCCTGCCAGCCGTGCACGCGCAGGTAGTTGGCGACGCTGCCGAACACGTCGCTCCAGTCCGTCCAGAGATCGCGCAGGCCGTCGGCGCTGGCGTCCACGGCATAGGCCCGGTAGCTCGACGGCATGAACTGGGGCGCGCCCATGGCGCCCGCATAGGAACCCAGGGCGGTGTCGATGTCTACGCGCTCCTCGCGGGCCAGCAGCAGGAACTGCTCCAGCTCCCTGCGGAAGAACGGGCTGCGGGGCGGATAGTCGAACGCCAGTGTGGCCAGCGCGTCCAGTACGCGGTAACGGCCGGTGATGCGGCCGAAGTAGGTCTCCACGCCGATGATGGCAACGATTATCTCCGGGTCCACGCCGGTCTCGGCGCCGATGCGCGCGAGTTCGCCGGCATGCTCGCGCCAGAACGCCGCACCTGCCTCTATGCGCTCCCGGGTGAGGAATATGGCCCGGTACTCGTGCCAGGGCTTCACCTTCTCCGCCGGCCGGCTGATGGCGTCCAGAATGGGCTGCTGGATCTCGGCGGCGTCCAGTGTGCGCACGAGTTCCGCTCGCTCGAAGCCGTGACGCTCCGCCACCTCGTCGATGAACCCGGCCACGTCGGGACGCGAGGTGTCCAGCGCCCGGGCCGGCAGGGCCGCCAGGGCGCAGAGGAGGATGAGGAGGCGGATCACGCGGGGCATATCCTGTCCGGCATTTCCTGGCAGCGTGCGTACATCTGTCGTCGACCTACCGAGGCAGGAGTTTGCGGTGAGTGTGGATGGACATGAGGATACCGAAACCGGCCATGAGCGTCACCATGGAGGTGCCGCCGAAGCTCACCAGCGGCAGCGGCACGCCCACCACCGGTATCAGACCGCAGACCATGGCCGTGTTCACGAAGACATAGACGAAGAAGGTGAGGCTGATGCTGCCCGCCAGCAGCCGGGAGAAGGTATCCTGGGCATTGGCGGCGATGTACAGGCCGCGGCCGACGACGAACAGATACATCAGCAGCAGCGCCAGCACGCCCAGCAGTCCGAATTCCTCGGACAGCACGGCGAAGATGAAATCCGTGTCCTTCTCGGGCAGGAACTCCAGCTGCGCCTGGCTGCCGTTGGTCCAGCCCTTGCCGAACAGCCCGCCCGAGCCGATGGCGATCTTGGACTGGATGATGTTGTAGCCGGCGCCCAGGGGGTCGCTCTGGGGGTCCAGCAGGGTGAGCACCCGCTGGCGCTGATAGTCGTGCATGAAATGCCACAGCACCGGCATGGTGGCCACCGCGAGGCCGGCCAGCGCCAGGATGTGGGCAACCGACATACCGGCCAGCAGTACCACCAGTATGCCCGCGGCGGTGATCAGCAATGCGGTGCCGAGGTCCGGCTGCACGGCGATCATTACCGCGGGCAGCAGGATCATGGCGCCGATCACGGCGAGATGGCTCAGCCGGGGCGGCAGAGGCCGGTCGTGCAGGAAGGCCGCGACCATCATCGGGACCGCCAGCTTCATGATCTCGGAGGGCTGGAAGCGCACCCCGAGATCCAGCCAGCGCTGGGCCCCCTGGCCCACCTCGCCCAGGATCAGCACGAGCGCGAGCAGGCTGAGGCCCGCCAGGTAGCCCCAGGGAGTCCAGCGCCTGAGCAGCGCCGGCGTGAGCTGCGCCACGATCACGAGCGCGACCAGCGCGAGCCCCAGGCGGATCACCTGACGCAGCAGCAGGTCCGGGTTCTGGCCGACGGCGCTGTACAGCACGAACAGGCCGAATACGCAGATGACGCCCAGGCCGGCCAGCAGCGGACCGTCCAGGTGCAGGTTCGCGAGCAGCTGGCCGATGCCGCCCAGCGGCCGGCGTTCGGAGAACTGCGCATCTTCCCGGAACAGCGTGCCCATCGTCAGTGCCCGGTCACTCCTCCGCCGGCGCGCTGCGCGCCACCGGCGTCCCGGCCTCGGCGGCGGCCCGCCCGCGTACCGTTTCCTTCTGGTCCCGCTCCTCGAGCAGCCACTTGTCCATCACGGCGCGGGCGATGGGGGCGGCCGCACGGCTGCCGCTGGATCCGTTCTCCACGATCACCGAGACCGCGATGCGGGGGTCCTCCAGGGGCGCGAAGGCGATGAACAGGGCGTGGTCGCGCAGCCGCTCGTCGATCTCGTCCTCGTTGTATTCCTCGTCCTGGCCCACGCTGAACACCTGGGCCGTGCCGCTCTTGCCCGCCATGGGGTAGGACGCATCCATGCCGGCCGCCCGGGCCGTGCCGTTCTCGCCCTGCAGGACGTCGCGCATGGCGTTGATCACCACTTCCCAGTGCAGGGGATCACGGGTCTCCACGCGGGGGAGCAGCTCGGGTTCGAACGCGTGGAAGCCGCCGTCCAGGGGGTGCTCCCAGCCCAGTGCCAGGTGGGGCCGGTAACGCTCGCCGCGGGTCGCCACGGCGGCGGTGGCCACGGCGAGCTGGAGCGGGGTGGTGAGCATGTAGCCCTGGCCGATGGAGGCGATGACCGTCTCTCCGGGGAACCAGACCTGGTTGGCCCGGCTGGAGAACTTCTGCCGCTTCCACTCCCGCGAGGGCACCACCCCGCCCGTCTCGCCGGCGATGTCGATGCCCGTGCGGCTGCCCAGGCCGAAGCGCACGAGATAGTCGTGCATGGTGTCG
The DNA here is from genome assembly GCA_964428605.1 of uncultured Woeseiaceae bacterium. GTDB lineage: Bacteria > Pseudomonadota > Gammaproteobacteria > Steroidobacterales > Woeseiaceae > Lentisalinibacter. The sequence goes on from CAYRZI010000006.1 coordinate 21,218, forward strand.
ATGCCGAGTTTCGTCGACGCCTCGTAGAAGTAGACGTCGCAGGACTCCACGATGGCGTCGTGCAGGTTCACCAGACCGTGGATCTTCCAGTCCCGGTAGCGGTGGCTGCTGCCGGGCAGCGAGAAATGGCCGGGGCAGCGCACGGTGTGATCCAGGTCGGAGACGCTCTCCTCGAGGACGGCGAAACCGAGCATCGGCTTGATGGTGGAGCCCGGCGGATAACGGCCCCGTACGGCCCGGTTGAACAGCGGCTGGTCCGGGTGCGTGCTCAGGGCACGGAACTCGGTGGGCTTCAGACCGGCCGCGAAGGCGTTGGGGTCGTAACCCGGCGTACTCACCAGCGCCAGTACCTCGCCGTTGCGCGGGTCCAGCGCCACCACCGCGCCGCGCCGCCCGGCCATGGCCTCTTCGGCGAGCAGCTGCAGCTCGATGTCCAGGCTGACATGGACATTGGCGCCCGGCCGGGGCTGCTCGCCGGGCACCTGGCCCAGCGCGCGCCCCCGGGCATTGGCGATCACCTGACGGTGGCCCACTTCGCCGTGCAGCAGGCTCTCGAAGCGCTGCTCGATGCCGGTCTTGCCGATCTGCGTGGTGCCGGCGTAGGCGGCGGGATCCTCCAGCCGTTGCAGCTCCTCCTTGCTCAGACCGCTGACGTAACCGACGGCGTGCACGGCGGCGCTGTCGAAGGGATAGTGGCGCATCAGGCGGGCACGGATGTCGACGCCCGGGAAGCGAGGCCGGGCGATGGCGAAATGCGCGAGTTCCTGCTCCTTCAGCCGATAGCGCAGCGGGATGGGCGTGAAACGCTGGTTGGTCCCGAGCAGGGTGCGGATGCGGGGCAGGTCCTCCTCGACCAGCAGACCCTCGTCGACCAGTGCTGCCAGAGTCGCATCTACGTCCTCCACCTGTTCGGGTACCAGCTCGAGCTGATAGGTCGGCACGTTCTCGGCCAGGATGACGCCGTGGCGGTCGTAGATCAGCCCGCGGGTGGGCGGCACGGGCTCGATGCGGATGCGGTTGCCCTGGGACAGGTCCGCGAAGTGCTCGTGCTCGATCACCTGGAGCTGCACCAGGCGGCCGACCACGAGTCCCATGAGGCCGAGCGCGACCGCCACCGCGAGCACCACGCGGGTGAGGAACATCCGCTGTTCGGCACCCGAGTCCTTGATGGGAGCGCGTCCGCGCATCGTCTACCTCGCCGCCGTCATCTGCTGGCGCACGCCGTTGAAGAAGAGCATCAGCGGCGGCCAGAACAGTGCGCCGGTGATGACCGAACCCCAGTAGTCCATCAGATTCGAGGCGACGCCCGCGGTTCCGTTGATCCAGAACAGGATGAACTGGTAGAGCGCGAGCAGCGCCATTACGGTGGCGGACAGCTGCCAGATGGGGAAGACCCGCAGGCGCAGGTGGAAGCGCAGCGGGAAATAGATCATCACCGTCAGCGCCAGCGCGTGCTGGCCTAGCAACGTGCCCTGGGCCACGTCGAGCAGCAGGCCGCTCACCCATGCGGTCAGCAGGCCGAATACCCGCGGGAAGGCAAGCGCCCAGTAGATCAGCGTCAGTGCGACCCAGTCCGGGCGGAACGGCTCCACCAGCGCCGGCAGCGGCACGATGGAGAGCAGCAGTGCCGCCAGCAGGCAGAGCCAGACGGGCCAGCGCTCCAGTGCCACCGCCTCACTCATCGGCGGTCTCCGCGGCCGGTGCGTCCGCCGTGCTGTCCGCGTCCGGCTCGCCCGTCGTCTCGGGGCCGGATGGGTCCGCCATGCCGGCGGCATCCGGGTCCGTCGCGCCGGTCTCCTCCGGGACGTCCGTCTGGCCGGGCCAGATCAGCAGCACCTCGCGCACCTGATTCAGCGCGGTCGCCGGCCGGGCGCGGATGGCGGCGAACGACTCCGCCGGGTTCGGTGTGACCTCGGTGACCTCCGCCACCGGGTAGCCGGCCGGGAAGGCGCCGCCGAGACCGGAGGTCACGAGCAGGTCGCCCGGCCTGATGTCGGCGTTGTTCGGCAGGAACGGCAGGTCGAGCCGGTCGTATTCGCCGGTGCCCACGGCGATGGTCCTGAGGCCGTTTCGGTTCACCTCCACCGGCAGTGCGTGGTCCGGGTCGCTGATCAGCATGGCCTCCGAGGTGAAGGCTCCCGCGTTGATGATCTGGCCCACCACGCCGTTGGCATCGATGATGGCCTGGCCCTCGTAAGCCCCGTGGCGCCCGCCCTTGTCGATGACGATGTCGTGGCGGTAGGGATTGGCATCGACGGCCATGATCTCGGCGACGCGCACCCGGTCGCTCACCCGGGTGGTGGTCTGCAGCATCAGGCGCAGCCGGGCGTTCTCGGACTCGAGCGCGGCCATCTGCTGCAGCTTGGCGCGGATGGCCAGGCGTTCGGCCTTCAGCCGGTTGTTCTCCCGCTGCAGGTCGCTGCGGCTGACGCCGCTCTCCCGGGCCCAGCCCAGGGCCTCGGCGGGCAGCGCAACGATGACCTGCAGGGGATAGATGGCGGTGGCGATCGCCCGGCGCACCGCGTCCAGGTGATTCTCCCGGTGGTCGACGACCAGGGCGACCAGACTCACCAGCACGAGCGCCAGTGTACGGGCGCCGAGCGAGCGCATCGGGGCCGTCCGTCGCTGGGTATCAGACTGAGCTGTCGCCATGCCCTAACATGATAAGGGTGATCGGGTCGGATAGGGATGATCGGGGCGTCGCGCCGCCTGCGAGCCGGCCGCGGGCTCCCGTAACGCGCCGGACACCGACTTCCCGGTCGCCCGCCGTACAGGGCTGTTCACTGGGCTGCGACGGTGGATGGGGCCGCCGCGCTCACCGCCGGCTCAGTCCAGACCGAAGACGGCCGGCCCGTGCTCGTCCATCAGTTCGAGCACACGTCCCCCGCCGCGGGCCACGCAGGTGAGGGGGTCGTCGGCGATGACCACGGGCAGCCCGGTCTCCTCCATCAGGAGCTTGTCCAGGTCCTTCAGCATCGCTCCGCCGCCGGTGAGGACGATGCCCCGTTCGGCGACGTCGGCACCCAGTTCCGGCGGCGTCTGCTCCAGCGCCTCCTTCACGGCCCCGACGATGCCCTGCAGCGGCTCCTGCAGGGCCTCCAGGATCTCGTTGCTGTTCAGGGTGAAGCTGCGGGGCACGCCCTCGGAGAGGTTGCGGCCCTTCACCGAGATCTCCTTGACCTCCTGGCCCGGATAGGCGGAGCCGATCTCGTGCTTGATGCGCTCGGCAGTGGCCTCGCCGATGAGGATGCCGTAGTTGCGGCGCACATAGTTGGTAATGGCTTCGTCGAAGCGGTCGCCGCCCACGCGCACGGAGGAGGCGTAGACGATGCCGTTCAGGGAGATCACCGCCACTTCGGAGGTGCCGCCGCCGATGTCGAGCACCATGGAGCCCCGGGCCTCGTGCACCGGCATGCCGGCGCCGATGGCCGCCGCCATGGGTTCCTCGATGAGGTAGACCTTGCGGGCACCGGCGCCCTCGGCGGACTCACGGATGGCGCGGCGCTCCACCTGGGTGGAGCCGTAGGGCACGCAGACGAGCACGCGCGGGCTGGGGGCGAAGAACCGGTTGCCGTGCGCCTTCTTGATGAAGTGCTGCAGCATCTTCTCCGTCACGGTGAAATCGGCGATGACGCCGTCTTTCAGCGGGCGGATTGCGGTGATGTTGCCGGGTGTGCGGCCCAGCATGTTCTTGGCTTCGGTGCCGACGGCCTCCACGCTCCGGCCGCCGCGGCCGGACTCTTCCCGAATGGCAACTACCGACGGCTCGTTGAGCACGATGCCATGCCCGCGGAGATAGATCAGTGTGTTCGCTGTCCCGAGATCGATGGAAAGGTCGTTGGAGAAATAACCCAGAAGACTCTTCAGCATTGTCGGGCAAATTCCCGCGGATCAAGGCAAAAAGCTACTCTAGCAACGGGGACGACATTGGGCAAGACGGCGTGTATCATTTCACGTTTGGTACCGCGTTGGCCGGTGCCGACCCTCTTTCAAGCGTCACAGACCGGAGCCTTGCGGTGTCCCTGACCCGACAGCAGGTTGAACATATCGCGAATCTCGCGAGACTGGAGTTCGACGAGGCGGAGATACCCGACTTCGTCGCGAAGCTGGGCAGCATCGTCGATTTCGTGGACCAATTGCAACAGGCCGACACCGATTCGGTGGAACCGATGGCCCATCCCCTGGACCAGGTTCAGCGACTGCGCCCGGACGAGGTCACCGAGGCGGTCGATCGGGACGCCTTTCAGAAGAACGCCCCGGCGGTCGCCGACGGCATGTATCTGGTGCCGAAGGTCATCGAGTAGGGGCTGCGGGCGGTGCCGCAGACCGGCGGACCGGCCGGTCGCGGGCCGGGCCCGGCACCACGATTCCAGGACCATTGCTGAGTCACGACCATGCATGAGCTCTCACTCGCCGCAATACGGCGCGCACTGGACGCGGGCGATTTCACCGCCGCGGAGCTCGTCGAGTCACTGCTCGGGCGCATCGACGCCCATGATGCGCAGCTGAACAGTTTCATCACGGTGACCGGGGACGAGGCCCTGGCCGCGGCGGCGGAGTCGGACCGGCGCCGGGCCGCCGGCGAGACACGGCTCCTGGAAGGCCTGCCCCTCGCGCACAAGGACATTTTCTGTACGGCCGGCGTGCGCACCAGTTGCGGCTCGCGGATGCTGGACAATTTCGTCTCGCCCTATGACGCCACGGTGGTGGAGCGCCTGCAGGCGGCCGGCGCCATCATGCTCGGCAAGACCAACATGGACGAGTTCGCGATGGGCTCCTCGAACGAGACCAGCTACTACGGCCCGGTGGCGAACCCCTGGGATACGGCCCGCTCTCCCGGCGGCTCGTCCGGCGGCTCGGCTGCTGCCGTGGCAGCGCGGCTGGTGCCCGCGGCGACCGGCACCGACACGGGCGGCTCCATCCGCCAGCCGGCGGCGCTTACCGGCATCACCGGTCTGAAGCCCACCTACGGACGGGTCTCGCGCTGGGGCATGATCGCCTTCGCCTCCAGCCTGGACCAGGCCGGCACGCTGACCCGCAGCGCCGAGGATGCCGCGCTGCTGCTCGGCGCCATGGCCGGATTCGACGAGCGGGACTCCACCTCGCTGGACGAACCGGTGCCGGACTACGTGGCCGGGCTGGACCGCTCGCTCGAAGGGCTCACCATCGGCCTCGTGCGGCAGTTCTTCGACGAGGGCCTGGAGGCAGACAACGAGGCTGCCCTGCGCGCGGCCGTCGCGGAACTCGAGGGGCTGGGCGCGGCGGTCCGGGAGCTCGAGCTGCCCAGCATCGGCCTGTCCGTGCCCACCTATTACGTGGTGGCGCCGGCGGAATGCTCGTCGAACCTGTCCCGTTTCGACGGCGTGCGCTTCGGCTACCGGGCCGAAGACCCGAAGGACCTCACTGATCTGTACTGCCGCAGCCGCGCCGAGGGCTTCGGCGCCGAGGTGAAGCGGCGCATCATGACGGGCACCTACGTGCTCTCTGCCGGCTACTACGACGCCTATTATCTGAAGGCCCAGAAGGTGCGCCAGCTGATCAGCGACGATTTTCGCCGCGCCTTCGCCGAGGTGGACCTGATCGCCGGCCCGACGACGCCCACGCCGGCCTTCGAGCTGGGCGCCAAGACCGACGATCCCATTACCATGTACCTGAACGACATCTACACCATCGGCGCCAACCTGGCGGGTCTGCCCTGCCTGTCCGTCCCCTGCGGATTCTCTGCCGGCCTGCCGGTGGGTCTGCAGCTGATCGGACCGCCGTTCGGCGAGGAGCGACTGCTCGCCTGTGCCCACCAATACCAGGGCGTCACAGACTGGCACCGGCGCACGCCGGCAGGCTACGAGTGAGGAGGCGGGGATGAGCTGGGAGACCGTCATCGGCCTGGAGATCCACGCGCAGCTCGCCACGAAGAGCAAGATCTTCTCCGGCGCGCCCACCCGCTACGGAGCGGAGCCCAACACCCAGGCCTGCCTGGTGGATCTGGGCTATCCGGGCGTGCTGCCCGTGCTGAACCGGGGTGCGGTCGCCATGGCCGTGAAGTTCGGCCTGGCCGTGGGCGCCACCATCGCGCCCCGGTCCGTGTTCGCGCGCAAGAATTACTTCTATCCGGACCTGCCGAAGGGCTACCAGATCAGTCAGTACGAGCTGCCCGTCGTCACCGGCGGCTCGCTGGAGATCGTCACGGACGACGGCGAGGTACGCCGGATCGGCCTCACCCGGGCGCACCTGGAGGAGGATGCCGGCAAATCGGTGCACGAGGGCTTCGAGCGCCTTACCGGCATCGACCTCAACCGGGCGGGCACGCCGCTGCTCGAGATCGTCTCCGAGCCCGAGCTGCGCTCCGCGAAGGAAGCCGCGGCCTACATGAAGGCCATGCACACGCTGGTGCGCTATCTCGGCATCTGCGACGGCAACATGCAGGAGGGTTCCTTCCGCTGCGACGCCAACGTCTCCGTGCGCCGGGCCGGGGACGGGAAGCTCGGCACCCGCACCGAGCTGAAGAACCTGAATTCGTTCCGTTTCCTCGAACGCGCCATCAACTTCGAGGTGGAGCGCCAGATCGAGGTGCTGGAGGACGGCGGCTCCGTGGTGCAGGAGACCCGCCTGTACGATGCGGGACGGGACGAGACCCGGCCGATGCGGACGAAGGAGGAGGCCAACGACTACCGCTACTTCCCGGATCCGGACCTGCTGCCGGTGGAGATCGACGAGACGCTCATCGAGACGGTGCGGCAGACCCTGCCGGAGCTGCCGGACGCCAAGCGTCGGCGGCTCGGCGAGCAATACGGCGTCAAGGCGGACGATGCGGTGGTACTGGCCGGCTCCCCGGCGCTGGCTGATTATTTCGAGGCGGCGGCCGCCGCCGGCACGAGCGACGGCCAGACCGTGGCCAACTGGGTGCTGGGCGAGCTCTCGGCCGCCCTGAACCGGGACGGCCTCGATGTGAGCGCAAGCCGTATCGGACCGGCGAGCCTTGCGCAACTGCTCGACCGCATCGCGGACGGCACTCTGTCCGGCAAGCTCGCCAAGCAGGTCTTCGAGGCCATGTGGGCGGGAGAGGGCGGTGCGGATGCGGTGATCGAGGCGAAGGGCCTGAAGCAGATCACCGACAGCGGCGAGATCCGGCGCATCGTGGAAGAGGTGCTCGCCGCCAATCCGGAGCAGGTGGAGCAGTACCGCAGCGGCAAGACCAAGGTGCTCGGCTTCTTCGTCGGCCAGGTGATGAAAGCCACCAGGGGCAAGGCCAACCCGGCCGAGGTGAACCGCGTGCTGAAAGCCGCGCTGGACGGGGACTGAGGCGCCTTGAGCCGGGACGTGCTGCAGCCTTTCATGTTCGAGCACCTGCCGGTGCGCGGTGCGCTGGTGCAGCTCGCCGGGACCTGGCAGGAGCTGTCGTCCACCCAGCACTACCCGGCGCCGGTCGCCCGGGTGCTGGGCGAGGCCAGCGCGGCCGCCGCCCTGATCGCCAATTCGCTGAAGTTCGACGGCCAGCTCACTCTGCAGCTCTCCGGCGACGGGCCGCTGGAGCTGCTCGTGGTGCAGTCCACCAACGAGCTGCACCTGCGCGGGATGGCGCTGGCACGGAGTGTGGCGCCGGAGGACGGCTTCCCAGAGCTCTCCCGGGACGCCCGCTGCGCGATGACGGTGGAGTCCAGCGTGCTGGCCGACCGCTACCAGGGCATCGTGGATGCGAACGGCGACTCGCTGGCGGACTGCCTGGAGGGCTATTTCGAGCGGTCCGTGCAGCTGCCCACCCGCCTGTGGCTGCTGGCCGACGAGGAGTGCGCCGCCGGATTGCTGCTGCAGCGTGTGCCGGATGCGGTCACGACGCTGCCGGAAGACGACTGGCGGCGGCTCGGCTTCATGGCCGATACCCTGACCCTGGACGAAATGCGCGACGGTATCGGCACCGATCTCCTCGGCAAGCTCTTTGCCGAGGACGACGTCAGGGCCTTCCGGCCCCGCAGCACCCGCTTCGAGTGTCGCTGCTCGATGGAGCGGGTGGAGCGTGCCCTGCGTCTGCTCGGCGAGGAAGAGGTCCGCGCGACCCTGGCAGAGCAAGGCGAAATCCGCGCCACCTGCGAGTTCTGCAACCGGGAGCGCCGGCTCGACCCCATCGACGTCGAACGTCTGTTCTCCGCCGGCGGACAGCCGGCTTCCTCGCGGGTGCACTGACTCCCGCCCGCGGCTGCGGGAGCCCCTTAAGTCAAGTCCGACGAGACATCCCCCGGTCGCCGGGTTATACTGATTTGTAGAAAACATAAAGATATCTTTATGTTTTGATTGTCTGTAATTTCTCACGCTGAGACCAGTCATGACGGAATCATTCGAGGACACCATCCGCGCCCTGAAGGCGGTGGCGGAACCCACCCGCCTGCGCCTGCTCGTGCTCTGCCACCGCGGCGAGACCACCGTATCCGAGCTGGTGCGTGTGCTCGGTCAGAGTCAGCCCCGTATCTCGCGCCACCTGAAGCTGCTCTGCGATGCCGGCCTGCTGGAACGCTTCCGGGACGGCCACTGGATCTACTACCGCACCCCGTCGGCGGGAGCGGCGGCGCTGCGGGTGCGCAGGCTGCTGGAGCTGGTGCCCGCGGAGGCCCCGGAGTTCGCGCGGGATGCCGAACTCGCGGATGCGGAGCGCCGCGCCTCGGTGGAACCGGAAACCGCGCCTCTCACGGCGGCCGAGCGCGGCCTGCACCGGGCCGTGCTGGATACGGTGCTGACGGCGCCGGTGGGCCGCCTGCTGGACATCGGCGCAGGCAGTGCGCGCATGCTGAAACTGCTCGGCCGCCGTGCCACCCGCGCGGTGGGCGTGGACATAGACGGCGACCAGCGCCGGCAGGCGCGCGCGCAGCTGGCCGTGGCCGGACTCGGCAACTGCACCATCCGCGCCGGCGACGCCCGGCGGCTGGATTTCGCCGCAGGCGCCTTCGATACCGTCATCCTGGACGAGGTGCTGGGACAGTCCGATGCGCCGGGCCAGGCGCTGGCCGAGGCGGCCCGCGTGCTCGCGCCGGACGGACGGCTGCTGCTGATAGAGCCGCTGGAGGAGGGCGACGCGGTGGATGCCGGCCGGCGCATCGCCCGCCTGGCCGCCGGCTCCGGGCTCGCGCTCGGCCGGCCGCGGCCGGTGCCGGCGGGAGCGCCGGCCTGGCTGGTTTCCGTGGCCACCGCGGTCCGCCGCGAGGCCGCCTGAACGAAGAGAGAGTCATGACGGACACACGCACCACAATGGCCGCCGCACCGGCGCGCACCCCGGACATCGGGGTTTCGTTTGAATTCTTCCCGCCGGGCAGCGAGAAGATGGAGCAGACCCTGTGGCGTTCCATCGAGCGTCTGGCGCCGCTGGGCCCGCGCTTCGTCTCCGTGACCTACGGGGCGGACGGCTCCACGCGGGAGCGCACCCACGGCATCGTCAGCCGCATCCTCAGGGAGACCGACCTCACGGCGGCGCCGCACCTCACCTGTGTCGGCGCGGGCCGGGGCGAGATCGACGACATCGCCCGGCAGTACTGGGACATCGGCGTCCGTCACATCGTCGCGCTGCGCGGCGACCCGCCGAAGGACAGCGACGGCTATGCGCCCCACCCGGAGGGCTACGCCTACGCGGCGGATCTGGTCGCCGGCCTGAAGCGTGTGGCGGACTTCGACGTCTCGGTGGCCGCGTACCCGGAGGTGCACCCGGAGGCGCCATCGGCGGCCTTCGACCTGGACAACCTCAAACGAAAACTGGATGCCGGCGCCAGCCGGGCCATCACCCAGTTCTTCTTCGACATCGAGGATTTCCTGCGCTTCCGCGACCGCTGCGCGGCGGCGGGCATCGCTGCGCCCATTGTGCCCGGCATCCTGCCGATTACCCGCTTCCCCCAGCTGCAGCGCTTCGCTGAAGGGTGCGGGGCGAGCGTGCCCGACTGGCTGGTGCACCGCTTCGACGGTCTGGACGACGACGCGGAGACACGCCAGCTCATCGCCGCCAGTGTGGCCATCGAGCAGGCCCGCGAGCTCGAGCGCTACGGCGTACGCGAATTCCACTTCTACACCCTGAACCGCTCCGAGCTGACCTACGCCATCTGCCATGCGCTGGGCGTGCGTCCGCCGCGGGCGACGGCAGCGTGACCATGAGCACGGACCGCTTCGAACGCCTGCAGGCGCTGCTGGCCGAGCGCATCGTCTTCCTGGACGGCGCCATGGGCACCATGATCCAGAGCCACCCGCTGGCGGAGGAGGACTACCGTGGCGAGCGCTTCGCCGACTGGGAGCGCGACCTCAAGGGCAACAACGACCTGCTGACGCTGACCCGCCCCGGGCTGATCCGCCGGATCCACCGCGACTTCCTCACGGCGGGCGCGGACGTCATCGAGACCAATACGTTCAACTCCAACGCCCCCTCCCAGGCCGACTACGGCATGGAGTCGCTGGTGCGGGAGCTGAACCTGACCGCGGCGCGGCTGGCCCGGGACGTGGCCGGCGAGTTCGAGGCCGCCGACGGCAGCCCCCGCTTCGTCGCCGGGGTGCTGGGGCCCACCAACCGGACGGCGTCCCTCTCGCCCGACGTGAACGACCCCGGCAAGCGCAACATCCGCTTCGGCGGCCTGGTGGAGACCTATGCCGAAGCGGCCCGGGCCCTCATGGAGGGCGGCGCGGACTTCCTGATGGTGGAGACCATCTTCGACACGCTGAACGCGAAGGCCGCGCTGTACGCCATCCGCGAGATCGAGCGGGAAAGGGGCGGCCGCATCCCGGTGATGATCTCCGGCACCATCACCGACGCCTCGGGCCGCACCCTGTCCGGCCAGACCACCGAGGCGTTCTGGAACTCGGTGCGCCACGCCGAACCGTTCCTCATCGGGCTGAACTGCGCGCTGGGCGCCGCCGAACTGCGGCCCTACGTGGCCGAACTCTCGCGGGTGGCCGATACCCGCGTCAGCGCACACCCGAACGCCGGACTGCCGAACGAGTTCGGAGAGTACGACGAGACGCCGGAGGAGATGGCCGCGGTGGTGCGCGAGTTCGCCGAGTCCGGACTGGTGAACCTGGTCGGCGGCTGCTGCGGCACTACGCCGGAGCACATACGCCGCCTGCGCGAGGCCATCGAGCCGCTGGCGCCCCGCGTCGTCCCGGACATTTCCCGGCAGTGCCGGCTGTCCGGTCTCGAGCCGCTGAACATCGGTCCGGACGACCTGTTCGTGAACGTGGGCGAGCGCACCAACGTCACCGGCTCGGCGAAGTTCCGCAAGCTGATCGAGGCCGGCGATTACGCCACCGCCGTCGACGTGGCCCGCCAGCAGGTGGAGAACGGCGCCCAGGTCATCGACGTCAACATGGACGAGGGCATGCTCGACTCCGAGGCGGCCATGGTGACCTTCCTCGACCTGATCGCGGCCGAGCCCGACGTGGCCCGGGTACCGATCATGGTGGACTCGTCGAAGTTCAGCGTCATCGAGGCTGGGCTGCGCTGCATCCAGGGCAAGCCCGTCGTGAACTCCATCAGCCTGAAGGAGGGCGAGGCGGAATTCGTCGAGCAGGCCCGGCGGGTACGCGACTACGGCGCCGCGGTGATCGTGATGGCCTTCGACGAGGACGGTCAGGCGGATACGGTGGAGCGCAAGGTGGGTATCTGCCGCCGCTCCTACCGCATACTGACCGAGCAGGTGGGCTTCCCCGCGGAAGACATCATCTTCGACCCGAACATCTTCGCGGTGGCCACGGGCATCGAGGAGCACAACGGCTACGGCATCGCCTTCATCGAGGCGGCACGCCGCATCAAGGAGGAGCTGCCCCACGCCATGGTGAGCGGCGGGATCTCCAACGTCTCGTTCTCCTTCCGCGGCAACAACCCGGTGCGCGAGGCCATCCACTCCGTGTTCCTGTACCACGCCATCCGCGCCGGCATGGACATGGGCATCGTCAATGCCGGCCAGCTCGCCATCTACGAGGATCTGCCCGCGGAGCTGCGCGAGGCGGTGGAGGACGTGGTGCTGAACCGCCGCGACGATGCCACCGACCGGCTGCTGGCCATCGCGGACAAATACCGGGGCGACGGCAGCGGCCGGAAGCCGACAACGGATCTCGGCTGGCGCGAGTGGCCGGTGGACAAGCGGCTCGAGCACTCCCTGGTCAAGGGCATCGACGAGTACGTCGTCGAGGACACGGAAGCCGCGCGGCTCGCCGCCGCCCGGCCGCTGGACGTCATCGAGGGGCCGCTGATGGACGGCATGAACGTCGTCGGCGACCTGTTCGGCGCCGGCAAGATGTTCCTGCCCCAGGTGGTGAAATCGGCCCGGGTGATGAAGAAGGCGGTGGGCCACCTCATCCCCTACATCGAGGAGGAGCAGGACGGCGAGTCGCGCTCGAACGGCACGATAGTCATGGCGACGGTGAAGGGCGACGTGCACGACATCGGCAAGAACATCGTGGGCGTGGTGCTCCAGTGCAACAACTTCGAAGTGATCGACCTGGGCGTCATGGTGCCGGCGGAGAAGATACTCGAGACCGCGCGGCGCGAAGGCGCCGACATCATCGGGCTGTCCGGCCTCATCACGCCGTCGCTGGACGAGATGGTGAACGTGGCGTCCGAGATGCAGCGGCTGGGGTTCGCCGTGCCGCTGCTGATCGGCGGCGCCACCACCTCGCCGGCGCACACCTCGGTGAAGATCGACCCACGCTACGAGGGTCCGGTCATCTACGTGAAGGACGCCTCGCGCTCGGTGGGCGTGGCCCAGTCGCTGGTGGGAGAGGGCCGGGACGCCTACGTGCAGAAGATCAAGGCGGACTGCGAGCGCCGCCGGGAGCTGCACGCAGGCAAGCCCCGGCAGGCGCCGGAACTCGCGCTGGCCGACGCCCGTGCGCGGGCCCGCGCCGTCGACTGGCAGGACTACGAGCCGCCCGTGCCTCGGGAGTCCGGCGTCCGTACCCTCGAGCGCATACCGCTGGCCACGCTGGTGGACTACATCGACTGGATGCCCTTCTTCAACGCATGGGAGTTCCGCGGCCGCTTCCCCGACATCCTCGACGACCCGGAGGTGGGCGAGACCGCGAGTTCCCTTTATGCCGACGCCCGGGCGATGCTCGGGCGGATCATCGACGAGGAGTGGCTGGAGTGCCGCGCGGTCCTCGGGTTCTTCCCCGCGCAGTCGGTGGGCGACGACATCGTCGTCTACGCAGAAGAGGATGCCGATACGCCGCTCGCGACCTTCCATCACCTTCGTCAGCAGAAGAAGAAGCGCGACGACCAGCCCCAGGAGTGCCTGGCGGATTTCGTTGCGCCCGCGGACAGCGGGCGGTGCGATTACCTGGGCGCCTTCGCGGTGAGCGCGGGCTTCGGCATCGACGAACACGTGCAGCGCTTCGAGGCGGACCATGACGACTACTCCTCCATCCTGCTGAAGGCACTGGCGGACCGGCTCGCCGAGGCCGGCGCGGAATACCTGCACGAGCGGGTGCGGCGCGAGTACTGGGGCTACGCGCCGGACGAGGAGCTGGACAACGACGCACTGATCGCCGAGGAATACCAGGGCATCCGCCCGGCGCCGGGCTATCCGGCCTGTCCGGACCATACCGAGAAGCTCACGCTGTGGCGGGTGCTCGAGGTGGAGGAGCGCATCGGCATGCGGCTGACGGAGTCCATGGCCATGCTGCCCACGGCGTCCGTCAGCGGGCTCTACTTCGCCCATCCCGAGTCCCGTTACTTCACCGTCGGTAAAATCGGGCGCGATCAGGTCGAGGACTATGCGAAGCGCAAGGGCATGCGCCTCGAGGAGGCGGAGAGGTGGCTCGCACCCTCGCTCGGCTACGAGCCCGAGGCGGGCGACGAAGCCGCCTGACCGGCGCAGCCGCCCGCCCGCGTCGGCCGGGGTGAGCGCCGCGGCTGTGGTGTCACCGCGTTCTGTGGCATGGTGGTGGCGCCCGGGCAAGGAGCGCGAGCATGGATTACGCAGGCATGCAGCGGAGACTCGCGGCCGGCGACGTCGTTCTGCTGGACGGCGGTACCGGCACCGAACTGCAGCGCCGCGGCGTGCGGATGGATCCCGGCGCCTGGTGCGGACCGGCTTCCCTGGAGAGTGGCGACATCCTGGAGCGCGTGCATCGCGACTACATCGCTGCGGGCGCCGACGTGATCACCGCCAACACCTATGCCAGCTCCCGGCTGATGCTGGAGCCGGCGGGCTACGGCGAGCGCTTCGCCGAGATCAACCGTGCCGCCGTCGAGGCCGCACATCGGGCACGGGAGGCCAGCGGGCGGCGCGACGTCCTCGTCGGCGGGTCCCTGTCCCACATGGCGCCCTTCCTGCCCCACAGCGCGCAGCCGGATACCGGCCGTTCGCCGTCCGCAACGGCCATGCAGGATGCCTTCGGCGAACTCGCCGGCTTTCTCCGGGACAGCGGCTGCGACCTCATCCTGCTGGAGATGATGTACTACCCCGGACGCATGCGGTTCGTCTTCGAGGCGGCGCTCGCCACGGGCCTGCCCGTCTGGGCCGGGTTTTCGGCGCGCCGGGGGGAGGACGGCCGGCTGCTCAGCTTCGCGCCGGAGCGCGACATCCCCTTCGGCGAACTCGTCGGCATCCTGGCCGATTATGAAGTGGCCGCTGCCGGCGTCATGCACACGCCGTCGCATCTGATCGGCGAGGGCCTCGACATCGTCCGTGGATATTTCCACGGGCCTACCCTCGCCTATCCGGACTCCGGCCACTTCCGCATGCCGGAGTGGCAGTTCGAGGAGACGCTGGCGCCGGGGGATTTCCTGCGCTACGCCTCGAACTGGGTCGCCGACGGCGCGCAGATCGTGGGCGGCTGCTGCGGCCTTTCACCGGAGCACATCGACGCCCTGCGGCCGTTGCGCTACGACCGCAGCTGAGCCGGCGGCTCTGCGCAGTCGCTCACGCCGCAGCGAAAAGAGCTGCCACAGCGGTATGCCCAGCAGCACGCCGAAGGTCAGGATCAGTTTGCCGAGGATCATCAGTTCCGCGCCATTCATCCGTCTGCGACACTCCCGTCCGCAATCGAGCCACAACCCATGAGCGACTATAACCCGGAAATCGTCCATACACGTCTCGGCGGCGGCCGCCAGCGGCTGGAGACCGAGACCCGCTTCCCGGTGCCGGTGGAAGCGGTTTTCCCGTTCTTCACCGACGTGGACAACCTCGAGCGCATTACGCCCCCGGAACTCGGCTTCCGCGTTCTCACGCCCATGCCGGTGGAGATCGAGGAGGGGACGCGGTTCGACTATCGCCTGCGTCTGTGGGGCGTGCCGTTCGGCTGGCGGAGCCGCATCTCGGTGTGGGAGCCGCCGCACCGCTTCGCCGACGAGCAGCTGCGTGGCCCCTATCACACCTGGTTCCACGAACACATCTTCGAGGCCGATGACGGCGGCACGCGCATGACCGACCGGGTGACCTGGCGGCTGCCGGGTCATCCCCTGGCCGCCCCGTTCCTGCCGCTGGTTCGCCACCAGCTCGAGCGTATATTCCGCTTCCGGGCCGCGACCATCGCCCGCCTCGTCGTGCCCTCGACCGGCGATGCGCGCGAATTGTGAAGCAGTGCCGAGCATGGCGTACGTGATTCGGGGTATACGTACCCCCATGCGCCAGGAACGTCCACATCGCTCTCGCGGTTCGCTTGACCACCATGGCGGTTGACGAACCCGTCCAACGCCTCTCTTCCTACGGCGACGAGCCGTCGCGTACATCTCTGCCGGTCCTGCTGACCGATCTGCTGCGCACCTGTTTCGGTATGGGCCTCGGCCTCTCCGCCATCCTGCTGCCCGCCATGGTCTGGCGCGACATGGAGGCGCTGTACGCCCAGTTCGGTGTGCCGGTCGTTCTCGTCATATTCGCGCCGCTGGCCATCCTCGTTCGCACCTACGGACGCAAGGAGGGGGACGACTGAGAACGACGCCCCGCGGCGTCTCCCGTCCCCCGTTCAGCCGGCCCGTACGCGGCTTGGGCCGAGATCAGGCCGAACGGGACCAGCAGGACAATGGCGAGCCGTCGACCAGGCGTCGTTGGATGGTTCATACCGCATTCCCCGGTTGGGTTTCGCGCTATGCTCGGCAGGGGAGCGGATGACCGCAATTACCTCGCGGGTCATTGAACCGGACGAGCTACGACGGGATAGTGGCTTCCCGGGGAGGGAATCCTTATGCCGTCTGTTCAAGCCCGTAATTTTTCGTCGCTGTGCCGCCAGTGGCGGCGTTTCCGGAAACTCTCGCAGCTGGACCTGGCGCTGGCCGCCGACGTCTCGCAACGCCACGTAAGCTGGCTCGAGACCGGCCGCAGCACACCCAGCCGGGGGATGGTGCTGCGCCTTTCGGATGCCATGGAGATCCCGCTGCGCGAGCGCAACGTTCTGCTGCGCGCCGCCGGCTACGCGCCCGTGTATGGCGAGAGCGCGCTCGACGAGCCGGTCATGCAGCCGGTGCTCCAGGCATTGAAGCGCATCCTGGACCATCACGAGCCGCTGCCGGCCGTGGTCGTGGACCGCCTCTGGAACGTGCGGATGCAGAACCGGGCAGCGGAGAGGCTGCTGGGTGCGGGGGGCGAGCCCGGAGCCATGCTCGAGGAGGTCGCCGTCGACGACGCGCTGAACCTCGCGCTCCTGACCGTGCATCCGCAGGGGCTGAGGCGCTTCATCGTCAACTGGGACGAGGTCATGCCGTCGTTCGTGCGTCGGCTGCGCAGCGAGGCGATGGCGACCGACGATTCGAAAGTGCAGAGCTGGTTCTCGCGCCTGCTCGAGCTGGCGGGGCCGCTCCCGGACGCGGGTCCGGGAATGGAGAGCCTGCTGCCGGTGCTGCCCCTCGAGCTGAACATCGGCGGCCTGGAGCTCAGCCTGTTCTCAGTGATGTCGACCTTCGGCACGCCCCAGGACGTCACGACCGACGAACTGCGCATCGAGGCGTTCTATCCCACGGACGGGAAGACGGCGGACTTCTTCACGAGGGTGGCCTCATGACTCGCGCAGCCATCATGTCTCACGCTCGCCCTGGTCCCGGCCGCCCGCGGAGGCGGCGGTACCGGCCTGCGGCGCCGGTACTGCTCATGCCCCGGGACGGTTACACGGCAGCAGACAGTCACATCGTCGTTGCCGGGAGAGCAGCATGAAACTCCGCTACAGGATCCTGACGGGAACGGCCGTCGTTCTCGTCGTCGCGGTGGCGGCCATCGCTTTCGTGCTGAGCCACGAGGCGCCCTGCCCGCCGTCAGCGCCCGGCTCGGAGTCCGACGATGCCATGCGGGCGTGGGTCCATCGATGCTATGGCGGCACCGAAGCGCTCAGCCTGGAGCGGCATGAGCGGCCGATGCCGGGCGACGACGAGCTGCTGGTCAGGGTGGCCGCCGCCGCCGTGAATCCCTACGACTGGCACATGATGACCGGCTCACCTTATCTCATGCGCCTCATGACCGGGCTGAGCCGGCCGGATGAGATCCGGGCCGGCGCGGATTTCTCCGGGACGGTGGTGGCGGTGGGAGCGGATGTGACGCGATTCGCTCCCGGAGACGAGATCTTCGGGGCCGCGGCCGGGGCGTTCGCCGAGTATCTCACCGTCGCGGCAGACGGACCCGTCGCGGCCAAGCCGGCGAACGTGTCCTTCGAGCAGGCTGCAGCCACCGGCATCGCGGCGTTTACCGCGATCCAGGCGCTGCGTGACCACGGCGCACTGCAGGCCGGCGAAACGGTCCTGATAAACGGCGCGTCCGGCGGCGTCGGTACCTTCGCCGTGCAGATCGCCCGCGCCATGGGAGCCAGGGTCACGGGTGTCTGCAGCGCGCGGAAGATGGACGTGGTGCGATCCATCGGCGCTGATCAGGTCATCGACTACCGTCAGCAGGACTATACGGACAGCGAACGCCGCTACGACGTGATCGTCGATATGGTCGGCAACCGGTCGGTGCTGGCGAACAGCCGCGTGCTGAACCCTGATGGCCGGCTGGTGATCGTGGGAGGACCCAAGGGTGACTGGTTCGCGCCGCTGAAGCCGATGGTCGCGTCTGCGTTGATGTCGCCTTTCGTGGAGCAGCAGGTCGGGACGATGCTCGCCTACAGGAAACGGGACGATGCGGTCCGTCTCGGCGAGCTGATGCGCGATGGCGCGCTGACGCCGGTCGTCGACCGGACGTTCGCTCTGGACGAGCTCCCGGCCGCCATCGAGTACTGGAAGTCCGGCAAGGCGACGGGCAAGGTCACCGTCAGCTTGCGGTGACGCCCTGAAGGCTCCCGCCGTGCGGCAGACCGACGGCGCGGTCTGCGCCACGGCGCCGCGCTCTGCAGGATTTGCACGATGTGACTGCACGATCTACCAGGCGGCCGGGCCGGCGGCTCTTCCCGCGGCATGGTACGGGTGTGTAGCGGGGCTTCAGGCGTTTCGGCACGGAACCTGCACTCCTTCCGTTCACCTGAACCGTAAACGGGAGGACACGATGCTGAGATGGGCATTGATATTTCTGGTACTCGCACTGATTGCCGGCGCACTCGGATTCGGCGGCATCGCCGGCACTGCGGCCGGTGTTGCGAAGATACTGTTTTTCGTCTTCCTCGTGCTGCTGGTCGTCAGTGCGATCGTCGGTGCATTGCGGGGGCGACCGCCTGTCTAGCGACGAGGGCGCCAGGTTCGTTCCGCAACGTCCCGCACACCAAATTCACAACCCGGAAACAGGAGCCCGTATGAACGCCTGCCGCAGGAACACCCTGAAGACGTCCGATCGGCCTTTCACGTCGCTATTGCTGGCCGTGGCCATCGGCATGCTATCCGTCGGCCTCATCGGCTGCGAACAGGAAAGCACCATGGAGGAGACCGCCGAAGAGGTCGACGAGACCATGGAGGAGGCGTCCGAAGAGATGGGAGACGCCGCCGAGGAAGCCGGTGACGAGGTCGAGGAGGCCGCCGACGAGCTGGAGGACGAGGCCAGCTAGTCGCGCAGCGGGGCTTCGGCCCCTGCGCCTGTCAGAAGGGACCAAGGCCCTGCAGGGCGCGGTCGGCGTTCAGGTAGACCGCGGTGATGCCCAGCGTGTTCATGAAGCCGTGAGTGAAGACCGGATACCACAGATTGAAGCCGTGACGGACGAAGACGGCGCCGAACGCGAGACCCGCCAGCCCGGTGGAGAGGACACCGGTCACTCCCTGGTAGGTATGCGCGATGCCGAAGGCCGTGGCGGAGAGTATTACCGCGAACCAGGTGACGCCCGGGCCCGACCCGAGCAGCCAGCGCAGGCGGCCGACGACGAAACCACGCAGCGCCAGTTCCTCCAGGAAGCCGCCGACGACCCAGCCCAGTAGCAGCACCACGAGGTAGACCCCGGTGTCGCCGCGCATCGACTCGAAGGCGCTCATGTCGATGGGAGTGCCGGTCCAGCGTGTCAGCAACGGTTCGACGACTGCGGCGAAGAGGATCTGCAGCCCTGCGCCATAAGCGGCCGTCGTCGCGAGCAGTCGTGGCCAGGAGGGCGGGGCGCGAAGCCCGAGGTCCTGCAGGCTGCCCTGCCTTCGGCCGAGCAGAGCCGCCAGCAGGACGACGACGAAGGCGGCCAGGATACCGCTGCCCGGCATGACGACCGTCGCAGCGAGCACGAAGACCACCAGCACAGCCATCGCTGGCCGGCTTTGCCAGAAGCCGTCCGGTGGTTCCGCCCCGCCGGTCATGGGGGACCGTATGGGCCCGTATCCGGTCGAGCGGAACGGGAGGACAGGGCCCGGCCGAGCCTGCGCCCGCTAGGGCCCCGGCGCACGGAACACCTTGCGGCCCTTCATCCGGGGTTCGACGCCCGGCGGTTGCCGGATGTCGTCGACGAGACGGATTGGACGGCGGCGAAACATGAGATCTGCGGTGGCCGATTCGCTCGGATGCGTGCCAGTATAGCCAGCCCCTGCCGCACTAGTCAGTATCCCCTATTGACCCCGAGGGCTTCCGGCGCCGTACAGTGGTCACGAGGGAGAAGCGATGCGCGACGCAGAAAGCGACCCAAGGAGGAAAGAACCAATGAGGATCTACCGGTACCTGACTGAGAGCGTACTTGTGACGGCAGCGATGGCACTGACGGTCGCGGCCGGCGTGACGCCCGCCCAGGCCCAGGAGGGCGACGAGGCGGACGTCATCGAGGAGATCGTGGTGGTGAGGGCGCCCATCGAGCGCCGCACCGTCGAGGCCGCCGGCCCCGGCAAGCCGGAGACCGAGGTCATCGAGCTGAGCCGCCAGGTGAGCTTCGGCGATCTCGATCTGAGCCGCTACCAGGACGTGGAGACTCTGCGCGAGCGCATCACGGAGACCGCCGAGCAAGCCTGCGAGCGGCTGAACAAGATGTTCCCTGTGACGCGGGAAGGCGTGCAGGGTACTGCGCGGTGCGTGAAACGGGCTGTCGCCGACGCCGAGAAGCAGCTGCAGGAAGCGATCGCTGCCGCTGAATAGGCTGCGTTTCGCTCACCCGGCGCCGCATACCGGGCAATCGGCGCGTTTCCTCAGACGGATGCGCCGCCATTCCTCGGTGATGGCGTCGTAGAGCGACAACTCGCCGGCGTGCACCGGCAGGCCGGCGACCAGCTTCATGACCGCGCCGGCCACGGCGATGCCGATGAAGCCCGGCACCGGCGAGAAGACGCCGTTGCCCCGGCAGTCCTCCAGGGACTCGTCCGCCTCTTCGTAGATGCAGCGGTAGCAGGGTTCCGTCTCGTAGTCGGTGAAGACGGCGAGCTGGCCCTCGTAGCGGATGGCCGCGCCGCTTACCAGCGGCGTGCGCGCGGCCACGCAGGCGGCGTTCACCGCGAAACGCGTGGCGAAGTTGTCGCTGGCGTCCACCACGATGTCGGCCTGCTGCACGGCCTCGGCCAGCGCGTCACCCTCCAGCCGGTGGCCGATCATCTCGTGGCGGACGGCCTCGTTCATGATATGCAGCCGGGCGGCCGCGATCTCCACCTTCGGTCTGCCGACGTCGTCGGCGGAGTAGAGGAACTGGCGTGCGAGGTTGGTCTCGTCCACGGTGTCGAAGTCGTTCAGCACCAGTTCGCCAACCCCCGCACAGGTGAGCCAGGCAGCCACCGGGCAGCCGATGCCGCCGAGGCCGATCACCAGCACCCGTGTCGTGGCCAGCCGGCGCTGGCCCTCGGCCCCGAAACCGGTCAGCGGCAGATGCCGGGCGTAGCGCAGCGGGGTGCTCAATGTTCGGTCGTCGCTCAGTCTTCGATGCGCGCCGAGACGATCTTCACCGGCTCCAGCGGCACGTCGCTGTGCCCGGCCCGGTTGCCCGTCTCCACGGCCGCGATCCTGTCCACCACGTCCATGCCGTCGGCCACCTGCGCGAACACGGCATAGCCGAAGTCCCGCGAGCCGTGATCCAGGAAGGCGTTGTCCTTCAGGTTGATGAAGAACTGGGAGGTGGCGCTGTCCTTATCCTGGGTGCGGGCCATCGACAGCGTGCCGCGCAGGTTCTTCACGCCGTTGTCCGCCTCGTTGGTGATGGGGTCACGGGTGGGCTTGCGGCTCATGTCCTCGGTGTGGCCGCCGCCCTGGATGACGAAGCCGGGGATCACACGGTGGAAGATGGTGTCGTCGTAGAACCCTTCTTCCACGTAACGGCGGAAGTTCTCCGTGGTGACGGGGGCTTCCTCCGTCATCAGCTCGATCCGGATGTCGCCCAGGCTCGTCTCGAAAATGACCACTCGCTCTCTCCTGTCAGTGACTGTCAGGCGTCCGGCAGCCGTGCTTCCGTGACGCGGTCGGTGCCCGCCAGGTCCCGTCGGCAGGCGACGACCTCCAGACCCCCGGCCCGGAGGATACCCGCAACCGCCGCGGCCTGCATCGCGCCGTGCTCGATCAGCGCCCGTCCGGCGGGTGCGAGGTGCGCGGGCAGGCCCGCCGCGATGCGGCGGATCGCATCCAGCCCGTCCGGCCCGGCGGCGAGAGCCGCCCGCGGCTCACGAGCAATCGCCGCATCGGCCAGAGCGGCGTCGTCCTCCGCCACGTAAGGGGGATTCGAGACGATGACGTCGAAGCGCTCGTCGCCGACGGCCGCGAACCAGTCGCCCTCGACGAATCGGATGCGCCCCGGCACGAGGCGTTCGGCGTTCCGGCGGGCCACGGCCAGAGCCTGCGGGCTCGCGTCGGTCGCGGTCACCCGGGCCGCCGGTCTCTCGCTGGCGAGCGCAATGGCGATGGCGCCGCTGCCGGTGCCGAGGTCGAGGATGCGGCGGGCGTCCTGCGGCGGAATGAGCTCCAGCGCGCGCTCGACCAGAACCTCGGTGTCCGGCCGCGGAATCAGCACCGCCGGCGTCACCTCCAGATGCAGTGACCAGAATTCACGGCTGCCCGTGATGTAGGCGAGCGGCTCGCCGGCGCGGCGGCGGGCCAGCCAGTCGTCGGCCAGAACCTGCGCCTCCGCGTCCGGGGCCTCGTCCCGGTGCGCGATCAGCCAGCTCCGGTCCTGCCCCAGAGCGCGGGCGAGCAGCAGCTCGGCGTCCAGGGAGGGGCTGTCCGAGACGTCCGCCAGTGCCGCCCGGGCGCGCCGCAGCCAGTCGCCGATGTCGTGCGCCGCATCTTCCATATGTGCCCGCGATCCCGGCGTCCGCCGTGCTTGCAACCTGTCGGCGCATGCTACCGCCAGCGCCGGCGGCCCGCTAGCCGCCGCCGGCGCATGACGTAGAATGGCGCCCATTCCGGAAGGGGGAATCCCTGATGAAAATCTATTCCAACGTGCTGGAGATGGTGGGGCGCACGCCGATGCTGGAGGTGAGCCGCTTCGACACCGGCCCCTGCCGCCTGTTCCTGAAGCTGGAACTCGCCAACCCCGGCGGCTCCATCAAGGACCGCATCGGCATCAGCATGATCGCGGAGGCCGAGAAGCGGGGCGAACTCGCGCCCGGCGACACCATCGTGGAGGCGACGGCGGGCAACACGGGCATCGCGCTGGCGCTGGTGGCTGCACAGAAGGGCTATCACCTGGTGCTGGTCATCCCGGACAAGATGAGCCAGGAGAAGATCTTCAACCTGCGGGCCATGGGTGCCGAGGTGGTGCTGACCCGCTCGGACGTCGGCAAGGGCCATCCGGAGTACTACCAGGACCTCGGCAGGCGCATCGCCGGGGAGCGCGGCGCCTATTTCATCAACCAGTTCGGCAACCCGGACAACCCGCTGGCCCACGAGCGGACGACGGCTCCGGAGATCTGGGAGCAGATGGAGGGCGATCTCGACGCCGTGGTCGTCGGCGTCGGCTCCAGCGGCACCGTCTCGGGGATGTCGAAATACTTCCGGGAGCACGGAACCGGCGTGAAGATGATCCTGGCCGACCCGGAGGGCTCCGTGCTGGCGGACTACGTCGAGACCGGCGAGCTGGGCGAGAAGGGTAGCTGGCTGGTGGAGGGCATCGGCGAGGATTTCATCCCCTCCATCTGCGACCTCTCCGACGTGGATGCCGCCTACACCGTGCCGGATGCGGACTCCTTCGCCATGGCCCGGGAACTGCTGCTGAAGGAGGGCATACTCGCCGGCTCGTCCTCCGGCACTCTGCTGGCGGCCGCGCTCAGATACTGCCGCGAGCAGACGGAGCCGAAGCGGGTGGTCGCCTTCGCCTGCGACACCGGCAACAAGTACCTCTCGAAGCTCTACAACGACTACTGGATGGAGGACAACGGCTTCATCAGCCGGGAGCGCTACGGCGACCTGCGTGACCTCATCGGCCGCCTGCACGGCGAGCAGGCCACCATCACCGTGGGGCCCTCGGACGTGGTGACCACTGCCCACAATCGCCTGCGCAACGCCGGCATCTCCCAGCTGCCGGTGATGGAGGAGGGCAGGCTCGTCGGCGTGCTCACCGAGGACGACATCATCCGCTTCGTCTTCGGCCATCCCGAGCTGATGCACGCCGCGGTGGCCGATGCCATGCAGACCGCATTCATCCGTCTCGACAAGGACACCAGCATCGACAACCTGGTGGCGATGCTGCAGGTGCAGCCCTACGCGGCCATCACCGACGGCGACGACTTCCTGGGGCTGATCACCCGCTCCGACGTACTGAACTATCTCCGCAAGCAGAGCGGACAGGTGGCGACCACATGAGCAGCGACAAGAAGCACGGCTTCGCGACACGCACCATCCACGCCGGCCAGTCGCCGGACCCCTCCACCGGCGCCATCATGCCGCCCATCTACGCCACCTCCACCTACGTGCAGTCGAGTCCCGGCGAGCACCAGGGCTACGAGTACTCGCGCACGCAGAACCCGACACGCGCGGCGTGGGAGCGCTGCATCTCGGACCTGGAAGGCGGCGCCGGCGCGTTCGCCTTTGCCTCGGGCATGGCGGCGATTGCCACCGTGCTGGAACTGCTGGACGCCGGCTCCCACGTGGTGGCCATGGACGACCTCTACGGCGGCACCTTCCGGCTGTTCGACGGCGTGCGCCGGCGTTCGGCAGATCTCGGCTTCGATTTCGTCGATTTCACCGACTGCGACGCCATCCGCGCCGCCATCCGGCCGGAGACGCGCATGCTGTGGCTGGAGAGCCCCAGTAATCCGCTGCTGAAACTGGTGGATATCGAGGCCGTGGCGGCGATTGCCAGGGAGCGCGGCTGCCTGCTGGTGGCCGACAATACCTTCGCCACGCCCTGGGGCCAGCAGCCGCTCGCGCTCGGCTGCGACATCGTCGTGCACTCCGTCACGAAGTATCTGAGCGGCCACTCGGACATGGTGGGCGGTGTCGCCGTGGCGGCGACCGACGAGCTGGCGAAGCGACTCGCCTACCTGCAGAACTCGGTGGGCGCGATTGCAGGCCCGTTCGACAGCTTCCTGGCGCTGCGCGGCGTGAAGACGCTGGCACTCAGGATGCAGCGTCACAACGACAATGCCGGCGCCATCGCCGAGTGGCTGGTCGGCCGTCAGGAAGTGGAAGAAGTGGTCTATCCCGGGCTCGCGAGCCACCCTCAGCACGAGCTCGCGTCACGGCAGATGCGCGGGGGCGGCGGCATCGTCACCTTCTTCATGAAGGGCGGCCTGGATGAATCCCGCCGCTTCCTCGAACGCTGCGAGGTGTTCGCACTGGCGGAGAGCCTCGGCGGCGTGGAGAGCCTCATCGAGCACCCGGCCATCATGACCCACGCCTCCATACCGAAAGAAAAGCGCGAAGCGCTCGGCATCAGCGACACCCTCATCCGCCTGTCGGTGGGCGTGGAGGACGTCGACGACCTCATCGCCGACCTGGAGCAGGCTCTTGAGAAGTAGGAGGGCCTTCAGGCCCGATTGGGTGCTGAATCGGGGCTGAAGGCCCTCCTACATCCGTCAGTCCTCGAACGGTGTAGGCTTCGGCGTCTCGTCGGTCGAGGGCGGAAGGATAGGCAGCTGGAACGACGGCTGATCGCCGGTGAGCGTCAGCAGGAACGCCACGATGCGGGCGTTCTCGTCCTCGGTGTACTTCCGGCCCAGCTGCAGCCGGCCCATGATGTCGACGGCCTCGGTGAGGGTCTCGGCCTCGCCGTCGTGGAAGTACGGGTAGGTCAGTTCCACGTTCCGCAGCGTCGGGACCTTGAACTTGAAGCGGTCCGCATCCTTGCCCGTGACCGCCGCGCGTCCCACCGCCGGGTTCTCGGTCATGTACGGTTCCAGGATGCCCATCTTCTGGAACGAGGTGCCGCCCAGGGCCTCGCCGTAGTGGCAGCCGGCGCAGCCGCTCTGCTTGAACAGCTCGTAGCCGGAGCGCTCGTATTCGGTGATGGCGTCCTCGTCGCCCAGCAGCCACAGATCGAACGGCGAGTTCGGCGTGACCAGCGTCTTCTCGAACTCCGCGATGGCCGCCGTCACCTCCTCGATGGTGATCTCGTCGTTACCGAACACCTGCTTGAATTCGACGACGTACCCCGGGATGGAACTCAGCACGTCGACGGTCAGCATGTGACTGAACGCCATCTCCTTCGGGTTCTCGATGGGCCCGCCGGCCTGCTCCTGCAGATCCGCCGCGCGGCCGTCCCAGAACTGGGCGACGCTGAGGCTGGAGTTCAGCACGGTGGGTGAGTTGATCGGGCCCTGCTGCCAGCCGTGGCCGATGGACGTCTTGAGATTGTCGGTGCCGCCCATGCTGAGGTTGTGGCAGGAGTTGCAGGAGATGAAACCGGACTTCGACAGGCGCGGGTCGAAATACAGCTTCTTGCCGAGTTCGGCCTGGGCGAGATTAATCTCCTGCGGCGGGCGAATGGGTTCGGCGGGCTCGTCGGCCGGCTGGGCCGCGGCGGCGCCGGCGATGCCGAGCAAAACGAAGGCGAGGGGTAGGCATCTTGTTGCCATTTCGGCGTGACTCCATGTCGCGTCAGTGAATTTCAAGGCAGAGTCTAGGAGGCCGATTTCGCCGAAAAACTCCGGAGTACTACTTACGCGGATTCCGGTACCCGTTTGGCGACCATGAGGTGATAGCCGCGGCGGATCTCGACCTTCCGGAAGCCGCAGCGCTCGTAGAGCCGAATTGCCGGGTTCTCGGGATGTACGGTCAGCGAGATTCTGCCGTGGCCTGCCCGCCATGCGCGCCGCAGCGCCTCGCGCAGCAGCGGCTCGCCGAGGCCGCGGCGCTGGTAGGGCGGTTCGAGCGCGATGCCGAGCTGCGGCGTCACATCGTCGATGGAGGCGAGCCCCACGCCTGCGGGCAGCACCCGCATCCAGCAGGCACCGGCGTCGACCCCGTCCATTACCGCGACGACGCCGATATCGCCCGGCCGTCCCCAATCCTCCGCGTAGATGCGCACGCCGGGGTCGTCGAGCACTTCGCGGGGGCGCAGGCCGGCCGGCGGCGGGTCCCACAGCGCGATGTACAGCCAGTCCCGGAGGGCCGGTTGGTCCGATGCCATCAGTTCTCTGAATGCGATCATCCGACCTTCCGTCCGAGACGGATCTCCGTCGGCCTGCGGCTGGAAGAGGCTCGGCCGGACATTGTCGGTATACATCCGCTTCGCGCCTTCGAAGCGCTCGTAGAAATTCCGATGCGCGCGGTAGGAGAACACGTCGTCCCTCTCGGCATAGTCCCGGATCCAGCCGATCAGCATGTCGAGGTTCGCATCCTGGGCCGCCTTGCTCTCGTACTTGTGCGGCTCCCACGGCCGATTCCGCGCATTCGCCACGCACTGCTCGACGTCGAGGTTCAGGAACACCGCCTCGGTGGCGGACGGTGCGGCCACCTCGAGCAGATCCGTGTAGCAGCCCTCGATGACCCAGTCGGCATGGCGGTCTATGAATGCCTCAATGCGCTGCGCCGAATCTCCAATCGGCGCCCGCCTCGGAGGATGTTCCGGCAGCCAGGCGAGCGCGTCCAGGTCCAGGTGTGCCAGGCCTGTCTCCTCGGCGAGTTGACGCGCCAGCGTCGACTTGCCGGAGCCGGAATTGCCGAAGATCAGTACTCTCATGACACCGCCCTGACTGAAGTAATACGTTCCAGGAAGGCGACCGCGTTAGTGACGCCGTCTTCACTCCGGATCTTCCTACCCAGTCGCGCAGCGTGCCGACGTATCTCCGCGCTCTCCGTCGCTTCGCACAGCGCAAAGGCCAGCCGCTCGGCCGTCAGCCTCTTCTGCGGTACGGGCGCAGGTCCCGCCCCGGACTCCTGAACACGCCGCGCCCAGAACGGCTGGTCACCGAAGAACGGACAGACCACGGTCGGGCGGCCGGCCCGGAGCCCGGCCGCCGTGGTGCCGGCGCCGCCGTGGTGGACCACGGCGGCCATGCGGGGGAACAGCCAGTCGTGCGGCGCCTGGTCGATGAGATGGACCGATGCCGGCAAATCCTCTGCCGCAAGCCCGCCCCAGCCGTTTGCGAGCACGCCGCGCAGCCCCGCCCGTTGCAGGGCATCGAGCACGATGCGAGTGGGCCGCTCGGGACGGCGCCCGGCCATGCTGCCGAAACCGACGTAGACCGGTGGCGGCCCTGCCTCCAGGAATTCCTCCAGCGCGGCGGTCGGGCGCCATTCGTCCCGGCCCTGCAGGAACCAGTAGCCCGTCGTTGTCACGGGCGTTTCCGGCTGCTCGGGCGGTTCGGGGGCCACGTGCCGGCTCCAGCCGTTCAGCAGGGGCACGGGTGAGCCGTCGTCCCGGTGCAGAAGGCCGCCGGCGGCCGGCCGGGGAGGCAGCCCTTCCGACTTGCGCCATGACGCGAACAGACGCCGGGACGCAGCGCCGACGGCGCCGAACACGAGCCGGTGTGTCGCCCGGTTGTAGGCCGCGCCGAGCCGGCCGCCGAGCGGCAGCTGCGGCAACCCGGGATGGGGGTAGGCGCCGGTCGGACGGAGCATCGGGAAGAGAGGGGCCATGGCGGCCGGGATGCCCAGCCGCTCGGCATAGTGGAGCGCGATGGCCATCTTGGGGTGGTAGACGATGAGGTCCGGCTCCGCCGCCTGCGCGGCCGCCCATCCGTCCCGGAACAGATCGCGCTGGATCTGCAGGGATTCCCGCATCAGGGCGAACAGCGAGCGCAGATCGGAGATCGCTCCGCCGGCGGCCGCGATGGCCTCTCGCCACCGGGGAGTCTCCACCAGCGCGACCAGATCGTCGCTGAGGTAGGCGTAGCCGATACCGCGGCCGGTTATCATCGGTTCGTAGCGCGGGCTCGTGCAGACCGTAACGGCATGGTCCGCCCCGCGCAGGCCTTCGGCAAGAGCGATGCAGGGTTGCACGTCACCGCGCGTACCGATGGTGGCAATGAATACCCTCATTGATTCGCGGCGGCCGACGGTGCTGGCGGCCCGCCCGGCGGCGTCAGGCTGCCCGGTTCAGTCGGCACGCTCCGGTAAAACAGCACACCCAGCAGCAGGACGACGAGGAAGAACGCACCTACATAGCCTGCGATGCCGATGTTGCGGAGTGCCATGTTGCCGGTAACCACACCGCTCAGGCCGGCGAGGGCGAGACCCCCGCTCAGCAGCATGGCCGCCCGGATCGAGCGCGCCAGTCGACTCCCGGTGAACACGCCGGAGGCGCACAGCATGGAAAGCGCGAAGAAGACGTCCCAGGCCAGAATATCGATGGCGTAAGCGAGCGAAGGCCATTCGAACGACAGCAGCCGCGGCAGACTCTCGATGCCCCCGGAATCCGCTTGCCGGTCCAGCGTCAGGATCGCGAAATGCACGGCGCAGGTAAGCGCCGCCGCGATCGCCATGAAAACAACCGACGCCAGGCTGAGAACTCTCCGCCGGGCGGGCGCCCATGCATGTACCGCGACCATCAGCAGGACTATCGCGGGCATCATCAGGAGAATCAGCAGCTCGAGCAGCGTGAAGTACGGGTCGCCGATCGGCTCGCCGTCAGACTCGAGCGACGCGAAGCCGGCGGCAAGCGTGATGGCGTACGCCAGCAGCAGCGCCGCGACGAGCGATGAGGTTCCGACGCCGAGGCGACGTGCTGTCGCGCCGTACTCAGCGGCCATTCATGGCCGCCCGCTTGATGGCGCGGATTTGCGCGGCAGCCGCGCACAGTCACGTTTTCCCAATGATGTAGCTCCCGGCCCCGAGCATGATGGCTCCCGCCGTCTTCCTGGCTGGGCCCTCGAACTTCCGTTCTCTCGCCATCGTCGCGACTTTCCGCGTCGATAGCGCATACGCGATCTTGACGCCGCCGACGCTCGCGACCGTTATGCAAACGATCATCAGCACGTCTGCAGCTTCAAGCGCAGACAAGTCGACGAACATGGGAAAAAGGCTGAGGTAGAACAGGATGGCCTTGACGTCCCCCAGCGTCAGAGCAAGGCCCGCGGCAAAACTGGCCGCGAGACTGCCGCGCCCGTTGCCGGCGTTCGCCGGGAAGGGGGTCTCCGTTTCCGTCCGCAGCAGCGACAGACCGAGCCAGAGAAGGTACGCGGCACCGAGGTACTTGATGATCATGAAAAGGCTGCCGAGGGTTTCCGCCAGGACAGACAGGCCGAACACGGCCAGGCCGATAAAGACCAGGTCACCCAGGACGATTCCCGCGCAAACGGCAATACCGTTCCCCATGCCGAGAGTCGCCGACCGGATGACGACGAGTGCGACACTGGCGCTCGGTATGGCTGCAAGCGACGCCGTGATGCCCAGGAGGGCCAGTATCTCGATGAGGCTCATTGCCGGGATAGTGCCAGTCTTTGACGCCGCCGGTCATCAGTCCAGGCAGGCGACCGGCGCATGCAGCCCGCCCCTATTGGTACACGGCTGCATCGAGGGACGTGTGGTCAAGGGGTGCTGTGCAACGCTTGAGACACGGTCAGGAGGCTCGCAGCGTAGCCAGCAGCTCCTCGGCCTCCTGCCGGTGCACGTAGTCCGCATCGGCAGCGGACCAGACCTCCAGCGCCGATTCCAGCAGGGACCGTGCGCCGGCCGTATCGCCTTCGTCGATAGAGACCCTGGCGAGCGCAAGCCTGGCGTAGCCGTAGCTGGGGAAGACCCTCAGCACTCGCTCGAGTACGTCGCGCGCCTTCTCCTGCGCACCGGCCTTGCGGTAAAGCTCGGCGATGGCGACGTAGACCGAGGAGGAACTGAGATTACCGAGCAGCATTTGCAGGATGGATCTGTCCAGCAGATCCAGTGCGCGGTCCGTTTCGCGGATGGCCGTTGCGGGATCTCCGTCCCAGAGCGCGATCTTCGCGCTTTCTGCGGCGATGAACGACTTGAAGACCTCCGGGTACTGCCCCATGGACTGCCGGCTCATCGCCGCACGCTCCCGGAACGCCTCGCGGTTGCCGGTGTGCGCATAGATCTCCGTGTAGGTGAAGTTCATGAAGGAGTCGAAGGGCGGCTGCAGCTGGGCGGCGATCGCATCCGCGCTGGCGAGCGCTTCCTGGGACCGTCCGAGCAGCACGAGCAGCCCGGAGCGTTGGTTCTCCAGGTTGATCAGGCGCACCATCGGCGGCACGAACGCCTTGCTGAGTTCCACGACCTCGGCATGCAGAGCGAGCGCACGCTCGACCTGCCCGCGCACGAGCGCAATCTCCGTCTGGGCACTCAGCACCTCGACGCGCTGTTCCGGCTTCAGCGAGTCGTTCAGCTGTGCGGAAAGACGCTGCTCCGCCGCCCCGTAGTCGCCCTTGGCCGCCTCGATTCTGGCCAGGGCCAGTTCCGACGGGCGGGGGTCGTCCGCCAGCGCCGCGGCATCCTCGAGCGATGCCCGGGCCTTCTCGAGGTCGCCGGCGGCGTGGTGGACGGCGGCCAGTTGCCGGTGCGCGGCGGCGCTGTCGGGTCTGCTCTCGAGATACAGCCTGAGGTAGTTGGCCGCCGCCTCGTAGTCTCCCCGCTGCTGCTCCAGCCCCGCCATCTGGCGATAGACGCCGACCGCCAGCGGGTCGAGTTCGAGCAGGCGCTCGTAGGCGGCATGGGCTTTCGCCAGCCCCTCGTCGCCGCCCTGCAGCCTTGCCAGCCGCGCCTGCTGCTCATAGGCACGGGTGCTGTTCGGCTGCACCTCGGTCCACATGTCGAGTACCCGCAATGCGCGTTCGTAGTCGCCGTCGAAGACGTAGCGGTTGGCCCTCAGCACGAAGCGGCTCGCCTCGGACAGGCGGTAGCTGTTCTTCAGGCCCGCCGCCGCGGCGGCCCGTGCGGACTCGATATCGCCCGACAGATAGTAGGAGACAGAGAGTTCGCTGCTCGCCTCGGCGAAATTGGGGTCTTCCTCCACGGCCCGGCTCAGGTCGGCGATGCCCTGCCCGAAGTCGTTGTTCAGACCGATTGCGACGAGGCCCGTGGTGTAGTGGCGCAACGCCTCGAGCGAGCTGCTGAGATGCTGCGCGACGGGGTCGTCGCTGCGGTTATCGCCCGGCGCCACGTCGAGGTAATCCAGCAGGGCCTCGCTGACGTCGTCGACGCCTGCCAGCCAGTCGTCGGCGGATACCGTGTGCGTGCCGATCTCGTCGCCGGTCTCGGCGTCGGTCAGCGTGGCGGTGATGATCAGCGTGGAGCCGTCGGTACTGAAACTGCCGGTGACGAACGCTGCGCTGCGGCGGTCCCTGACGATCTGCACGCGCAGTGCAGGCGGCTCGTCGCGCAGGGACTCGTAGCCGCGGTCCCGCAGTTCGTTCTTCACCGAGGTCGAATCGAGCGGCGTCTCCACGGTGATCACCGGCGATACCCGGTTCATGTCGTGGGAAAGCATGAAGGGGAGGCCGTAGGTCAGCCAGTCCAGATCGCTGTTGCCGGAACGGTTGTCCCAGAAGAAGGCGACCACTTCCCGGTGATAGCCCTGCCGGGCCACCTCGAACTCCCGGACGGCGCCCGTCTCGTCGGTGACCTCCACCGTCTCGGTCGCCGCCTCCACCAGCAGCGAGGGCCCCGTGAAGTAGAGTATGCCGACGGCGATTGCGGCATTCAGCGGGATCACCACCCGCTCGGTACGCGTCCAGCGGTCCTTGCCCGGAGCGCCGTGGTTGTAGGCGAACAGGATGACCGCCGGCAGCATCACCAGCATGGCGACGAACACGTAGGAGGTCAGGTTCGGCGGCAGGGCGGAACGCTCGGTGATCCAGTCGCCGAGTTCGATGACCAGCCACGACGCCGCGACGTACATGCCGACGATCTGCGGCACGCGCCTGTGCATCAGGTTGTGCAGCACTGAGCCTTCGGCGGACATGGGCCGGAACTTCTCTCCCTGTGAGCGACGAGTATAGCTGATCGCCGGCTACGGAAAATCCGAGCCGGTTGCAGGTTACGACCCGATCCGGTGGTCAACGTTCACGAATCCCGCGCCGACCATCCGGAGCGCGCTCGCACCGCCGCTCTGTGCAGTGTCTTACGCCTTCAGGCCCGATCCACCCGACCGTCCAGCCAGTCAGGCAATGACAGGCCTTTGGACTCCAGATACGCGCGGTTGAACAGCCGCTCCCGGTAGCGCATGGCGCCGTCACAGAGCACCGTGACGATGGTGTGGCCGGGTCCGAGCTCCCGCGCCATGGCCATGGCTCCGCCCACGTTGATGCCGCTGGAGCCGCCGAGCACCAGGCCCTCCTCGCGGATCATGTCGTAGACCAGCGGGATGGCCACCTCATCCGTGATGCGGTACGCCATGTCGATGGCGGCGCCTTCCAGATTCGCGGTGATGCGCGAGTTGCCGATGCCCTCGGTGATGGAGCTGCCCTCGATGCGGACCTCGCCGTCGGCGTAGTAGTGGTAGAGCCCGGAGCCGCCGGGGTCGGCCAGGCCGATTCTCACGTCCGGCTTGCAGGCCTTCAGGTACCGCGACACGCCGGCCAGCGTGCCGCCGGTACCGACCGCGCAGATGAAGGCGTCCACCTCGCCGTCGGTCTGGTCCCAGATCTCCGGGCCGGTGGTCTCGGCGTGGAAGTCCCGGTTGGCGGTGTTGTCGAACTGGTTCGGCCAGAAGGCGCTGCCGGGCTGCTTGGCATTCATGTCGTCCGCCATGCGGCCCGAGACGTGCACGAAGTGGTTGGGGTCGCGGAAGGGCACGGCGGGGATCAGCCGGACGT
>CAYRZI010000007.1:0-29891 GCA_964428605.1 uncultured Woeseiaceae bacterium
TCGGCGAGTTGCTGCCTGCCGGTATAGGTGCCGGAGAACTTCGTGGAGCCGATGTTCGTCCAGACGATGTCGTCGGCCAGCATCGCGAAGCAGGCGTCCATGTCGCCGCGTGCTCCGGCCTCGTAGAAGTCCAGCACCAGGCGCTTGTTCTCGTTGGTTCCCGTGATTCGCTTTCCGTAACTGTCGTTTCCAGCCTATCGCAACCGTCCGCCCCGCAGGAAAGCCTGGCGGTAGAAGTCCGCCGACAGGGACTCGACGGTGACCGTGCGCCCGGACGACGGCGCATGCGCAAAGCGCCCCTCGCCGACGTAGAGACCCACGTGCTGCATCTTGCCCCCGATGGAGAAGAACAGCACATCGCCGGGGCGCAGCTCTTCGCGCCGGACCGGCCTGGCGCTCGACCACAGCGCGCCGGTGGTGCGGGGCACCGGAATCCCCGCCTGCCCGTAGGCGTAGTGAACCAGCCCGCTGCAGTCGAAGCCGGCCGGCGTCTGCCCGCCGTAGCGATAGGGTGTGCCTACCTGCCCCAGCGCGACCGCTGCGGCACGCTCGCCGACGGTCTGCTGGCGGACGAGCGGCTCCTGTTGTGCTTCGGCCCTCGCGGGAGGTACTTCCACCGGCTGCCACGAACAGCCGGCCGTCGCCAGTGCGATTGCCAGCAGGAGCGGCCGCACGGACGCCCGCCTGACGCTGGATTCCATGTGCAGGATTCGTCGCAAAATGGTCTGCCGCGGCTGTACGAACGTCGAAGATAGCCGGAGACGGTCCGGAGAACGAGTGAACCCGGTCTCAGTTGAAGCCGTCGGGGACCGGCTCGGCCGCACCCGAAAAAGACGGCACCGGTCGGCCTCGCGCCTCCGCTTCACTGCCGGCGGGGCCGTTCTCCCGAATGTCCCGGATCAGCCACTCCATTTCCCTGATCTCCCGCCGCTGCGCCGCGATGATGCTGTCGGCCAGTTCGCGCACCCGCACGTCGGCTATGCGAGCACGCTCACTGGTCAGAATGGCGATCGAGTGATGGGGGATCATGCCCTCCATGTAGTCCGCATCGTCGACGGTGGCCTGGCTGCGTACGAGACCGAGCCCTGCAATGAAAAGCAATCCGGCGAACCCGAACACCGCCACATTCATCCCAGTCCTGGGATACATGGCCAGCATGAAACCGAGCATGATCACGATCATGGCGGCGCCCATCATCATGGTCATGAACAGCCGCGTTTCACTGAACCAGGCGTGATCGATTATCTGAAACGAATTCAGGTACGTCAGGGCATACATGGCCAGCATCGACGTCCCGATCATGGCGAAGAACCGCCTGTAGTTGCCGCGCGGAGCGCTGTGCCCGTTCACGTTGTGATCTCCTCTCGTGCTGTTGCGACTATCCGTGCGTGACCCGTGATCATCCGCGGCATCTCACCCTCCCTGACGCTCCTCCATCTCCCGTTGCCGCATCGGCATGCTGTCGATCAGCGCATAAATATCCGGCATCGCGACGGCCCCGGCGCGCGAGAGTTTCACCGTGCCGTCCTTGCCGACCAGCCTGACCGCAAACGAATCCGTCGGAATGTCGAGCGCTGCACGCACCGCGGCCACCTCTTCGCCCGTCAGGACCCGGTCGCCGGCGGTCGAGGCGGCATCGTTTCGCAGGACCACCAGTGCCATGTCACGCTCTTCGAACGCGTCTCGCGTCGTCGAAACGCCTTCCAGCTGATCCTGCATTTCCTGCTCGTCCTGGCCCCGCCCGCCGACCACCAGCACGCGCTTTCGCCACTGATATCGATCCAGCGAGAACGTCTCTGGGTCGGCAACCGCGCGAATGCTCGCCAGGCGCAGCTCGAAGGCACCGTCGCGCTTGTCGTAGATCATCAGGCCCATACCGGTGATGGCGCTGGTATCGAGCGGCGGTCCGTCCAGCTCGGCGCCGCGGAATCTCGGCACGAAACGCGAGAACGGCACATCGACGGTCTGCCAGCCGCCCGCGACGGTCTCGAAGTCGGCCCAGTAGGCGACCGGCCTGCCGTAGTAGCGGGCATCGGTGGTCAGGCGCCAGGTGTAGCGGCGGCCGTCGCCGCGTACGCGCAGCCGGATGGCGGCGTACGGGGAGAGGTCGAGCTGCAGTGGCTCGGTTCTGATCGAGCTGAAACCCCCGCCTCTTGTATTGGTGCGACCCGAAAAGAGCAGCTCGCCCGGCCCCAGCTCGAAGCCGCCCTGGCTTCGCCCGCCCATGACGTTGTCGTTCACGACGTACCAGCCGAGATCGGCACTGTCATCGCCGAAGTCGGTAATCAGGCGGCCGTCGCGGGCGGTGTCTTCAGCGCCTTGTGGGGTTCCTGCAGAGGACATCAGGAGGAGTCCTGCCAGAAAGGCACGGCCGATCACCGGGCGCCCGGAACGCAGGGGAGAGCGATCAGGATCGGAGCAAGGGCGCCCCCTGCCAGCCCGGCGCGGTGGGAATGCGTCATCACGAGGACAGTGTGCGACGACTCGACTTCACGGGCAAGCCGCCGGGCGGCTCGATGTCCATCCGCAAGGGCATCCCGACCGTGCCGGACTCACGCCAGTATTGCACGATTTTCCTGGCCGGGGTCACACGCCCACGGAAGTCAGCGTAGCCGTCTTCCGCTACCGTCGATCGGTCGAAAAACTGCTACAACTCATTGTTAAAACAAGAAAATTGGTGGGCCGTGTAGGATTCGAACCTACGACCAATTGGTTAAAAGCCAACTGCTCTACCAACTGAGCTAACGGCCCGCCAGGTGGCCGGGGACCCGGCCGGGAGGCGGCATAATACCGGAACCGGCCGCGATCACAAAGGGGCGGTCGGACCGGCGTCGGTATCAGTCGTAGTACCGCGTGGGATCGGCCACGCCCGCGTCCTCGAAGCCCTTGCGCCGCAGGCGGCAGGCGTCGCAGACACCGCAGGCGCGGCCGTCGTCGTCGGCCTGGTAACAGGAGACGGTGAGCGAGTAATCCACACCGAGTTCGATGCCGCGGCGGATGATCTCCGCCTTGCTGAGCTCGATGAGCGGCGTCTGGATACGCACGGCCCGGCCCTCCACCGCTGCCTTTGTCGCCACGTTCGCGAGTTCCTGGAAGGCCATGATGAACTCCGGCCGGCAGTCGGGGTAGCCCGAGTAGTCGACGGCGTTCACGCCGATCCAGATGCCGTCGGCCCCGATGACCTCCGCCAGCCCCAGGGCCAGCGACAGGAATACGGTGTTGCGGGCCGGCACGTAGGTGACCGGGATACCCTCCTGCGGTGTCTCGGGCACGTCCAGCGACGGGTCCGTGAGCGCGGAGCCGCCGATGCCGCCGAAGTCCACGCTCATGCTGCGATGGGAGGCAGCGCCCAGCACCTGCGCCTGGCGGGCGGCGGCGTCGAGCTCGGCCGTATGACGCTGGCCGTAGCGCACGCTGAGCGCATGGCACTCGTAGTTGGCATCCCGCGCGATGGCGAGCGTGGTCGCCGAGTCGAGTCCGCCGGAGAGGAGGACCACCGCCTTGCCCGCGCTCGCGCCCATCAGCGGCCGGGAACGTCGCCCCAGAGCACCTTGTGCAGCTGGAGTTGCAGCCGGACGGGAGCGTGCGCCGCGAGGATCCAGTCGGCGAGTTCGCCCGGCTCCACCTCACCCCAGGACGGCGACAGGAAGACCGGGCAGCGCCCGGTAAGAGCGTGGCGGTCGATACGCTCGAGCGCCCAGTCGAAGTCACGCCGGTCACAGATCACGAACTTGACCTGGTCGCGGGGCGTCAGCAGCGCGACGTTCTCCCAGAGGTTGCGCTTCGCCTCCCCGGAGCCCGGCGTCTTGATGTCCACCACCCGGGAGACCCGCTCGTCCACACCGGCGATGTCGAGGGCACCGCTGGTCTCGAGGGAGACCTCGTAGCCGGCGTCGCAGAGCGCGCTCAGCAGGCCGAGGCAGTTGGGCTGGGCCAGCGGCTCGCCGCCGGTGACGCAGACGTGCCGGGCCGGCCACTCGCTCACCCGCTCCACGATCTCGCCGTAGCCCCACCAGTCGCCGCCGGTGAACGCATAGGCCGTGTCGCAGTAGCGGCAGCGCAGCGGACAGCCGGTCAGCCGCACGAACACGGTGGGCACACCGGCGGTGAGCCCCTCGCCCTGCAGCGAGAAGAAGATCTCGGTCAGGCGCAGCCGCCCGGCAACGGGCAGCTCGTCCCGGACTGTGGCGGTCACGGCCATGAGCGGCGCGTCAGCGGTTCTCCGTGTCCATGCGCTCCAGGCGCTGGATGGCCAGCCGCGCCGCGGTGAGATCCGGGTATTCGGAGCGCACCCGGTTGAGCGCGTTGCGGGCCGCCTCCCAGCGCTGGAGCTCGTAGTTGCAGTAGCCGATCTTCAGCAGCGCGTCCGGCACCTTGCCCGAGCGGGGGTACTCCGACACCACCTTCTCGAAGGCCGGCAGCGCTTCCCTGAACTGCTGGGTGACGTAGTAGGACTCCGCCAGCCAGTACTGGGCGTTGTCGGCCAGCTCGCTGTCCGGATAGGTCTTCAGGAACTCCTGGAAGGCGGTGGCCGCCTCCTCGTAGCGGCCGTCCTTCAGCAGCTCGAAGGCCGCCTGGTAATTGTCCCGGTCGGACCCGGACGGCATGGGTAACTGACCCGGCGCCAGGCGTCCCTGGCCGCCGGCGGACGACTGTTCCAGGCGCTGCAGCCGCTGGTCGAGATCCACGTAGAGATCCCGCTGCCGGCTGGCCGTGGACTCGGCCTCGTGGGCCAGCTCCTCGATCATGCCGCGCAGCTCGGCCTGTTCGGCCTGCAGCGCGTCCACCCGCGTGACCAGCTGCACCAGGCTGTCGTTCTGCACCACCCGCTCCACGGCCGCCAGGCGCCGCTCGAGTTCCTGCAGCTTCAGCAGCACCGGATCCTCTTCCGGCGGCACGGTGGCGCACGCCGACACCAGCGCGGTGAGCGCAAGGGCGGCTGCGAGTCTCTTGAATCTGCTCATTGGCTTGGAGTCCCGATGTTCCCTGTCAGTCCTGATAGACGATCTCGACACGGCGGTTCTGCGCATAGGCCGCCTCGGTGCTGCCCCGCTCCGCGGGCCGCTCCTCGCCGTAGCTCACCGTGGTGATCTGACCCGCCGATGCACCCTGGATCAGGAGTATGCGACGCACCGCCTGGGCACGGCGCTCGCCGAGGCCGATGTTGTACTCCCGCGAGCCCCGCTCGTCCGCGTGGCCTTCCAGGCGCACTTCCAGGCGCGGGTTGGCCGCCAGGTTGCGCGCGTGGGCACCGAGGACGTCCGTGAACTGCGGCTGGACCTCGCTGCTGTCGAACTCGAAGTACACCACCAGGTCGTCCAGCAACGCGCGGGTCTCCTGATCGAGGCGGTCATCCGGGATGGCGCTGCCGGCGCGGTCGGCACCGCTGCCGGCACCGGTACTGCTCGCCCCTGCCGCGGAGCCCGGCGGTACGTCGTCCACGGTCTCCGTGGCGGGAAGTGTGCTGGAACGGCCGCCGCAGGCGCTGACGGTGAGCGCCAGTACGGCCACGGCCAGGATTCGGTTCGTATTCATCTCTCTTCCTCGTGTGAACAGTGGCCGCATTCAGGGCCACTCGAGCATAAAAATCAAAAGATTACAGGCATAAACCAGATTTTACCTAAAAATTCCGGCGGAACGGTGACCACACCGGCTCGCGCACGTCGCCACCGCTCGAGGCCAGACGCTGCTTCACCGTACCGTCCACGGAGACCGTGGCCAGCACGCCCCGGTCGCCCTGCCGCGTGGCGTAGATGAGCGTGGCCCCGTTGGGCGCGAAATCCGGCGATTCGTCCAGCCTGCCATCCGACAGCACCTGGAACAGATCGTTCTCCAGGTCGTACACGGCGATGCGGTAATTGCCCCGGTCGTCGTGCACCACGGCGAGCTTGCTGCCGTCCGGCGAGATCCTCGGGCGCGCATTATAGCGGCCCTCGAAGGTCAGCCGGCTGGCGGCGCCCCCCTCGGCGTCCACGCGGTAGATCTGCGGCCCGCCGCTGCGGTCCGAGGTGAAGTAGATCAACTCGCCGTCGGGCGCCCAGGCCGCCTCCGTATCGATGGCGGGATTGGTGGTCAACCGGCGCTTCTGGCCCGTGGCCACCGTCATCACCCAGATGTCCGGATTGCCGTCGGCGCCCGACAGCGTCAGCGCGATCCGGCGGCCGTCCGGCGACCACACCGGCGCCCCGTTGATGCCGGCCTCCTGCGAGAGCCGCTGGCGGTTGCCGGTCCTGAGCGTCTGCACCCATACGGCGGAGCGATTGCCCTCGAAGGAAACATAGGCGATGCGCCGGCCGTCCGGCGACCAGGTGGGCGACATCAGCGGCTGTGCCGACTCCACGATGGTGTACTGGTTGGCCCCGTCCGCATCCGAGACGATCAGCCGATAGACACGCTGATCCGACTCTTCTCCCTCGGCCGTGATGTAGGCGATGCGGGTGGAGAATACCCCGGGGATGCCGGTGATCTCCTCGTAGATCATGTCGGCGGCGCGGTGGGCCGCCAGCCGCAGGCCGCGCTTCGAGGCGGGCATGCGGTAGCCCACGAGCTGCTCGCCGCGCAGGATGTCGAAGAGCTGGAACTGCAGCGTGTAGTCGTCCTCGGCCTCGCGGACGAGGCGGCCCACCACGATGAGGTCGGTGCCCACCATGCGCCAGTCGTCGAAGTCGATCTCCACGCCCCGGGTGGGACGCGACAGCATGTCGCGCCGCTCCAGCGGCTCGAAGCGCCCGCTGCGCGCAAGATCGGCGCCGATCACGGCCGCGACGTCCAGCGGCGCCTCACCGGGGCCGTCCCAGCCGAAGGGCACCACGGCCACGGGCACGGCCTGGCCGGCGCCCTGGGTAATCTCGATGGTCAGCTCGGCCCGCGCCGTTCCGGCACAGGCCAGCAGCGCGATGAGGATCAGCGCTCGTTTCATGTCGGTTTGTGCTCCAAGCGAGAGACGGCCGCTGCCACGCGGCCGCCGTCGCCACTATTGTTCAGGTCTGAACGTGAATCGCAAGTTGCGCTCGAACAGGCTCCGGTCGGGCGGGGGCGGCAGCGGCGAGGATTTCATCACCGCGGCCTCGATGGAACGGCGCACCGTCTCGTCCGCGTTGCACTCGCCGAAGCGCACGTTGACGATGTCGCGGCTGGGCAGCTGGGTCACCAGCACCTCGCACTCGATGCCGGATCGCGCCGTGGCCGGTTTCACCCAGTTGCGCTCCACCGTCTGGCGAATCACGGCGATGTACTGGTCCAGCAGCCCGGACTCCACCGCGCTGCGCCGCTCCTCCTCCGCCTGCATCAGGCGCTGCAGCTCGGCCTCGCGCTCGGCCTGCCTGCGCGCCTCCTCGGCTTCCCGGCGCTTGCGCTCCTCCTCCTGGCGGCGGCGCTCTTCTTCCTGGCGGCGGCGCTCGGCCTCTTCCTTCTGGCGCTGGATCTCGGCGAGCCTGGCCTCCTCGGCCTCGCGTTCAAGCCTGAGCTGTTCCAGCCGTTCGCGCTCCTCGCGGGCCGCCTGCTCCTCGGCCGCCTTGCGCGCGGCTTCCTCCTCTAGACGCTGCTGCTCCAGCCGGCGCTGGCGTTCGGCCTCCGCCGCCTGCTGCTCGGCCCGCTCCCGTTCCCTGCGGGCCTCTTCCAATCGCTGCTGCTCCCGTTCGCGCTCGCGCCGCGCGGCCTCGGCCTGCTCGCGCAGCCGCCGCTCCTCGGCCTCGCGTTGCCGGCGCTCGCGCTGCTCCGCCTCCTCCAGTTCGCGCATCTGCTCCCGGATGGCCGCCTCATCGACCACGGTGGCCTGCAGCGCCACCTGCTGCGGGGGATTGTGCGGCCGATTGAAGTCGACGCCCACGACCAGCGCTGCCAGCACGGCGGCGTGCAGCAGCAGCGATACCGTCAGCGGGATCAGGTTCTCGCGCAAAATTCGGCCTTGCCTCTCCTCAGTCGCCGGGAATCTCGTCCAGCGGGTCCGTTATGAAGCCCACTTTCTCGGCTCCGCCCTGCTGCAGCAGCACCATGGCGTTCACCACGCGTCCGTACGCGACGGCCTGGTCGGCCTTCACCAGCACGGGCGTCTCCGGCCGCCGCCGCAGCACGGCGGCGGTGCGGGCAATCACGGTGCGCGCGTCCACCGGCGCGTCCTCGTCGTCGCCGGCGTTGAGATACAGGTTGCCTTCCCGATCGACCGAGAGCACCAGCGGGAGTTCATCCTGGGTGAGTTCCGGGTCCAGCGGCTCGGCGGCGGCCTGCGGCAGGTCCACCTCGATGCCCTGGGTGAGCAGCGGCGCCGTCACCATGAAGATGATCAGCAGCACCAGCATGACGTCGATGTAGGGCACCACGTTGATCTCGCCCATGAGGCGCCGGTTCTTCGGCATGACTACTGCCCTCCCTTGGCCGCCCGGTGCGCGTGGCGCTCCAGGATGGTCAGGAATTCCTCGACGAAGGTCTCATAGCGGCTCTCCAGCCGGCCCACCTTGTCGGCGTAGCGGTTGTAGAAGATCACCGCGGGGATGGCGGCGAAAAGTCCCATGGCCGTGGCGATGAGCGCTTCGGCGATACCGGGCGCCACCGCAGTCAGCGTAGCCGTCTGGGTGCCGGCGCCCAGGGCGCTGAAGGAGTTCATGATGCCCCATACCGTGCCGAACAGGCCGACGTAGGGGCTGGTGGAGCCGATGGTGGCGAGATTCGCCAGGCCCTGCTCCAGCCGCTCCACCTCCCGGGTCTGGGTCACGCGCATGCTGCGCCGGGCGCCCTCCACCAGCTTGTCGGCAGACACCCCGTCCTGCCCGCGCAGCCGGCGGAATTCCCGGAAACCCGCCTCGAAGATGCCGGCCATGCCCTGGGGGCTGCCGCTCTGGCGGGTGAGGTCCTGGTACATCGAGGACAGGTCGCCCCCGGACCAGAAAGTGGCCTCGAACTCGTCGGCGATGTCCACCGCACTGGCGATGGTGCGCCGCTTCTTGAAGATGATGAACCAGGAGAACACCGAGGCCGCGACCAGCATGGCCATGACCGCCTGGACGACGATGCTCGCCTCGAGGATGAGGTGCAGAAAGGAGAAGTCGGTAGTCATCCGGTGGAAACCTCCAGCAGTGCCCGGGGCAGGCGGGCCGGGCGATAGGAATCGGCGGTGATGCAGGCGGCGCGGGTCGTCCCGGTGCACAGCAGTTCGCCGGCAGCGGTCGCGCGGCGAATCTCCTGGGTCATCTGGAAACTGGCCCGGGCAATCTCTTCGAGCGTGACACTCACCCAGAGTTCATCGTTGAAGCGCGCCGGCACCAGAAACCGGGCGCCGGTCTCGACCACCACGAACAGCCGGTTCTCCTCGACGCGCAGCCGGTCCTGCTCGATACCCCGGGCGCGCAGCCACTCCGTCCGCGCACGCTCCATGTATTTGAAGTAGTTGGCGAAATACACCAGCCCCTGGGCATCCGTGTCCTCGTAGTAGACCCGCACGGGCCAGTGAAACGCGCCATCGGCGTGAGCCTTGTCCGTCACCATGCAGGGGCTCCCGGGACTAATCGAACAGCGGCAGGTCGGGCGGCACTTCCGAGGCGGGCGCCGGCAGGCCGAAATGCAGATAGGCGTTGCGGGTGGCCACCCGGCCGCGGGCGGTACGCATCATGAAACCCTGCTGGATGAGGTAGGGCTCGATCACGTCCTCGATGGTGCCACGTTCCTCGCCGATGGCCGCCGCCAGGCTCTCCACGCCCACGGGTCCGCCGTCGAATTTCTCGATGACCGTCAGCAGCAGCTTGCGGTCCATGGCGTCGAAGCCGTGGGGATCCACTTCCAGCATGTCCATGGCCGCCTGGGCCACGGCCTCGGTCACCACGCCGTCCGAGCGCACCTCGGCGTAGTCCCGCACCCGGCGCAGCAGACGGTTGGCGATGCGCGGCGTGCCCCGCGAACGGGCCGCGATCTGGCGCGCGCCCGGCGGCTCGATGGCGAGATTCAGGATCTCGGCGGAACGCGTCGCAATGGCCTCCAGGTCGCCGGTGGTGTAGAACTCCAGGCGCTGGACGATGCCGAAGCGGTCCCGCAGCGGCGAGGTGAGCAGCCCGGCCCGGGTGGTGGCGCCGACCAGCGTGAACGGCGGCAGGTCGAGCTTGATGGAGCGCGCCGCCGGGCCCTCGCCGATCATGATGTCCAGCTGGAAGTCCTCCATCGCCGGGTAGAGTACCTCCTCCACCACCGGACTCAGGCGGTGGATCTCGTCGACGAACAGGACGTCGCGCTCCTCCAGGTTGGTGAGGATGGCGGCCAGGTCGCCGGGGCGCTCCAGCACCGGGCCGGCGGTCTGGCGCAGGTTCACGCCCATCTCGTTGGCGATGATGTGGGCCAGCGTGGTCTTGCCGAGCCCGGGCGGGCCGAAGATCAGCACGTGATCGAGAGCCTCGCCGCGTTTGCGGGCGGCCTCGATGAAGATCTCCATCTGCTCCTTGACGCCGGACTGGCCCACGTAGTCGGCAAGGCGCTTCGGCCGGATGGCCCGGTCGAATACGGCATCCTCACCGCTCGCCGCGGCGGCGA
The DNA here is from genome assembly GCA_964428605.1 of uncultured Woeseiaceae bacterium. GTDB lineage: Bacteria > Pseudomonadota > Gammaproteobacteria > Steroidobacterales > Woeseiaceae > Lentisalinibacter. The sequence goes on from CAYRZI010000007.1 coordinate 10,513, forward strand.
TGAACCGATCCTGCTCCGTTTCGGTATTCCCGCTCATCCCGTCACCGTGCCGCCTGACGCAGCGCCTGGCGGATGATCTCCTCGGCGCTCAGGTCTTCCGTGTCCACCTGGCGCAGTAGCTTCGCGACCTCCGCAGCACGGTAGCCCAGTGCCATCAGCGCCGTCGAGGCCTCGCCGCGCGCATCTTCCGGCGCCGCGGCCCCCGGCGGTGCTCCTGCCACGCCGGCCGGGCCGGCGGCGGCCACCCGGTCGCGCATCTCGACGATCAGCCGCTCGGCGGTCTTCTTGCCGATGCCGGGCACCTTCACCAGGCTGGCGGTGTCCTCGTACTCCACGCAGCGACGGAAGCCCTCCACGCTGATGCCGGAGAGGATGGCCAGCGCCATGCGCGCGCCCACGCCGCTCACCTTCAGCAGGTTGCGGAACAGCGCCCGTTCCTCCTCGGTGGCGAACCCGTACAGCTGCTGGGCGTCGTCGCGCACCAGCAGGTGGGTGAGCAATCTCACCTCCGCACCCGTCTCCGGGAGCTGGAAGAAGGTGGACATGGGCGTCTCCACCTCGTAGCCGATCCCGCCCACGTCGAGCACGATCCAGGGCGGCTGCTTCGCCTCCAGCCGCCCGCGCAGCGAGCCGATCACCGGCCCGCTCCCGCCACCCGGGTGTTCAGCCGGCGGCTGTTCGAGTGGCAGATGGCAATGGCGAGCGCGTCCGCCGCATCCGCCTGCAGCTGCTCCCTGAGACCGAGCAGCATGCCTACCATGCGCGCCACCTGCTCCTTGTCCGCGCCGCCCAGCCCGGTCACCGCCTGCTTCACGGCCCGGGGCGCGTACTCATACAGGGTGACCGTGTGGGCGAAGGTGGCGCAGATCGCCGCCGAGCGGGCCTGGCCCAGCTTCAGCGCGCTGTCCGCGTTGCGATGGACGAAGACCCGCTCGATGGCCACCTCCTGGGGACGATAGGCGTCGAGCACCTCGCCGATACCCGCATAGATCTGCGCGAGGCGGGCCGGGAAGTCGTCTGCATTGGTGCGGATGGCCCCGTGCTGCACCCAGGCGATGCGATCACCGGTGGTCTCCACCACGCCGTAGCCGGTGAGTCGCGAGCCCGGATCGATGCCCAGGATGCGCACGGGGGGGCTCACGCGGCCCGCCGTCCCGGGATCCGGTCAGGCCGCCTCATAGGCCTCGTCCGGGATGTCCGCGTTGGTGTAGACGTTCTGCACGTCGTCCAGGTCCTCGAGCGCCTCCAGCAGCTTCACCATGCTGACGGCCTCCTTGCCCTCCAGGTCAGCACTGGTGGAGGCGCGCATGGTGGTCTCGGCCTCCTCCGGCGGCAAGCCGGCCGCCACCATCGCGTCGCGGACCGACTCGAACTCCGCCGGATCGGTCAGCACCTCGATGGAGTGGTCGTCGGCCACCACCACGTCCTCCGCGGCCGCCTCGATCGCTGCCTCCGTGATCGCGTCCTCGTCGCTGCCGGGCGCATACAGGAGCTGGCCGCAGTGGTTGAACAGATAGGCCACCGAACCGTCGGCACCGAGGTTGCCGCCGTATTTGGAGAAGGCGTGGCGTACGTCCGCCACCGTGCGGTTCCGGTTGTCGGTAAGGCAGTCGACCATCACCGCCGCGCCGCCGGGGCCGTAGCCCTCGTAGCGGATCTCCTCGTAGTCCTCGCCCTCGATCTCGCCCGAGCCCCGCTTGATGGCACGCTCGATGTTGTCCTTCGGCATGCTCTGCGCCTTGGCCTTGTCCACGGCCAGGCGCAGCCTGGGGTTGGCGTCGATGTCGCCGCCGCCCATACGTGCGGCCACGGTGATCTCCCGGATCAGCCGCGTGAACAGTTTGCCGCGCTTCTTGTCCTGGGCGCCCTTGCGATGCTGGATGTTGGCCCATTTGCTGTGACCGGCCATGTCAGTCTGGCTCCTCCCCGGTTCCGATCAGAAACGAAGCTGGATGCCCACGTGCAGGCCGTTGTCGATGAGCGCGTCGCCCCGGTCGTCGAAATCGGCCTTGGCGTAGCGGGCGCCCAGGTAGATGTCGGCCTCGCGCAGCACGTTGTAGCTCAGCCGCGCCTCGAACTCCTGATAGCCATCGGCGCCGCTGAAGGCCAGCACGTCCGGCGCGAAGTACACGTGGCCGCTTACCGAGAAGCGGTTGTAGGCCGGCAGCGTGTAGGCCAGGAAGCCGCCCAGGCCCACCACGAAGCCGCTCTCGTCGATGCGGTCGGAGTTGGTGTAGAACACCTTGCCGCCCAGCCCGCCGCGCACCGGGTTGCGGCCGCCGGAGGCCAGGTCCACCAGATGCAGACCCAGGTGGCCCACATCGCCCCGGTCCTGGTGATGCAGCCAGCCGGCATCGAAGCGCAGCTTGCGCTCCGGTACCTGCCAGGCGTAGGTCAGGCGGGCTGCATCGTCGTTGACGTTGATGTCGAGTTCGCCGGCGCCGGCGCCCGGCGCGGCCATGAACAGTAATGGCGCCAGCGCGAGCGGCGCCCGTTTCAGCATGGAAAGCATATGGATCCTCGAAGATTGCGGGCGTAGTACCCAAACGCAACGCCCGGTCAGCGTTTATGATAACGATATTCGGCACTTGAGACATCCACGAAACGATTGGCAGCCATGGACGCGAACCAGGATCCACACAGGGAGCGGGACCACGAAACGGGTGCTCTGCCCGGCGAGCTGGAGCGCCTGTGCGCCGACGCCGGTCGGCCGGCGGCCGGCGCGCGCTGCCGCGCGCTGGCCGACCTGGTGGCCGGCCTGGGCATGGAGCCGGAGATCGTGGCGGCGGCCACCATCTATCCGGCGGTCCGGGCCGGCGTCGTGAACCTCGAGGCGGTTAAGCAGCGCTACCCGGGCCCCTCCGCCGCGCTCTGCACCGACCTGGCACAGCTCACCGAGATGAGCCCGGAACTCGGCGACCCGGGGGGGCGGGGAATCGCGCCGGACCAGGCCGAGGGCCTGCAGCGGATGCTGCTGGCGGCCGTACGGGACGTGCGCCTCGTGCTCGTGCGCCTTGCCGACGTCCTGCTGAGCCTGCGGGAGGCCAGGGACGCGCCGGCGGAGATCCAGCGGCTCGTCGCGGCCCAGTGCCGCGACATCTATGCGCCTCTCGCCAACCGGCTCGGCATCTGGCAGCTGAAGTGGGAGCTCGAGGACCTCTCCTTCCGTTTCCTCGAGCCGGAGGCCTATCGCCGCATCGCCCGCCAGCTGAAACAGCGCCGCGCGGACCGGGAGGAGATCATCCGGGAGGTCCGCGCACGGCTGCGCGCGGAACTGGACGCCGCGGGCATCGAGGCAGACATCTCGGGCCGGCCGAAACACATCTACAGCATCTGGCGGAAGATGCAGCGCAAGGACACGGAACTCGACAAGATCTTCGACGTACTCGCCGTACGCATCTTCGTGAACGACGTCCGGGACTGCTACGCCGCCCTCGGCATCGTGCACAACCTCTGGAGCTACCTGCCCCAGGAGTTCGACGACTACATCGCCAACCCCAAGGCGAACCTGTACCAGTCCCTGCACACGGCGGTCATGGGTCCTCAGGGCCAGCCGCTGGAAGTCCAGATCCGCACCCACGAGATGCACCGTCACGCCGAACTCGGCGTGGCCGCCCACTGGCGCTACAAGGAAGGCGGCTCGGCCGCCGGGGCCTTCGAGCAGAAGGTGCGCTGGCTGCGCCAGCTGCTCGAACCCGGCGAGGCCGACGGCGGCGAGGATTTCGTCGAACGGGTGCGCGAGGAGATCATGGAGGACCGGGTCTACGCCTTCTCGCCGAAGGGCGACGTGGTGGACCTGCCGGCCGGCGCCACGCCGCTGGACTTCGCCTATTCCGTCCACACCCAGGTGGGGCACCGCTGCCGCGGCGCACGGGTCAACGGGCGCATCGTGCCGCTCGGCTACCGCATCAGGAACGGCGACCAGGTGGAGATCATCACCGCCTCGAAGCCTTCCCCGAGCCGCGACTGGCTCGTGCCGCGGCTGGGCTTCCTCGCCTCGGCACGCAACCGGGCCAAGGTGCGGGCCTGGTTCCGCCGCCAGGACCGGGAGCAGAACAGGAAGCAGGGCCGCGAGATCCTGGAGCGGGAGCTGTCCCGGCTCAACCTGAAGTCGCTGCCGGTGGCGGACATTGCGGCGCAGCTGAAGCAGGACGGTGCCGACGCGCTCTACGTCGCCCTTGGCACCGGCGACCTCACCGCGGCGGCCGTGGCCAATGCCGCCCACCAGCTCACCGCGCGCGAGCCCGAGCCGCTCCCGGTGCGCCGGCGCAAGCCCCGGCCTTCGGCGGGCGGGGGCGACATCCGGGTGCGCGGCGTCGGCGACCTGATGAGCAATCTGGCGCGGTGCTGCCGGCCGGTGCCGCCGGAACCCATCGTCGGCTACATCACGGTGGGACGCGGCGTGAGCATCCATCGCCGGGACTGCCGCAACGTGCTGCGGCTGATGGAGCAGCAGGCGAGCCGCATCATCGAGGTGGAATGGGGCGAGGACGAGGAGGCCCGCTACCCGGTGGAGCTGCGCATCGACGCCTGGAACCGGGACGGGCTGCTGCGCGACATCTCCGGCGTGCTGAGCGACGAGCACATCGGCATCATCGGCTCACGCTCCGACACCGACCGGCGCAGCCGCAAGGCCAACATCGAGCTGAGCGTGGAGGTGCCGGACCTGGAGACGCTGAGTCGCACGCTCAGCCGCATCGAGCGCCTGCCGAACGTGATCAGCGTGCGCCGCGACGCCTGAGCCGCGGGACGAACGTGCCGCGGCGGGATCGGCCCCGCGCCGCGGCTGCTCTAGCGATTGATTGCGTGGATGGCCATCTTGTCGACGGCCAGCGCGGCCTCGTGCACGGATTCGGACAGGGTCGGGTGCGCGTGCACGGTGCGCTGGATGTCCTCGGTACTGGCCGAGAACTCCATGGCCAGCACCAGCTCGCCGATCAGCTCGCCCGCCATGGGGCCGACGATGTGCACGCCCAGGATCTCGTCGTCGTCCTCCGCGGAGATCATCTTCACCAGGCCGGCGGTCTGCTCCAGGGCCTTGGCTCGGCCGTTCGCGGCGAACCGGAACGAACCCGTCTTGTACGCGCGCCCGCTCTCCTTCACCTCGGCCTCGGTCTTGCCGACCCAGGCGATCTCCGGCGCGGTATAGATCACCGACGGGATGGCGCCGTAGTTCACCTCGGCCACCTTGCCGGCGATCAGGTCTGCCGCCATGACGCCCTCCTCGGTGGCCTTGTGGGCGAGCATGGGGCCGCGCACGCAGTCGCCCACCGCGTAGATGCCCGAGACGCCCGTGCGGCACTCCTCGTCCACCTTGATGAAGCCCTTGTCGTCCAGTTCGACACCGGTATCGTCGCCCAGCAGACCCTCCGTGCAGGGACGGCGGCCGACCGAGACGATGACCTTGTCGAACTCGAGCTGCTGCTCCTCGCCTCCACTTTCGATGGTCACGGTCACGCCGTCTTTGCCTGTCTCCGCCCCGGTCACCTTCGCTCCCAGGCGGATATCGAGTCCCTGCTTCTTGAACTCGCGTGCGGCGACCTTGGCAATGTCCTGGTCCGCCATGGCAAACAGGTCATCCAGCGCCTCCAGGATCACGACCTCTGCGCCGAGCCGGCTCCACACGCTGCCGAGCTCCACACCGATGTAGCCCGCCCCGATAATCCCGAGGCGCTTGGGCACGCCCTCGAACTCGAGCGCACCCCAGGAGTCGACGATACGCTCGCCGTCGAAGGGCACGACACCCAGCTCCACGGGCACGGAACCGCTGGCCAGCACGATATGCTCGGCCTCCAGCGTCTGCGCGTCGCCGCCGTCCTTCGGCGTGAACTCCACCTTGCGGCCGGCCAGCAGCCTGCCGTGACCAACCAGGCCGGTGACCTCGTTCGCTTTGAACAGCTGGCCGACGCCGCCGGTGAGCTGCTGCACGATGCCGGCCTTGCGCTTCTGCATGGCGGCCAGATCCAGCTTCAGCTTGCCCGTGCCGATGCCGTGTGTTGCGAACTCGTGTTCGGCCCGGTGCCAGAGTTCGGACGACTCCAGCAGCGCCTTGGACGGGATACAGCCCGCGTTCAGGCAGGTGCCGCCGAAGGCGTGGCTGCCATCGTAGTTCTCCCATGCGTCGATGCAGGCCACGTTCATGCCGTTCTGGGCGGCGCGGATGGCCGCGGGGTAGCCGCCGGGGCCGCCGCCGATCACGATTACGTCGTACTTGTTGCTCATTCCCTGTCCTGGTTGTGTCTGTTTGCTTCGGCCGCGGCGGATGCCGGTTCAGACCTGCAGCAGCAGGCGGGCCGGGTCTTCCAGCGACTGCTTGATGCTGACCAGGAACTGCACCGCCTCGCGGCCGTCGATGATGCGGTGGTCGTAGGTCAGTGCCAGATACATCATCGGCCTGATCTCCACCTTGCCGTCCACCGCCATGGGCCGATCCTGGATCGCATGCATGCCGAGTATGGCGCTCTGGGGCGGATTGAGGATGGGCGTCGACATCATCGAGCCGAAGATGCCGCCGTTGGTAATGGTGAACGTGCCGCCCGTGAGGTCGTCGATGCCGATGCTGCCTTCCCGGGCCCGCTTGCCATAATCGTTGATGGCCTTCTCGATGGCGGCGAAGCTCAGCCGGCCCGCGTCGCGCAGGATGGGCACAAGCAGGCCCCGTTCGGTGGAGACCGCAATGCCGATGTCCTGATAGTCGTGGTAGATGACGTCCTTGCCCTCGACGGAGGCGTTGACCACGGGGAACTTCCTCAGCGCCTCTACCGCCGCGCGCACGAAGAACGACATGAAGCCGAGCTTGACCTCGTGTTCGTCGGCGAAGCGGTCCTTGTAGCGCGAGCGCAGCTCCATGATGGCCGACATGTCGGCCTCGTTGAACGTGGTGAGCATGGCCGCGGTCTGCTGGGCGTCCACCATGCGCTCGGCGATGCGCGCCCGCAGACGCGTCATCGGCACCCGTTCCTCGGTGCGGCCGCCGCCGGCCGCATGGGCATCGGCCTCCGCCGGCGTGTCCTCCGGGGCCGTGTCGTGGTCCAGCGACTGCAGGTGGCGCTGGACGTCCGCCTTGGTGATGCGGCCGCCGCGTCCGCTGCCGTCGATGTCGTCCGGGTCGAGGTCGTGCTCCTCGATCAAGCGCCGCACGGACGGGCTCAGCTTGCGCGCGCCGCCTTCTTCCTTCTCTTCCTTCTCTTCCTTCTCTTCTTTCTCTTCCTGCTGCTCCGGCGCGGTTTCCCTGGCACCGCCCTTGGCAGCCGGCTTCTTCTCGCCTGCGCTGGCCTTCTCTTCCTTGTCTTCATCTTCCCCGCCGGCGGCCTCTTCGGCTTGCCCGCCGCCGCCGGACTCGGCGCCGCCCTCGCCTTCCTCCAGCAATGCCAGCACCTCGCCGCTGGTCACCGTGGTGCCGTCGCCGATCTTGATTTCCTTCAGGACGCCGTCGGCGGGAGCCGGCACTTCCAGCACCACCTTGTCGGTCTCCAGGTCCACCAGGTTCTCGTCCCGGGAGACCCGGTCGCCCTCCTGCTTGTGCCAGGAGACGAGCGTGGCGTCCGTCACGGATTCGGGTAACTGGGGGACTTTGACTTCGATGCTCATTGTTCGCGGGTTCCGGTGGGGTTGCGGGTAGAGGTTCGCGGGCTCAGTCGCTGCCGGCACTCTCCAGACCGAGGGCGGTGGCGACCAGCGCCTCCTGCTGCTTCACGTGCAGCTTGAAGATGCCCGAGGCCGGCGCCGCGGCATGGGGCCGGCCGGCATAGAACAGCGTGTGGCGCGAGCGCAGCGGCTCCTGCAGGCGATGACGGATCTGGTACCACGCCCCCTGGTTCTGGGGCTCCTCCTGGCACCAGATCACCTCCTCGGCGCGGGAGTAGTGCTGCAGGATGTTCGCGTAATGATCGATGGGGAACGGATACAGCTGCTCGATACGCACGATGGCAACATCGTCTATCTCCTGTTCCCGCCGCTTCTGCAGCAGGTCGTAGTACACCTTGCCGCTGCAGAACACCACCCGGTGCACCTTGTCGGCCTCGATGGCGTCGATCTCCGGGATCAGGGTCAGGAACCGGCCTTCGCTGAGGTCGGACAGCGGCGAGACGGAAAGCTTGTGGCGCAGCAGGCTCTTCGGCGTCATCACCACGAGCGGCTTGCGGAACGAGCGCATCATCTGCCGGCGCAGCATGTGGAACATCTGGGACGGCGTGGACGGCACGCAGACCTGCATGTTGTGCTCGGCGCAGAGCTGCAGGAAACGCTCGAGGCGGGCCGAGGAATGCTCCGGCCCCTGGCCCTCGTAACCGTGGGGCAGGAACAGGGTGAGGCCGCAGAGCCTGCCCCACTTCGCCTCGCCCGAGCTGATGAACTGGTCGATGACCACCTGGGCGCCATTGCAGAAGTCGCCGAACTGCGCCTCCCAGATCACCAGCGTGTTCGGGTCCGTGGTGGAGAAGCCGTACTCGAAACCGAGCACCGCCTCCTCGGAGAGCAGCGAGTCGATGACCGTGAAGGCCGTCGGCCGCTCGGCGATGTGCTTGAGCGGCACGTACTCGCGCCCGTCCGGCTGGCCGTGGAGTACCGCGTGGCGGTGGAAGAACGTGCCGCGGCCGCTGTCCTGACCGGTGACGCGCACGTCATAGCCGTCCTCGATCAGCGAGGCGTAGGCCATGGTCTCGGCGAAGCCCCAGTCCATGTCGAGCTCGCCCTGGCCCATCTTGCGCCGGTCGTCAATGATGCGCTTCACGCGGCTGTGCAGGTCGAAGCCCTCGGGCACGGTGACGATGCGCCCGGCAAGGGTCTCCACACGGTCTGCGCCGACGGCCGTGATCACCTGCTGGTCCCAGTCGGCGTCCCGGTAGCCCGTCCAGTCCACGGTGAACTCGTTGCCGATCATGCCGAGCGCCGCCTGGGGTACCGGCTGGCCCTCGTCCAGGCGGGAACGGTAGACGTCGCTCATCCGCTTCAGCCCGTCGTCGTCGACGATGCCCGCCTCCCCGAGCTTGCGGGCATAGATCTCCCGGGTGGTGGGGTGCTCGCGGATGCGCCGGTACATGACCGGCTGGGTCGCCGCCGGCTCGTCGGCCTCGTTGTGGCCATGGCGGCGATAGCAGACCAGGTCGATGACCACGTCCTTCTTGAAATGCTGGCGGTAGGCCAGCGCCAGCCGGGTCACGAACACCACCGCCTCCGGGTCGTCCCCGTTCACGTGGAAGACCGGCGCCTCGATCATCTTGGCCACGTCGCTGCAGTAGGGCGTGGAGCGCGCATCCTCGGGGTCGCTGGTGGTGAATCCGATCTGGTTGTTGACGACGATGTGCACGGTGCCGCCGGTGCGAAAGCCACGTGCCTGGGACATCTGGAAGGTCTCGGTCACCACGCCCTGGCCGGCGAAGGCCGCATCGCCGTGGATCAGCACGGGCAGTATCTCGTTGCGGTCCAGATCGCCCCGGCGCTGCTGGCGCGCCCGCACCGAGCCCTCGACCACCGGGTTGACGATCTCCAGATGCGAGGGGTTGAAGGCCAGCGCGATGTGGACGTTGCCGCCCGCCGTGCGGATGTCCGAAGAGAAGCCCATGTGGTACTTCACGTCGCCCGAACCGGCGAGGCTGTCCAGATCCACGTTGCCCTCGAACTCCGAAAACAACTCCTCGGGGCTCTTGCCCATCAGGTTGACCAGCACGTTGATGCGGCCCCGGTGGGCCATGCCGATGACCACCTCCTTGATGCCGGTCTCGCCGCCACGCTGGATCAGGTCGTCCAACAGCGGTATCAGACTCTCGCCGCCTTCCAGAGAGAAGCGCTTCTGGCCCACGTAGCGGGTGTGGAGATAGCGCTCGATGCCCTCCGCGCGGGTCAGCTGCTCCATCAGCCAGCGGCGCTGGGTGGCATCCAGCGTGTCTTCCGCCATGCCCTGCTCGAAGCGTTCGCGCAGCCACAGGCGTTCCCGGGCCCGTGAGATATGCGCGAACTCGGCGCCGATCTTGCCGCAGTAGATCCTGCGCAGGAGCGCGAGGATGTCGCGCAGCTTCATGCGCTCGTGGCCGGTGCCGGCGAGGCCGCCGGTATAGAACTCGTCGTCGAGATCCGCGTCGCTCAGTCCCAGGAAGTCGAACTTCAGGACCGCCGGCACGTGGCGCTCCTGCAACCCCAGCGGGTCCAGGTCGGCGATCTGGTGGCCGCGCAGGCTGTAGACCTGGATGAGGCGCGAGACCGCCGCCTGCTTCTCGCTGGCGGTGACCGCCCGGGTGCGCCCGGCGCGGGCCAGGGCCGTGGCCCCGCCGCCGTTGCCGCCGCCTGCCAGCGAGCGTTCCCGGAACGCCTCCCGGATGGGCCCGTGGGCCACCTCACCGCCGGAATCCGGCGTCATCTCGCCGAAGTAACGCCGCCAGCGTTCGGGCACGCTGGCCGGGTCATCGAGGTATTGCTCGTAGAGGGCCTCTACGGCACTGGCATTGCTGCCAAAGAGCGGCGAGGACGCGTACTGCTCTTTCAGCGACTGTGACATAGCAAAAGGAACCCCGCGGAGGCCGCCCGGGCAGCCCGCAGCGAACAGGAGACACCTGTCAGTTAATGATCCGGTTAGTTTAGCGGATGGGCTTCCCGCAGGGAAAGCACCGGGTCACATGCCGCTGCCCCGGCCGATTGCCTAGAGTATGCCCAGCGCCAGCAGGCCGAGGTACTCGTAGCACATCAGGCAGGCATAGCCGCAGAAGAAACCGGTAATCAGCAGCCCGACCCGTATGCGCCGGAACAGGAGGACGCGGCTCGTGTAGACGAGCAGCATCAGACCCAGGCCGGTCAGGACCTGCTTGATGCCGACGAACCACTGCACGTCGGTATCGATGAGCATGCGCATCAGGGGATTCGCTTCCACGGCACCGCGCTCGAGCAGCCGCAACGTCAGGAAGGCGTCCGCCGCGCTCATGGTCATCACGCCGATGCCGAGGAACAGCAGCCAGGGGTGGTGCCAGTCGCTGAACGGCTGGGGCCGGTCGTGGGCGCGCCGCACCCGGCGGCGGCGGGAAAGGAGGAATCCGTACAGCACAGTGCGCCAGCCGAAATGCCGCCGGTCGGCCTCCCTGCGCTCCGGCGCTGCCGCGCCGGCGGTGACGGCAATGGTGACGGGCGGACTGATGCGACGCATTCCTGGCTCTCCCTCGGCTCACGTTAATCGCCCCGAAACGATGCAATATCCGGGCCGGTTCCCGATTGTCGCGCCGGGCCGCGGGCTTAGCGCCGGCGGGGTCGCAGCGGCCGCCCCGGTCTGTAAGAATGTCCGACGCCAAGACCTACCGATCGGACGACATGCACGAAGTGAGATTCAATCCAGAAAACCCATGCAACTAGTTGGTAATCATGAAAAAGATATATCCCGGCGTGCTGCTCGCCGGATGGCTGGTACTGGCGGCGGGTTGTAGCGCCATGCCGGACGGAACCACAACGGCGGCCGGACCCGGCAGTCCGGTCGAGGGTGCCGGCGGCGTGCCCATCGCCTGGGAGGAGCGCGGCCGCTCCACCGGCGGCCCGACGCTGGTGCTGATCCACGGCTGGAACTGCGACCGCCGCTACTGGGAGCCCGCCATGGCGGCTCTGGAAGACGACTACCGCCTGGTAGCCGTGGACCTGGGCGGCCATGGCGAGTCCGGCGCGGGCCGCCAGGCCTGGACCATCGGCTCGTTCGGCGAGGACGTGGCCGCGGTGGTGCGCCGTCTCGACCTCGAGCGGGTCGTACTCGTGGGCCACTCCATGGGCGGGCCGGTCGCCCTGGAAGCCGCGGGCCGCCTGACCGGCCGGGTGACGGCGGTGGTCGGTGTGGACACCTTCCAGGCGGTCGAGGAGACGCCGCCGCCGGACCTGGACGCCCAGCTCGAGCCGTTCCGCCGCGACCTGGGCAAGGCGCTGCGTCTGCTGGACCGGGTATTCTTCACCCCCTCGACGGAGCCCGAACTCGAGGACTGGATACGCCGTGACATGGCCGCGGCACCGGTGGACGTATCGGTACCCGCCCTGGAGAGCCTTGCGCGCTACGACGAATCCGCCGCCCTGACGGCGCTGGAGGTCCCCGTGGGCGCCATCAACGCCGACATCCGCCCCACCGACGCGGAGGCGCTTCGGCGCGCCCGGCCCGGCTTCGAACTCGTGATCGTCGAGGGCGCCGGCCATTTCCTCATGATGGAGCGGCCCGAACGCTTCGCACGGGAACTCCGCCGCCTCATCGACGGCTGGACCGCGGTGATGCCGGCGCCCGGCGGCTGACCGTCACTCGCTGGAGGCCTGCAGCATCCAGGCGATCAGGTCGCGGCGGTCCTCCGGCCGATGCATGCCGCCATAGCTCATGCGGTTACCCGGCAGGAACAGCCAGGGGTTGGTGATCCAGGCATCCATGGCGCGCGGGGTCCACACGAGATCGGCCTGGCGCAGCGCATCCGAGTAGGGAAACTCCGGGTCGGCGGCGACCTGCTTGCCGAAGGTCCCGTACAGGTTGGGTCCGGCCAGATTCCGTCCGCCCTGCTCGATGGTGTGGCAGGCGCGGCACTGCAGATACAGAGTGCGGCCCCGCTCGAGATCCGCCTCCGCATAAGGGGGCGAGGCGAGGTATTCCCCGACGCTGAGCACCGTCTGCTCGCCGAGCTCGGCGGCAGTCACCGCCGGCTGACGGTCCGCAGCGGTGTCCGTCCCGGCGCCGCAACCCGCCAGCAGCAGGACGACTGCCGCCGCCAGGGCGCGGCCGGCTGCCTGCGGAGGGGTCATGCCCGCAGCCCCGTTACCGCGCGCCCGCCGCGGAACCACTCCATCATCGCGGCGGCGTCCGTGATCTCGCAGTAGCGCTTGCCCACATCCGCCAGGTTGGATTCGTGCGGCCCCTCGTCCACGTCGCCCGTACAGTCGGCCGGCACGAACACCCGATAGCCGTGGGAGAACGCGTCCACCACGGAGGCGCGCACGCAGCCGCTGGTCGTGCAGCCCGTGACGATGACCGAATCCACCCGCTCCTTGTGCAGGAAGGTGGTGAGCGGCGTCAGGAAGAAGATGGAAGGGGCGCTCTTGGCGAAGTTGAAGTCGTATCCGGGATCGTCCACCCGGGAATCCATGGCGGTGCAGGGATGGCCGAAGTAGAACTGATCGTGCACGGCCTGCACCTTCCAGTGCGGCACGTCCCGGGGACTGTCGTAGGCGGTGTAGCACTTGGCGACGGGCACGGCGCATTCCCGGGCGACGGCCAGCAGTTCCGCCGTGCGCTGCACAGCGCGGTCGATCATCGGCAATCCGCCGAGGGGGTAGTCGCCGTCGGTGAACGCGAGCTGGAAGTCCACCACCACCACGGCCGGGCGTTCTCCGTACCCGATGACCCCGCTGCCGTAACCCACGTCCCGATACTTGTCGCTCATCGCTCCTCCCTTGCCTCCTGTTTGCGCGGAGTCGCCGCACGGACCGGATTCTACCCCGCCCCCGGCGGTGGTTCAGCCGCTGCGTACCAGCCGGTAGACCGTCTCTTCCATCCGTGTGACACCGCGCTCGGCGAAGCGCCGGTTGTCGGCCAGCATGTCGAGACCCGCATCAAGGACCTCCACTGCGAAGCGCCCGGCGGCCAGCTCCCGGACTTCCGTCTCGGTCACGGAGAATGGCGGGCCGTCCATCTCCTCCTGCGGATAGTCCACTCCGATCAGCAGCACCGGCGCACCTGCCGGCAGCAGCCCGACCTGGTGCTCCATGTATACGGGGCGCAGTGCCGGCGGCAGCGCCACCAGCGCCGCCCTGTCGTAGCAGGCGTCCAGGCGGCCGACCGCGGCTTGCTCCAGGTGGAAATAGTCGCCGCACAGCACCGTAATGAGGCCGTGGGACCAGATCTCGAAGGCACCCTGATGGCGGCGCGACGGCCTGATGCCGGCGCCGTCGAAGAAGGCCTCGACGGCCAGCGGGCTCAGTTCGTTCGCCACCACGCGGTAGCCGTGCTCGGCAAGCCAGAGGAGATCCAGCGACTTGCCGGACAGCGGCACCAGTACCCGGGATCCGGCCGGCAGGCCGAAGCCCGGCCAGTGTTCCGTCAGACGCGGATTCACCCGGTCGTTGTGGAATCCCGTCCGGCCCTCTGCCCAGCGTTCCAGCCAGGCCGCCTTGTCCCGCTCGAGAACCGTCTCGGCGCCTTCGTTCATGGCAGCGTCACGCCAGCGCGAGAATCTGGCCCACCCCGGGCAGCATGTCGCCGGCCAGCGTCCGGTGGTAGACACGCTCCACGGCCTCCTCGCCGCGGTCCTCGCGGATTTCCAGCCAGTCCCGCGATGCTTTCAGAAACGCCTGCCAGGCGAGCGCCACCCGCTCCTCGATGCCGCCGGGGCCCCAGTCCGTCATCCGCTTCTCCACCCAGGAGGGCGCGAAGAACAGCGTCGGTTTCGGGCCGGGCAGCTCGCCGCCGCCCGCGGCCTGGTCCCAGTGGGAGGCGCCGACGGAACAGCTGTAGGTGAGCGCGTCACCGTAGTGTTCGTGTAGCGTCCGCCGGAGCTCGGTATTACCGGCGAAATCGACCAGCAGGGTCGGATGCTCGCCGGGCAGCTCTGCCACGGCGTCGTAGGGATGCACGGTGTCGTAACAGCCGAGGGCGTTGACGAAATCCACGTTCGCCGCCGAGGTCAGCCCGCGGATCTCGATGCCCGGCTTGCGCTGGCTGTGCAGGAGGAACGCGAGACCGAAGGCCGTCTTGCTCGAGGCACTCGTGACCACGACCTCCCTCGCGCCGAAGAAACCCTCCGCTGCCAGGAAATCGTCCAGCAGGAACGAGGTCATGAACAGCGGGCGGTACAGCATCTGCTGTGCCTCGAGCGCCTCCCGGTAGGCGGGGTCCGCGCTCGTGCGGGTGTAGCGGTTGTAGACGCCGGGCAGCTCGCGGCGGTGCGCCGCGTCGTCCGTGAAGCCGGAACGGCCCACACGCCCCGGCCGTACCTTCAGGTGGCTCGCCATGGGGTAGTAGCCGTAGAAACGCTCGCCCGGTTCGATACCCTCGCAGCGCGAGGCGACGACGTCGGCGAATCCCCACACCGGGACAATGCCCCAGCCCTCCTCGGCGCTCGGGAAGAAGTCCCAGTAATGCATCGCCTCACCGAACACGGCGTAGGTGATGTTGTTGGCCGTGAAGGCGAAACGGTCCACGGCCAGCAGCACTTCCCCGTCACCCACCGACGGGAAATCCCGCTGCTCCATCCGGGTTTCGTCGAGGCGGTCTTTTCTGACTTCGAATACCTTCATCGGAGACTCCGGCCGAGGGGGATACACCGGGCAGGGAATGCGCCCCGGACAGGATTCGAACCTGTGACCCTCAGATTAGGAATCTGATGCTCTATCCTGCTGAGCTACCGGGGCCCTGCCGCGGCCGCATTCTAGCAGAACCCGCGCCGTGCGCTCCGCTGCCAGCCGCCGTCGCCAGCGGGTATCATGTGCCGCACACCGACACGGAGCGCCCATGACCATCCGCATCCGGGACGCCGAACCGGCGGACGCCGGGCTCATCGCCGAATTCAACCGTCTGCTGGCGGCGGAAACCGAAGACATCACGCTCGCGCCCGACACCGTGGCCGCCGGCGTCGCGACCCTGCTCGGCGATCCTTCCCTCGGCCGCTACTGGCTGGCGGAACTGGACGGCGAGACGGTGGGCCAGATCATGACCACCCGGGAATGGAGCGACTGGCGCAACGGCATGCTGTGGTGGATACAGAGCGTCTACGTGCGCCCCGACGCCAGGGGTGGGGGCGTATTCTCGGCCCTGTACCGACACGTCGAGCGGCTCGCACGGGAGACGTCCGGCATCTGCGGGCTGCGCCTCTACGTGGACGACCGCAACGAGCGTGCCCGGCGCGTCTACGAGGCCATGGGCATGACCGACGGCGGCTATCGGGTCATGGAAGACATTTTCGACGATCATTGAGGAGCACGACGCCATGCTGCAGCCCGGAACACGCGCACCGGATTTCACCCTGCCCGACGCGGACGGCAACCCCGTTTCACTCGCCGACCTGCTCGCGCAGGGACCGCTGATCCTGTACTTCTACCCGGCGGATTTCACCCCCGGCTGCACGAAGGAGGCCTGCGACATCCGCGACATCCACGGCGAACTGGCAGAGGCGGGACTGCAGGTGGTGGGCGTGAGCCCCCAGGACGCCGACAGCCACCGGCGCTTCCGCGACAAACACGGCCTGCCCTTTACGCTGCTCTGCGATACGGACAAGCAGGCCATCCGCCGCTACGACGCGGACGGGCCGCTGGGCATCGGCGTACGCCGGATCACCTACCTGATCACGGCCGAGGGCGAGATCAGCGATGCCGTGCAGGCCGACCTTATGATCGGCAAGCATCGCAGCTTCATCGAGAACGCCATCCGGGAGAACGCGCGCGCCTGAAGGACGCCCGGCCGGCGCACCGGCTCACTCGCCGTACACGGTGACTGTCAGCCGCCGCCGATGGCCGGCGTGGCGGTGCTCCCAGAGATAGATGCCCTGCCAGGTGCCGAGCAGCAGACGCCCGCCGCCCACCGGCACGGTCATCCCCGACTGGGTGAGTACCGTGCGGACGTGCGCCGGCATGTCGTCCGGGCCCTCCGAGCGGTGGCGGAACAGCGGATCGCCGTCGGGGGCGATCCGTTGCATGAAGCTCTCCAGGTCGTCGCGTACCGCGGGGTCGGCATTTTCGCACAGCATGAGAGATGCGCTGGTGTGGCGCAGGAACAGGTGCGCGAGGCCGGTGTCCACCCCGCTCTCCCCCACCGCCTCCTGTACCTCCCCGGTGATGTCCCGTGTCTCCCGCCCTGACGTCACGAAGTCGATGGTCGTCTGTCGGAACATAGTCGTGATCTCCGCCGTCGCTCGGTTTAGAATCCACACCTTACGGCGGAAAGGGAGCGGCCGAAAGGGACGCTCCGGGGGAGTGCGGCATGACACCGGCCCGATATCGGAAACTCCGCAGGGTGCTGGACCGGCGTCAGCCCGACCTCACGCTGCTCACCGAGAACGTCCACAAGTCCCACAACATCTCCGCGATCCTGCGCACGGCGGACGCCGTCGGCATCTACGAGGCCCACGCCATCTCCGAGGGTGGCGAGGTACCACGCCATCACATGGCCTCGGCCGGCTCGCGCAAGTGGGTGGAGATCCGCGCGCACCGGGACCTGTCGTCTGCGCTGCGGCACCTGCGCAGCGCCGGCCACCAGATCCTGGCCGCACATTTCTCCGAAGACTCGGTCGACTTCCGCGACATCGACTACACCGGCCCTACGGCCATATTGCTCGGCTCCGAACTCTGGGGCGTGAGCCGGGAAGCCGCCGAATCCGCCGACCGGCACATCGTCATACCCATGGAGGGGATGGTGGCCTCGCTGAATGTCTCGGTGGCCACCGCGCTGATCCTCTACGAGGCCCAGCGCCAGCGCCAGGCGGCGGGGCTCTACGAGGAGCGCCGGCTCGACCCGGAACTGCATCGCCAGAAGCTGTTCGAGTGGTGTTATCCGGAGGTGGCGGACAAGCTGCGCCGGGAGGGGCGCCCCTACCCCGAGCTCGACGAGGAGGGCTATCTGCCGACCGGCTCGGGCGCGTCCTGAGGCGGCGGTTCGCCGTACTTGAAGCGCAGCGTCTTGGTCTTGCCGAACCAGGGTATCGAGACGACGTAGAGGTTGTCGTACTCGTTGTCGGCGATCGGCGGCACGTTCTTGCTGCCGCCGAGTTCGGCGATGAGCCGGGGAATCGTGTCGCTGTGGGCGATGACCAGGATGATCTTGCCCTTGTGCACCCGCAGTATCTTCTCGAGCACGCCGACGATGTCGCCCGCGTTGTACAGGATCGGGTCGAGTTCCAGCCGGCGGGCCAGCGGTGCCGCGGTCGCCTGGGTGCGCCGGTACTGGGTGGCGTAGATGTAGTCGACGCCTGCCACCACGTCCGCGTCGCCGAGTACGCGTGCAAGCAGCCGCGCCCGCTCCTCACCCTGTTCGCTCAGCCCGGGGTCGCTGGCCGGCTCGGCCGCTTTCTCGGCATGGCGCACGAACAGGATGGTGGTGGTCGCCTGGGATTCGAAGAACCAGGCCAGCCCGACGGCGACGAGCACGAAGCCCGCGAGCGAGACGAGACGCTTGCGCAGGCGATGACGTTTCGAGCTGCTGGCTGCCACGCGCGAAAGCTTACGCGGTTTTGCGGCGGCAGGCTACGCCGCTTCAGCGCCGCTCGCGGCGTCTCTCGCTCAGGTCCACAACCCGGTATTCGCCCTCGATGACGCCGCTGCGGGCGGCCGCCTCCCCGTCACGTTTGGCGAGCTTGCGCCGTAGCCACCAGAGCCGCAGACCGACCACTCCGGCCAGCACGAACAGCGAGACCAGGAATACGGCCAGCACGACCAGACCGAGCAGCATGGCAGCACCGAGCGCCAGAAAACCCAGCACGACGACGACGCCGTTCAGGAAGGGATTCGTCGTCGGGAACGTGAAGCTCCGGGTGCTGGTGCCGTAGCTGCGCTGATTCACCCTCTGCCCTCCCCGGTGTCGTCGATCTCGTCGACGCGGCTGTAGAAACCCTCGAACCAGGGCTGCCAGGTCTCGCCCTCGTCCGTCGACTGCTCGAAGTACTGCCTCACCCTGCCGTCGGGCAGCGGCGTCCAGAGGCCGCGGAACGGCACCGTCCGGTCCCGGCCCACGTAGTGCAGCGTCCCGCGCAGGTCCATGGACCCCTCTTCGTCCAGCCCGCCGCGGATGGTGATCTGCGTGCCGCCGCTGCCGTTCCAGACCTGCACCCACTCCCCGGCCACTGGATCGTAGTAATTGACGCTGATGCCGCTGCCGCCGCCGACACTCGACCATTCCTCCAGCAGCACGCAGCCGTCCGCCCGCCGGGTGATGCGGTTGGTCCCGGCCAGCTTGCCCGCTGCGGTACGTACCTCCCACTCGCCCAGCCAGAAATCGAACCGGGAGAACTCGGGACGCTCGGAGCAGGGTTGAGGGCGTTCGGGGGTCTCGGCGCTGGAGTCGGCCGGCATGGCCGGTCCGGCGAACAACACCAGCAGCAGACCTGCGGCGGCGAGTTTCGGAACGAGGTTCATAATAACGTGCGACTGGCAGGGAGGTGGATAGTTCAACGGTGGCGGAGAGGGTGGGATTCGAACCCACGAAGGGCTACTAACCCTTGCCGGTTTTCAAGACCGGTGCATTCAACCGCTCTGCCACCTCTCCATGTTACGAAGTATCCCGTCGTCCCTCCGGCGGATCAGTCGACGAACCAGAGGGTGGGATTGATTCGCTCGCTGCGCTCGCTCACCCTTCGGGCAGCGTCGCTACGCGCCGCTGTCTGTCGGCCGGCAAGGCCGGCCTCGGTTCGAACCCACGAAGGGCTACTAACCCTTGCCGGTTTTCAAGACCGGTGCATTCA
>CAYRZI010000007.1:29991-50185 GCA_964428605.1 uncultured Woeseiaceae bacterium
TTCGAACCCACGAAGGGCTACTAACCCTTGCCGGTTTTCAAGACCGGTGCATTCAACCGCTCTGCCACCTCTCCGGAACGCCGCATTGTCGCGTCCCGGGGAAGCCGTTTCAACTGCGCGCAACCCTTTGGTTATACTGCCGGCATCTTGCCGCGCCCGGGGATACCGTTCGAATCATGAAGGCTGAACGCCGCGCCCGAATCCGATGGCCAGCCTTCCCCGGTCTCCTGCTCCTTGCGCTGATCGGCGCAAGCACGGGGGCACTGGCGCAGACCGGCGAGACGTTTTCCCCGCCCGCCGCCCTGGAGCGGCTCCAGTATCTGGCCGGGCGCCTGGAGGCCGGCGAACGCGACACCGAACTGCTCCGGGAGGCACAGCGTGAGGCGGATGCGCTCGGTGAGCGCGGCCGCGCCTGTGTGCGCCGGACCGAACCCGAGGTAGAGCGTCTCACGGAACAGAACACGATCCTGGAAGACGTCGATCCCAGCATCGACACCGCGCTGTGGGACCAGCGGGTGCGTATCCGCAACGAGCTCACCAATGCCCAGGCCCGGCTCTCGACCTGCCGGGAGATCGTCAACCAGGCTTCCGATCTCGGCGAGCTGGTGGCCGACATCCAGGCGGAGATGTCGGCCGCTTTCCTGTGGGAGCGGCGCAGCCACCTCCCCGCACTGGTCCGCTCCATACCCGAGACCGTGTCCGGCTGGCCGTCGCGCCTGCGCGAGACCGCCGAACTGGATCTCGAGCCCGGCGTCACCGAAGCCGGACTGCTGTGGCTGCTGCTGGCGGCCGCGGTGCTGTCGGCCGCCGCCGGGCTGTTCATCCGGCACCGCTTCATGCGCTGGTTCCGGGCGGCCACGGAGATCGACGACACGCCGCGACTGAAGCACCTGTTCCCGAAGCCCCTCGCGAACTACGCGCCGCTGCTGCTCGAGGGCGCCGCCCTCACTGCGGTCCTCCTCCTCACGATCCGGGGCGCGGATCTGGAGCTGGCCGCCGTGCGGCTGGCTGCCGCCCTGTTCCTGTTCGGCCTCGGCGCGGTGATCATCGACTGGGCCACCGGCGCGCTGTCGCCGTCGGCCAAGGTACCGGGACTGATACCGGATCACGTGCAGCCGCTGCGCCTCAGGATGCGGCTGTTCCTGCTGACCCTGGTGGCGAGCTTCGTCGTGCTCGGCCCGGGCTGGCTGGGGCCGCGCGCGACGGTGGAGGACAGCCTGCCGCAGGTACTGCTGCTGCTGGCGGTGGCGCTGACTCTGCTCGCGATACTGGTTTATCTGCGGCGCATCCCCGGGCTGCAGGGCCGCTTTCGCTTCCTGCGTTTCACGGCGGTGACCGCCGTGCTGGCCGCCGTGGGCGCTGCCGCTCTGGGCTATCACAATCTTGCCGGCTTCATGATTCACGGCCTGGTGCGCACGGCGCTCGCCCTGTTCGTCCTCTGGATACTGCTCTGGCTGGTGTTCCGCGCCTTCGAGGGCCTGGTGGAGGGCGAGGCGCCGCTGGCACGGCGGATACGCGACCTGCTCGGCGCGGGTGAACGGGAGTCGCGCACCAGTTTCGGCTTCATCCAGCTGGTCATCGACCTGCTGCTCTGGATCGCATTCGTCGTCTACGTCATCTACGTCTGGGACAGCTCGGGCAACACCCTCGATCGCCTCGAGTACCGCATCTTCGAGGGCTGGGAGATCGGCCAGCTCGAGCTCGTGCCCTCGGAGATCCTCAAGGGCATCCTGATCCTAGCCGCACTGATCGTGGTGACCGGCTGGATCAAGCGCTGGATCGACCGACGCTGGCTCAGGCACATGGCGCTGGACCGGGGCGCACGCGACGCCCTGGTCACCCTGTTCGGCTACGTCGGCGTGGTCATCGCGATCCTGATCGGGCTCAACGTCGCCGGCATCGACCTCACCGGCCTCGCCTGGTTCGTCACGGCGCTGGGCCTCGGTATCGGTTTCGGCCTGCAGGCCATCGCCAGTAATTTCGTCTCCGGGCTGATCCTGCTGTTCGAGCGGCCGATCAAGGCCGGCGATTTCGTCACCGTGGGCGGCACCGAGGGCTTCGTGCGCCGGGTACGCATACGCGCGACGGACATCGAGACCCTGGACAACCAGAACGTCCTGGTGCCGAACTCCGAGCTGGTCTCCGGCCGGGTGACCAACTGGGTGTTCCGCAACCCCCAGGGCCGGCTGCGCATCGAGGTGGGCGTGGCCTACGGCTCCGACATCGAGAGAGTCCGCGACATCCTCGAGACCATCGCCAACGAGCACCCCGAGGTCATCACCGACGGCCGGGCGCCGGCGCCGCGGGCGCTGTTCATGGCGTTCGGCGACAGCTCGCTGAACTTCGAACTGCGGGTGCGGATCAAGCGCATCGAGCGGCGTTTCTCCGTCATCAGCGACATCAACTTCGCCATCGACAAGGCGTTCCGCGAGGCCGGTATCACCATCCCGTTCCCGCAGCGCGATCTGCATCTGATCTCCCTGCCCGAGCAGGCGAAGCCGGGGGCCGCGGCGGATACCGCGGCGGAAGCGGAGGCGGTCGCGCCCGCCGCACCGGCACCCGTGCACGCCGAGGAGATGACCCGCAGCCATACCCACGAGATCCGGCTGGCGAGTCGTCTGGAGACGGTGTGGAGCACGGTCACGGACGAGAAGTGGCTGGAGCGCTGGTACGCCCGGGAGGCGCGGGTGGAGCCCCACATCGGCGGCAGCTACCGGGTGCAGTTCGAGGACGACACCGTGATCGAGGGCCGCATCGACATCTTCATGCCGCCGCGGCGCATGCGCGTGGTCATCGTGCCGCCGGAGGGCGACGACCACCTGCCCACCGGCCCGATCACCGAGGAGTACATCATCCGCGAGGCCGACGAGGCCGTGGTGCTCACGATCAAGGTGGCCGGCATCCCGGCCACCGAGGACTGGGAAGAGTACTACCGGAGTTCCGAGGAGCGCTGGGACCAGGCGCTGGCGGAGCTGGAGAAGGTGATGAAGAACCGGTCGCCCGCCCGCTGAACGGCGGCGGCCCGTTCAGGCCCGTCGCGTCAGGCGATGATCTCCCGGCCGCCCATGTAGGGCCGCAGCACTTCGGGTACATCCACCGTGCCGTCCGCCTGCTGGTAGTTCTCCAGCACGGCGATGAGCGCCCGCCCCGCCGCCACGCCGGAGCCGTTCAGCGTGTGCAGCACCTCCGGCCTGCCCGTGTCCGGATTGCGCCAGCGGGCCTGCATGCGCCGGGCCTGGAAGTCCGTGCAGTTGGAGCAGGACGAGATCTCCCGGTAGCGACTCTGGCCCGGCAGCCAGACCTCGATGTCGTAGGTCTTCGCCGCCGAGAAACCCGTGTCGCCCGCCGACAGGGTCACCACCCGGTAGGGCAGCTCCAGGCGCTGCAGGATCTTCTCGGCGTTGCCCACCAGCTCCTCCAGCGCGTCCCACGAGTCCGCGGGCCGCACGATGTGTACCAGCTCCACCTTCTCGAACTGGTGCTGGCGGATCATGCCCCGGGTGTCCTTGCCGTGGGAACCCGCCTCGGAGCGGAAGCAGGGGGTGTGCGCCGCCATCTTCAGCGGCAGCTCGTCGGCCTCGAGGATGCGCTCCCGCACGAGGTTCGTGACGGGCACCTCGGCCGTGGGAATCAGGTAGAAGTCCCGCTCGTCCTCGATGTGGAAGAGGTCCTCGCCGAATTTTGGCAGCTGACCGGTGCCGAGCAGCGCATCGCCGCGGACGATGTAGGGTACGTACACCTCCCGGTAGCCGTGCTCTGCCGTATGGGTGTCCAGCATGAACTGGATCAGCGCGCGGTGCAGGCGCGCGATACCGCCCGACATGACCGCGAAGCGCGCGCCGGAGACGCGGCTGGCGGCCTCGAAGTCGAGCTGGCCGTCGGCCTCGCCGATGGCGACATGGTCCCGGGGCTCGAAGGAGAACTCCCGAGGCTCGCCCCAGCGGCGGATCTCCACGTTGTCGTCCTCGCTGTCGCCGTCGGGCACCGAGTCGTCCAGCAGGTTCGGCAGGCCGAGCTGCAGCGCCTCCAGCTCACCCCGCACGCGCTCGAGTCCGCTTTCCGCGGCGCCGAGCCGGTCGCCGAGGTCCTGCACCGCGTCCAGCAGCGGCTGGATGTCCTCGCCCTTCGCCTTCGCCTGACCGATGGACTTGGCGCTGCGGTTGCGCTCCTGGCGAAGCTCGTCCGCGTCCACCTGCAGGCGTTTTCGTTCCTCGTCGGCCTGCAGGAACGCCTCGGCGTCGAAGCGGAATCCGCGCCGCGCAAGGTTGGCCGCAACGGCCTTCGCCTCGTTTCTGAGTCTCTTCGGATCGATCATGGCTGCGGCTCGCTCAGGCTGTCCGGTCGTTGGTTGTCTTGCGAGGCGGCGCTCAGTCCTGACCGGCGTCCCGGTCCCGGCGGCGAAGCTCTTCCAGCTTCTCGCCGATGCGCTGCTCGAGGCCGCGGGGCACGGGATGATAATACTTTCGGCGCGGCATTTCCTCGGGGAAGTAGTCCACCCCCGGCGCGTAACCGTCCGGTTCGTCGTGGGGATAGCGGTAGGCCTTGCCGTAGTCCAGCTCCTTCATCAGCCGGGTGGGCGCGTTGCGCAGGTGCAGCGGCACCTCCAGCGAGCCGTAGCGCTCCACGTCGGCCTGCGCCGCCTTCATGGCCGTGTAGACCGCGTTGCTCTTCGCGGCGCAGGCGAGAAACACCACCGCCTGGGCGATGGCCAGTTCGCCCTCGGGACTGCCCAGGCGTTCCTGGGCCTCCCACGCGTCCAGCGCCGTGCGCAGCGCCCGGGGGTCGGCGCAGCCGATGTCCTCCGTCGCCATGCGCACCACCCGCCGGGCGACATAGAGCGGGTCGCAGCCGCCATCCAGCATGCGCACCAGCCAGTACAGCGCGGCGTCCGGGTCCGAGCCGCGCACGGCCTTGTGCAGGGCGGAGATCTGGTCGTAGAACGCCTCGCCGCCCTTGTCGAAGCGCCGGCGGCCCCCGGCGATCACCTCGGAGATGACGCCGTCCGGGACGCTGCCCTCCTCCCCGCTCAGGTCGGCGCAGAGCTCCAGCAGGTTGAGCGCCCGGCGGGCATCCCCGTCCGCCGCCTCGGCCAGCGTCTCCAGCTGCTCGCCAGTGAGCTGCAGCCGGCCGCCGAGACCCCGCTCCTCGTCCGCGAGCGCGCGCTCGAGGATACGCACCAGCGCCGCCCGGTCCAGCGGCCGCAGCACGTACACCCGGGCGCGGGAGAGCAGCGCGTTGTTGAGTTCGAAGGAGGGGTTCTCCGTGGTGGCGCCGATGAAGGTCACCGTACCGTCCTCCACGAAGGGCAGGAAGGCATCCTGCTGCGCCTTGTTGAAGCGGTGCACTTCGTCCAGGAACAGCACGGTGGCCTCGTCGAAGTCCTCCCGCGCCTTGCGGGCCTCTTCCACCGCCGCACGGATGTCCTTCACGCCCGCCATCACGGCGGACAGTGCGATGAAGCGCGCCTCGCCCCGGCGAGCGACCATCCGCGCCAGGGTCGTCTTGCCGCTGCCCGGCGGGCCCCACAGCACCATCGAGTGGATACGCCCCACCGCCACCGCCCGGGGCAGCGGGCTGTCGGCACCGAGCAGATGCTCCTGCCCCGCGAACTCGGCCAGTTCGGCCGGGCGCATGCGGTCGGCCAGCGGCCGGTGGTCCGCGCGTTCGCCGTGCTCAGGCACGCTGGCTCCCGGGCAGGCGCGCCTCCAGCCAGCGGCACCAGCCGCCCGCCCCGGCGGCCGCCAGCGCGAGCCCGACGGCGATGCCGGCGGCGTTGGCCGCCATGTCGAGAAGGTCCGCCTGGCGGTAGCCGGTGCGCCCCTGGGCGAACTCGATCGCCGCGCCCAGCAGCAGCAGGCCGCCGGCGACGAGGGGCCAGTGACGGCGCTCGTGCACGCCGCAGAACCACAGCGTCAACAGGAGATACGCACCCGCGTGCGCCCACTTGTCGAAGTTGTCCGGCGCCTCTGCGAGCTCCGGCCAGGGGATCAGGGAGTTCACCGTCAGGACGAGGACGAGAGCGTACCCCGCCGCCTGCCACCAGCGGCGGTGGCGCAGCGCAGGCACCGGATTCACCCGTTGCCGGCCGCGGGCAGCTCGGCCGCGGACGACTCTCCCACACCGATGACGTCCACCCCGGGCGGCGGCGTGAACGTGAACAGGGCGTCTTCCAGAGACTCGTTCAGTACCAGTTCGGTGAACTCGATGCGGGTGACCTGCCCGAGGGCGTCGGTGAGCTCCATCAGCTCCAGCTCGCCACCGGCAAAAGACAGGTCCACGGCGCGGAAATCGGATTCCGGCGCCACCGGCTCCAGCCGCAGCCAGTCGCGTCCGCCCCGGCTGTAGGAGCCGAGATAGCGGAACGCGTCCAGCGCATCGGCATCGCCGCCGAGCAGCATCGCCGGCGACTGGCTCAGGGAATCGGTCTGCTCGCGCACGGTCACCTGCTCGAAATCCACGTCGTAGAGCCAGATGTTCTCGCCGTCGGCCACGATGAGCTGCTCGTAGGGCTCGGTGTAGTGCCAGCGGAAGCGGCCCGGCTTGAGGATGGCAAATTCGCCGTTCGAGCGCTCGACGGCCCGGCCGCGGGCATCGAACAGTACCTGGCGGAACTCGCCGCGGATGGTATCGATACCGGCGAAGAACTCGCGCAACTCGGACGGCACGCCAGCCTCCGCGACCCCGGCTTCCGTCTGCGCCAGGGATCGCGCCCCCGGTGCGGCCAGCAGGGCTGCCGCCATCAGTACGAGCGTGAATCTCATCGGTCCGTCAGTCCCTCATTCAATCCTCGGGCGGCGGCGGCGCGAGCACCTCGCGCGAACCGTTCGCCTGCAACGGTCCCACCAGGCCCGCCTCTTCCATGGCTTCCACCATGCGCGCGGCCCGGTTGTAGCCGATCTTCAGGCGCCGCTGGACGCCCGAGATGGACGCCTTGCGGGTCTCCGTCACGATGCGCACCGCCTCGTCGTAGAGGGGGTCCTGTTCGCTGTCTGCACCCGCCTCGCCGGTGCCGCCGATATCCGGCATACCGGGTATTGGACTCGTTGGGCCGCTGAGAATTTCCTCGATGTAGTTGGGCCGGCCCGCCTTGCGCAGGTATTTCACCACCTTGTGGACCTCGTGGTCGGCCACGAACGCCCCGTGCACACGCTCGGGCATGGAGGTCCCCGGCGGCAGGAACAGCATGTCGCCGTGGCCGAGCAGGTTCTCGGCGCCCTGCTGGTCGAGGATGGTCCGGGAATCCACCTTGGCCGAGACCTGGAAGGCAATGCGCGCCGGCACGTTGGCCTTGATGAGCCCGGTGATCACGTCGACGCTCGGCCGCTGGGTGGCCAGGATCATGTGGATGCCTGAGGCTCGCGCCTTCTGCGCCAGCCGGGCGATCAGTTCCTCCACCTTCTTGCCGACGATCATCATCATGTCGGCGAGCTCGTCGATGACCACCACGATGAAGGGCAGCGGCTCGAGCTCCGGCGCCTCCACCGGCTTGTCCTCGTCCACCAGCTCCGGCGGCTCCCAGGTGGGATCCTTCAGCGGTTCGCCGGCGTCGGCGGCCTCGCGCACCTTGCGGTTGTAGCCGCCGATGCCGCGCACGCCCAGCGCCGCCATGAGCTTGTAGCGCCGCTCCATCTCGGCGACGGACCAGCGCAGGGCGTTGGCGGCCTCGTTCATGTCGGTGACGACGGGTGTCAGCAGATGCGGGATGTCCTCGTAGACGGAGAGTTCCAGCATCTTCGGGTCGATCATGATCAGCCGCACGTGCTCCGGCTGGGCCTTGTACACCAGGCTCAGCACCATGGCGTTGATGCCGACCGACTTGCCCGACCCGGTGGTGCCGGCGATCATCAGGTGCGGCATGCGCGAGAGGTCGGCCACCACCGAGTTGCCGCCGATGTCCTTGCCGAGGGCGAGCGTGAGGGGCGAGCCCATCTCGTCGTAGACCTTCGAGCGCAGGATCTCGCCCAGGGTCACGAGTTCGCGGGTCTCGTTCGGGATCTCCAGGCCGATGTAGGCCTTGCCGGGGATCACCTCCACGACCCGGACGCTCACCACCGACAGCGAGCGCGCCAGGTCCTTCGCCAGGTTGGAGATCTGGGCGGATTTCACCCCCGGCGCGGGATCGAGCTCGAAGCGGGTGATCACCGGGCCCGGGTGCACGGAGACCACCTCCACTTCGATGCCGAAGTCGCGCAACTTCAGCTCGACCAGCCGCGACATGGCCTCGAGGGACTCCTCCGAGTAGCCGGAACCCTGCTTCGGCGGATCGTCCAGCAGGCTCAGCGGCGGCAGCTCGCTGGCGCCCGGCGGCTCGAACAGCGGCACCTGGCGCTCCTTCTCCGCCCGGCTGCTGGTCTCCAGCGCGGGTATCACGGGTTCGATCCGCGGTTTGGGCCGACTGGCCGTACGCTTCTTCTCCGCCCGGAGCACTTCCTGGCGTTCCTGCTGGGCGCGCCGGCCAAGGGCCCGGTCGCGCAGGCGGTCGAACACGGCGAGGATCCGCTCCCAGGCCTCGAGGGCGAAATGGCCGACGTGGTCCATCACCGCCAGCCAGGAGAAGCCGAGGAAGACGGCGACGCTGCCGACCCAGACGGCGAGCAGCAGCAGCGTGGCGCCGAGCGTGCCCATGACCCCCTGCAGTCCGCCGCCGACCAGCTGCCCGACCACGCCGCCGGCGCTCTCCCTGAGCTCCGGCGCCGCGAAGTGCAGCGTGCCGAGACCGCAGCTAGTGGCCAGCGTCAGCAGGAAACCGGCGAAGCGCAGACCGAACTCGGCCCGGTCCAGGGGCTCCGGGTTGCGCCGCTCGCGGAAGATCAGCCAGCCGGCGAACAGCATCATCACGGGGAACAGGTAGGCGGGCGCGCCGAACAGCATGTAGCTCAGGTCAGAGAACCATGCGCCGACGGCGCCGATGCGGTTGTGTATACGCTCCGCGCCGCCGCTCTGGGACCAGGCCGGGTCGGCCGGGTGATAGGTGGCCAGCGCCACGAACAGGATGATGGCAAGCGCGCCGAAGACCCACAGCGCCGCCTCCCTGAGGGTGCGCACCAGGGGTGCCTGCACCGGCGCGCGCGGCCCGGTGCGTGACTCGTTCAGACGCGTTGCTTTCGCCATAGCGGGAATTATGTCTCGGAAGCGGCCGCCTACGATAGGTTGCGGGTCGCCGGCTTGGCAACCGGCGCGCGGGCCGCTTTTTGCCGAGCCGGGCCGCAATCCAATAAACTCGGTGCCTTCGATCGATCAGGGACGCCGGGGTTCCCCCCGTGCCCGGGATGCGCACAGCACCAGACGTGGAGCGATTATGACTGAGACGAGACACTGCCGGGTACTGATCCTCGGCTCGGGGCCCGCCGGCTACTCGGCGGCGGTCTACGCTGCCAGGGCCGGGCTCGACCCGGTGCTCGTCACCGGCATGGAACAGGGCGGCCAGCTCATGACCACGACGGACGTGGACAACTGGCCCGGCGACGTCGAGGGCCTGCAGGGCCCCGGTCTCATGGACCGCATGCGCCGCCACGCCGAACGCTTCGACACCGAGATCATCAACGACCACATCCACACCGCCGACATCACCCGGCGGCCGTTCTCGCTGCATGGCGACTACGGCACCTACACCTGCGACGCGCTGATCATCGCCACGGGCTCGTCGGCGAAATATCTCGGCCTGCCGTCCGAGGAGGCCTACAAGGGCCGCGGCGTCTCGGCCTGCGCCACCTGCGACGGCTTCTTCTACCGGGGCAAACCGGTGGTGGTCATCGGCGGCGGCAATACGGCCGTCGAAGAGGCGCTTTATCTCTCCAATCTGGCGTCGAAGGTCACCCTCGTGCACCGGCGCGACAGCCTGCGGGCGGAGAAGATCCTGCAGGACAAGCTGTTCACGAAGGCGGACGAAGGCAAGGTGGAGATCGTCTGGGATCACGTGCTGGACGAGGTGCTGGGCGACGACAGCGGCGTCACCGGCGTGCGCATCCGTGACGCGGCCCACGCCCACGCCACCCGGGAGATCGATTGCGAGGGCGTATTCATCGCCATCGGTCACAACCCCAACACCGAGCTGTTCCGCGAGCAACTGGAGACGCGCAACGGCTACATCGTGGTGCAGTCCGGTATCGACGGCAACGCGACCGCCACCAGCGTCCCGGGCGTGTTCGCCGCCGGCGACGTGGCCGACCACGTCTACCGCCAGGCCATCACTTCGGCGGGTACCGGCTGCATGGCGGCGCTGGATGCCGACAAGTATCTGGAGTCCCTGCAGACCAGCCAGTCCCGGGAGGCCGCGGCCTGAGCCGTGGCCGGCCCGCTGCCACGCGCCACCGAGACCGGCATCCGCGTCCATGCCGGCATCGACGAGATTCCGCCGGAGGCGTGGAATGCGCTGGTAGACCCGCGCTATCCCTTCCTGCGCCACGAGTTCCTGGCAGCGGCCGAGCGGCACCGCTGCGCGGCGCCGGAGACGGGCTGGACGCCCTGCCACCTCGCCCTCTACGAGGCGGGCGAGCTCCTCGGCGCCATGCCGCTGTACGAGAAGACCCACTCCTGGGGCGAATTCATCTTCGACTGGGCCTGGGCCGACGCCTACCGCCGGGCCGGGCTCGCCTACTATCCCAAGCTCGTCTCCGCCATCCCTTTCACGCCCGCCACCGGCGACCGCCTGCTCACTCGCGGGCCCGAGGCCGGGCATCACCGTGCCGCGCTGCTGGCCGGGCTCGTTGCCCACGCGCAGGACAGAGGTCTGTCCTCCGCTCACGTCCTGTTCCCGACCCCCGAGGAGTTGCCGGCGCTGGAGGGCGCCGGTTTCCACGCCCGCAAGGACTGCCAGTTCCAGTGGCGCAACCGGGGCTACGCCGACTTCGACGAATTCCTGGGCGAGTTCAGCTCCGCCAAGCGCAAGAAGGCCCGGCGGGAACGGCGGCGGGTGGCGGAGGCCGGCATACGCTTCCGCAACCTCGCCGCCGACGAGTTGAGCGAGACCGGCTGGGCCCGGGTGTTCCGGCTGCTGAGCCACACCTTCATGCGCCGCGGCAACCTGCCCTATCTCGGCCTGGAATTCTTCCTGGAGCTGCGCCGAATCATGCCCTCCGCCCTGCGGGTTATCGTCGCCGAGGACGACGGCGGCATCGTGGCGGCCGCCGTGTTCTTCCGGGGCAGCGATACCCTCTACGGACGCTACTGGGGCAGCGACGATGATTATCACAGCCTGCATTTCGAGACCTGTTATTACCAGGGAATCGAGTACTGCATCGACGAGGGGATCGAGCTGTTCGAGCCGGGCACCCAGGGCGAGCACAAGATCCGCCGGGGCTTCCTGCCGACGGCCACCTGGTCGGCGCACTGGCTCGCCCACTCCCGCTTCGCCGCGGCCGTAGGTCGCTACCTGGACGAGGAGCGCGCGCACGTCGACGACTACATGGAGGCCGCCGCGAGCCATTCGCCGTTCCGCAGCGATCTTCCCGGCGCCCACGAGGCGCCGGCCCGGGACGACTGAGCGGCAGTCCGGGCAGCGATGTACCGGATCCACTGGCTGTCGCGGCACGACGCGCCCGATGCGTTCCCCGACCCCGAGCGCGCCCTGCGCGACCCGGACGGCCTGCTCGCAGCGGGCGGCGATCTCTCGACGGAGCGCCTGCTGGCCGCCTACGAGCGGGGCATCTTCCCCTGGTACGAGGACGGCCAGCCGGTGCTCTGGTGGTCACCGGACCCCCGCGCCGTCATCTTCCCCGGCGCCCTCCACGTCTCCCGCAGTCTGCGCCGCAGCCTGCGCCGGTCCGGCTTCACCGTGACCTGGAACCGGGCGTTTCGCCGGGTGATGACCGCCTGCGCCGAGCCCAGGCCGGGCCAGGGCGGCACATGGATTACGGCCGCGATGGACGAAGCGTTCGACCGCATGCACCGGCAGGGCTGGGCTCATTCCATCGAGATCTGGCAGGACGAAGAGCTGGCCGGCGGGCTGTACGGCCTCGCGATCGGCCGGGTGTTCTTCGGCGAGTCGATGTTCAGCCGCCGCACGGATGCCTCGAAAACGGCCATGGCGGCACTCGACGCCGAACTATGGCGGCGCGGATTCGCCGTCATCGACTGCCAGGTGGTCTCACCCCACCTGCTGAGCATGGGAGCCGAAACGATCCCGAGGCATGACTTTCTCGCGCTGCTGAGACGCCATTGCCGCCCGCGCGAAAAGCTCGCGAACCCGCCGGCAGAGCCGCTTCACGCCCGCACCCTCGCCGCCGCCGGGCGCGTTGCAAACGGGGTCTAGTTTCTGCACAATGCCGGCCTCCCAGCGAACCGAGGTATGCCGGACACGTGGCGAAAGAAGAAGCCATCCAGATGGAAGGAGTGGTCACCGAGACGCTCCCGAACACCACTTTCCGTGTGGAACTCGAGAACGGTCACGTGGTGACGGCCCATATCTCGGGCAAGATGCGCAAGAACTACATCCGCATCCTCACCGGCGACAAGGTCACGGTGGAGCTGACCCCCTACGATCTCTCCAAGGGCCGCATCGTCTACCGCGGGCGGTAGACGATGACGCATTGACGTAGGAGGGGCTCTGTAGGAGGGGCTCTGTAGGAGGGGCTTTAGCCCCGATCCATTTTTTCGAAATCGGGCCTGAAGGCCCTCCTACATAAAAATTATTCCGAATCTTCCGGCAGGTGGGCCAGTTCGCGGCGCACCGGTTCCGGCTTCAGCTCCAGGTCGCCGTCCTCGCCCACCAGGATGCGGACATGGCCGCCCTCAGCCAGCTGGCCGAACAGCAGTTCCTCCGCCAGCGGTCGCTTGATCTTCTCCTGGATGAGCCGGGCCATCGGCCGCGCGCCCATGGTCGGATCGTAGCCCCGCTCGGCAATCCAGGACCGGGCCTCGTCGTCCAGCTCCAGCGTGACGTTGTTGGCGGTGAGCTTCGCCTCGAGCTCGACCACCAGCTTGTCGACGACCCGTGCAATGGAGGTCGCATCCAGCGAGGAGAACTGGATGATGGCGTCGAGGCGGTTGCGGAACTCCGGCGTGAAGGTCTTGTTGATGATCGCCAGGGCATCGCTGGAATGGTCCTGCTGCATGAAACCGATCGAGCTGCGACTCATCTCGGCCGCACCCGCGTTGGTGGTCATCACCAGGATCACGTTGCGGAAGTCCGCCTTGCGGCCGTTGTTGTCGGTGAGCGTGCCGTGATCCATGACCTGCAGCAGCAGGTTGAACACCTCCGGATGGGCCTTCTCGATCTCGTCCAGCAGCACCACCGAATGCGGGTTCTTGCTCACTGCCTCGGTCAGCAGGCCGCCCTGGTCGTAACCCACGTAGCCCGGCGGCGCGCCGATCAGCCTCGAGACCGTATGCCGCTCCATGTACTCCGACATGTCGAAGCGGACCAGCTCGATGCCCAGCGAGTGGGCGAGCTGGCGGGTGACCTCGGTCTTGCCGACGCCGGTGGGCCCGGCGAACAGGAAGCTGCCCACCGGCTTTTCCTCCTCGGTGAGGCCGGAGCGCGCCATCTTGATGGACGAGGCCAGCGCCTCGATGGCCGTGTCCTGGCCGAAGATGACCAGCTTCAGGTCCCGCTCCAGGTTCTTCAGGACGTCCTTGTCGGAGGCGGATACGCTCTTCGGCGGGATGCGCGCCATGCGCGCGACGACGTTCTGCACCATCTCCGCGGTCACCGTGTCGGTGCGCTCGGCGGCAGGCTTCAGCCGCAGGTTGGCGCCCGCCTCGTCGATGACGTCAATGGCCTTGTCGGGCAGATGACGGTCGTTGATATGCCGGGAAGAGAGTTCGGCCGCCGCCTCCAGGGAGTCGGTGGCGTAGCGCACGCCGTGATGCTCCTCGAAGCGGCTGCGCAGGCCCTTGAGGATCTCGACGGTCTCGGCCACCGTCGGCTCCGGTACCTCGATCTTCTGGAAGCGGCGCGCGAGCGCATGGTCCTTCTCGAAGATGCCGCGGTATTCCTGGTAGGTGGTGGAGCCGATGCAGCGCAGCTGGCCGTTCGCCAGCACCGGCTTGATCAGGTTGGAGGCGTCCATCACGCCGCCGGAGGCCGCGCCGGCCCCGATCACGGTGTGGATCTCGTCGATGAACAGCACGGCGCCCGGGTCCTCGCGCACCTCGGCCAGCACCGCCTTCAGCCGCTTCTCGAAGTCGCCCCGGTACTTCGTGCCGGCGATCAGCGCGCCCATGTCGAGGGCGTAGACGGTGCTGTCCTGCAGCACCTCGGGCACCTTCTCCTCGACGATCATTCGGGCCAGCCCCTCCGCCAGGGCGGTCTTGCCCACGCCGGCCTCGCCCACGTACAGGGGGTTGTTCTTGCGCCGCCGGCAGAGAATCTCCACCGTGCGCTCGATCTCGACGCTGCGCCCGATCAGCGGGTCGATGCGACCCTCCTCGGCCAGCCGGTTCAGGTTGGTGGCATATTTCTCCAGCGCCGAAGAGCCGCCCTCGGGTTCCGCACCCGCCTCTTCCTGGCCGACCTCGGCGCTCTCGCCGCCCTCGTCGCCTATCTTGCTGATGCCGTGGGAGATGTAATTGACGACGTCCAGCCGCGTGATGTCCTGCAGGTTCAGGAAATAGACCGCCTGGGACTGCTTCTCGCTGAATATCGCCACCAGTACGTTCAGGCCGGTGACCTCCTTGCGGCCGCTCGACTGCACGTGGAAGACCGCGCGCTGCAGCACCCGCTGGAACCCGAGTGTGGGCTGGACGTCGTTCTCCTCGTCCATCGAGACCCTCGGGGTCGACTCGTCGATGAATTCGGTGAGCTGTTCGCGCAGCTTGGCCACGTCGGCGTCGCAGGCCCGCAGCACGTCGTGCACCTGGGGCACGTCCAGCAGCGCCAGCAGCAGGTGCTCCACCGTCATGAATTCGTGACGGTTCTCGCGGGCCGACTGGAAGGCCTCGTTGAGGCAGAATTCGAGTTCACTGTTCAGCATAGTGGGTTACGACCGTCCGTCGTGAAAGTAGTTCGGGAGGCTCAGGCCTCCTCCATGGTACACAGCAGGGGGTGCTGGTGCTGCTGGGCGTAGCCGTTCACCTGCGCTACCTTGGTCTCGGCGATCTCGTAGGTGTAGACGCCGCAGACCCCCTTGCCCCGGGTGTGTACCTCGAGCATGATCCGTGTGGCCTTCGGTCTGTCCATGCCGAAGACGCGCTCCAGCACCTCCACGACGAACTCCATGGGCGTGTAGTCGTCGTTGATGAGGACCACCCGGTACAGCGGCGGCCGCTTGAGTTTGGGCCGGGATTCCTCGACCGCCAGACCGGTGTTGTCCTGCTGATCCTCGTTCGGTCTCTCTTCACTCATGATCCCGTGGTTGGCTTCCTGCTGTACGACGCCGAGATTGCCGAGCCGGCGGCGGTGGCCGACCCCCGGATTATATATGCGGCCGCAGGCTCCGTTGACAACCCGTCCGGGCGAACGTTCCCGCGCCGCCGGGCCGCCCCGCCGGAGCCCGTGCCGGCGGGGCGTTTGCGCTCTTTTTTTAGGTAGTTACCACCTTGTTCGGTAATATGCTGACCCTTATCATGCCTCCGGTGCGTTAGACGGAGCCGGACGCTCTCCGGGCGGGGGACGAACAGGCGCAGGGATACCGCTGAAATCCATGAATGCGGAAATGAAACTGGCGGAGCTGAAGAGCATGAGCCCTTCGGAAGCGGTATCGGCTGCAGGCCGGCATCTGCCCCGATGGGTCGCGCTCGCCCTGGTCGTCGCCATCGGCTGGCAGCTCGCCTCGATGCTCTGGCTGCTGATACCCGCCGGCGAGGAGGACGCGGTCGCGCCGCCGCCGGCCGCAGCGACGCCCGCCTCGGCACCCAGGGCCGAGGTCAGCGGCATCGACGTAACCGGCATCGTCAATGCGCACCTGTTCGGCGAGGCCTCGGCCGACGCACCGGCACCCGTTCAGTCCGAGATCGACGATGCGCCGGAGACGCGGCTCAGCCTGACCCTGAAGGGCACGGTGGCCGCCGACGACCCCGACTTTTCACTCGCCATCATCGCGGACAGCCGCGGCGAGGAGAAGGTCTACGCCATCCGCGACTCCATCCCCGGCGGCGCCACCCTGCACGCCGTCTACGCCGACCGGGTGATACTGAACCGGGCAGGTACCCTGGAGGCACTGAAACTGCCGCGGGAGGCCGAGGGCCAGGCGGTCACGCGCAGCCGCCAGACGAGTTCCGCCCGGCTGTCCAGCGCGTCGCGCCAGACCAGCGTGCAGCAGATGATCACCGAGAATGCCGTCCAGCTCATGGACGTCATCCGCCCGCAGCCCTATTTTGCCGACGGCCAGCAGCGCGGCTACCGGGTTTACCCGGGACGGGACCGCAGGAGCTTCGCCGCTCTCGGCCTGAGACCGGGCGACCTGGTGACCGCCATCAACGGCACGCCCATGAACGACCCGCGCACCGGCATGGAGGTGTTCCGGACGCTCGGCGACGCCACCCAGATCACGGTCACCGTGGAACGCAACGGCCAGTCCGAGCAGCTCACGCTGAGTACCAGCCAGCTGGAGGAACTCGGTGACGACGGAAGCAGATGAAGACGGCAGTGAACATGCATAACCAGAACAGCCTCCCCCGCCATTTCCTCCCGGCGCTGCTGCGCGCATCCCTCGCCGCCGCCGTGCTCGCCGTCTGCGGGGTGGCGTTCGCCCAGAACGCGACGATCACGCCGAATTACAAGGACGCCGACATCCGCCAGATCATCGAGGCGGTGAGCGACGTCACGGGCCGCAACTTCATCGTCGACCCGCGGGTGAAGGCCCAGGTCACCATGCTCTCGTCGACGCCGATGTCGGCGGACGCCTTCTACGAGACGTTCCTGTCCATCCTGGACGTGTACGGATTCGTGGCCGTGCAGAGCGGCAACGTCGTCAAGATCCTGCCGGACGCGAATGCCCGGCAGATACCCGGTGCCGAGGCCTATGCCGGCGAGGCCTCGAACGACGACATCGTCACCCAGGTGGTCGAGGTGCAGAACATCGCGGCCGCCCAGCTGGTGCCGATACTCCGGCCGCTGATCCCCCAGTACGGCCACCTCGCCGCCCACCCGCCGTCGAACATGCTGATCATCTCCGACCGGGCGGCGAACGTGCGCCGGCTGCTGCGCATCATCGGGCGCATCGACCAGGCCGGCGACGAGGACATCGAGGTGGTACCGCTCGAGCATGCCACCGCCGGAGACGTGGTACGGGTACTGACCTCCCTCGCCCAGGCCCAGCGCGCGGAGGGTGCCAGCCAGATCGGGCTGGTGGCCGACGACCGCACCAACAGCGTGCTGATCAGCGGCGAGAAGAACCAGCGCCTGAAGATGCGCACTCTCATCGCCCACCTGGACACGCCACTGGAAGACGGCGGCAATACCCGGGTGCGCTATCTGCGTTACGCCAATGCCGAGGAGCTCTCCACCAAGCTGCAGAGTCAGTTCACAGGGGCCGGCGCCGGCGGCCAGAGTGGTCAGGCGGGGACCCAGGGCGGCGGTCTCGCAGGCGCTGCCGGCGGCCCCATCCAGATCTGGGCCGACGAACTCACCAATGCGATGATCGTGACGGCGCCACCCAAGGCCATGCGCGCCATCATGGCCGTGGTGGACAAGCTCGACATCCGCCGGGCCCAGGTCCTGGTGGAGGCGATCATCGTCGAGATCACCGCGGACAAGTCCGCGGAGCTCGGCGTGGAATGGGCCGTCGACGGCAGCCAGGACAACAACGCCATCGGCATCCAGAACTTCCCCTCCTCGGGTGTCAACCTGCTCGGGCTGGCGGGCGCTGCGGCGGGCGGCGGCGAGGACGCCGGCAACGCGCTCGCCGGCATCGGCAGCGGCATCACGCTGGGCGTGGGCCGGATCTCGGAGAACGGCACCAGCTTCGTCGCGCTGCTGCGCGCGCTGCAGGGCGACGCGGACACCAACATCATCTCGACGCCAACCATCGTGACCATGGACAACGAGGAGGCGTCCATCGAGGTCGGTCAGGAAGTGCCCTTCCTCACCGGCCAGTTCACCAACACGGGCGCGAATACCGGCGCGGTGAACCCGTTCCAGACCATCAACCGGGAGAGCGTGGGCACGAAACTCGAGATTACTCCGCAGATCAGCGAGGGCGAGTCCATCGTGCTGAAGATCAACCAGGAGATCTCGAGCATCGCCCAGGGCGCCACCGGCGCGGTGGACCTGGTGACCCAGGAGCGCAAGATCTCCACCTCGGTGATCGTGGAGAACGGCGGCATCCTGGTGCTGGGCGGGCTGATCGACGACACCATACGGGAGAGCGACCAGCGCGTGCCCGTGCTCGGCAGCATCCCGGTGCTGGGGAACCTCTTCCGTTCCCGGTCGACCAATACGGTCAAGGCCAACCTGATGGTCTTCATCCGGACCTCCATCCTCAGGAACCCGGAGCAGACTCACATGGCCACCGAGGAGAAGTACAACTACATGCGTGAGCTGCAGCAGGAAGAGGGCCGCATCCGGCTGATGCCCGGCAAGTCGCGGCCAGCGCTGCCGCCCATCGAGACCTACGAGCCGAGCGTACCGGCCGAACGCCCGGGCAACATCATGTCCGGGGAGGAAACCGACGAATGAGCCAGATCGAGACCGCGGAGCTGAGCCTCGCCGAGGAGACGCCGGCGACGGAGCCGCCGAAGATCGGCGAGCTGCCGGAGAAGCGCCTGCCCTTCTCCTTCGCCAAGCGCCACGGCGTGCTGATCCGCGACTACGCCGCCGGCAGGGCCGACGTAATCTGCCGGGTGGGCGTCTCGCCGGTCAGCCTGGCGGAGGTCCGCCGCTACGCCGGCGTGCCCCTGAAGCTGACCCGGGTCACGGCCGAGGCCTTCGACGCCATGCTGCGGCAGGCCTACGAGGGCGGCAGCAACAACGCCATGCAGATGATGGAGGGGCTGGGCGACGACACGAATCTCTTCCAGGTGGCCCAGGAACTGCCCGAGCCCTCAGACCTGCTGGAGAGCGACGACGATGCGCCGATCATCCGGCTCATCAACGCGGTGCTGACCGAGGCGGTCAAGGAGAACGCCTCCGACATCCATGTGGAACCCTACGAGAACCGTCTGGTCATCCGGTTCCGGGTGGACGGCGTGCTGCGCGAGATGCTGGAGACCCGGCGCGCCGTGGCGCCGCTGATCACCTCGCGCATCAAGGTCATGTCCAAGCTGGACATCGCCGAGAAGCGCCTGCCCCAGGACGGCCGCATCTCGCTGCGCATCGCAGGCCGTGCGGTCGACGTGCGCGTCTCCACCATCCCGTCGGGGCACGGCGAACGGGTGGTGCTGCGCCTGCTGGACAAGCAGGCCGGACGGCTGGACCTGAACTCGCTCGGCATGGACCAGGCCGCCCAGCGCACCATGGACGAACTCATCCACAAGCCCCACGGCATCCTGCTGGTGACGGGCCCCACCGGTTCGGGCAAGACCACCACCCTGTATGCGGCGCTGGAGCGCATCAACGACAACAGCCGCAATATCATGACGGTGGAAGACCCCATCGAGTACTACATCGACGGCATCGGCCAGACCCAGGTGAATACCAAGGTGGAGATGACCTTCGCGCGAGGCCTGCGCGCCATCCTGCGCCAGGACCCGGACGTGGTGATGGTCGGCGAGATCCGTGACCTGGAGACCGCCGAGATCGCGGTGCAGGCCTCGCTCACCGGCCACCTCGTGCTCTCCACCCTGCACACCAACACCGCCGTGGGCGCCGTGACGCGGCTGCGCGACATGGGCGTGGAGCCGTTCCTGCTGTCGTCCAGCCTGATCGGCGTGCTGGCCCAGCGCCTGGTGCGGGTGCTCGACGACGACACCAAGGTGCCCTACACGGCACGCGAGTACGAATGCCGCGTGCTGAACGCCGACCCGGACAACCCGCCCACCATCTACCGGGCCGGTGACGTGGAGGACGGCGGCTTCCGCGGGCGCACCGGCATCTACGAGCTGGTACCCGTGGACGACCACATGCGCACCATGATCCACGACGGCGCCAGCGAACACGACCTGGAGAAGTACGCGCGGACGCTCAGCCCGAGCATCCGCGACGACGGGCGCACCAAGGTCCTCTCCGGCGTCACCACCCTGGAGGAGGTGCTCCGGGTCACTCGGGCCGACTGAGGCCCGCCGGGACCGGTCACGTGGGAGCCTTCGAATACGTCGCGCTGGACAGCGCGGGCAAGGAGAAGAAGGGCGTCCTCGAGGGCGATACTGCCCGGCAGGT
>CAYRZI010000008.1:0-48228 GCA_964428605.1 uncultured Woeseiaceae bacterium
CAGCACCGAGAACAGCAGTTCCCGGATGCCCCGGATCATGCGGCCGTCCACGAAGGCGGAATCCGGCGCGTTGCGCAGCGCGAGGCGTACGCCACGGTCCTGCTGGATGATGCCCACCTCGAAGTCCCGGTAGCGGGCCAGCAGCTCCCGGGTGTCGTCCGTCATGGAGCCGGACGTGAGCACCGCCAGCGCGCAGCGCCTGAGCAGGCCGTAGAGGCCGCCCTCGCCGCGGTTGCGCAGCCGGTTCACCTCCTCCTGTGACAGGAGTTCGAGGCTGCCCTCCGGAGAGACTTCGATATCCATGCTGTTCGCCTGTCGGGGGTGCGCGCCATCGGGCGCGCCGGGTTCAGGGGCGGATCTCGATCGGCGTGTTCTCGCGGGTCATGAGCCAGATATCCACCATGGCGGCGTTGGATACCGCGATGCAGCCGTCGGTCCAGTCGCCCGAGCGGTAGAACTCCGGCGTGTAACGGGGCTCGTTCGGATAGCCGTGGATCATGATCTGGCCGCCCGGGTCGACGCCGCGCCGCCGCGCCCGCTCCCGGTCCCGCGCGTTCGGATAGGAGATGCGTATGGAGAGGAAGAAATCGCTGTTCTCGTTGCGCAGGTCCAGGTAGTACAGGCCCTCCGGCGTGCGCGAGTCCCCCTCCTCCTCCTTGTGCCCGTCCGGCTCCATGCCCAGGAAGATGTCGTAGCTGGCGAGGATCTGCTCGTCCTTCAGCAGGTGGAGCTTGCGGTCGGATTTCTCCACCACCACCTTGTCGGCCACCTCGAGCGTGGCCCGAGCCACGCCGGGAGCGAGCGCGGCCAGCGCCAGCGCCGCCAGCAGCGCCGCCCATCGCATCCTGATCATGCCCGTCCCCGTCATCGTCGTCGCCTGCCCGTGATCCCGAACGCGAAGATTATGCTAATGCCAGGCCCGGCAACAGACAAACCCGTCTCATTTCCGACGGCGGCCGGGCGGCCCGGCCCGGCCCCCGTCGAAATTGCGTCCGATGATCAAGCCGATGGCGAAACCGATCGCCCCGGCGCCGGTGGTGTACCAGGGCAGGAAGCGGAACAGGAGTTCCGGCGTGCGCGCCCGGCTCGCCATGCCGCCCCAGTCGAGCATCAGCCCCAGGTGCAGATACAGCGAGAGCCCGAGCGCCGGGATGGCGAAGCCGAGTATGCCGAGCAGCCAGCGCCGGTCGGCGTCCCGCCAGCGCCAGCCGGCGCGGGAGAGGGCGTAGAGCAGCAGGGCCAGCGTGAGTGCCGGCGGCAGCAGGTTCGCGAGCGCATGGGGACCGTAGTCCTCCGCCTCCAGGATGACGACGGCCGCCGCTCCAAGCAGGAGGACGGGCGGCAGCAGCGACCAGTGGCCGAACATCAGCGGCCCCGCCCGGCGGCGGCGCCCCGCACCCGACGGCTCAGTCCGAGCATGTCCAGCTGCTGCCGGCTCTCGACCACGCGGCCGTCCTCGATCCGGTCGAGCAGCAGCCCCTCGAAGCTCATCTGCACGCCGGTGGGCGGCGTGGCGTCGAACACGCCGTCGTGGGTGCCGGTGAATCTGACCCGGGTGGCCACCCGCCCATCCTCCGCGACCTGCTCCAGCACCTCCGCCTCGAGATCCGGGAAGGCCCCGCGCAGGCCGCGGCCGATCGAGGACAGCACTTCGCGGCTGTGCCGCGAGCCGTTTACGCTGGCCCCCGGCGCGAAGTACCGATCCCATTCCTGCCAGCGTCCCTCGACGACCAGGGTCTGCAGATAGCCGCGCACCAGTGCCTTGTCATCCGCACCGGTGTCGCAGGCCGCGAGCAGGCAGACCGCCAGCAGCGCCAGGAACGACCGCCGGGCGGTATGCGGGGTGCGGACGGCAGGGGCGGTCGAAACAGTCATATCGCAACCAGATCACAGATTCGCTGTCGGTTTCCCTGTAGTTTACGTAACCTTGCGGACGGCGGCCGCAACCGCGACCCGCGGCCGCGCCGCCAGCCGAAGCAACGGACCGGGAACCGATGGACAGCCACACGGACAACACGCGCAGCGCAGGGATGCCGGCAGCCGTGATGCTGGCCGCCCTGCTCGCGGCCGGCACCGCCGTCGCCGAAGCGGGTATCGGCGCCACCGAAGAGGTGGTGGACAACCCGGAGGATGCTCGCGAGCGGCACGGCGACCCGCCGGCGCCGGACACGCTGCCGCAACGCCCGGAGCCACGGACTCCCCTGACGACGCTGGAGCCGGTGGAGTGGGACACGGCCAGGGAGGCCGACGCCGAGGCGCTGGAGATTCTCGGCAGCGCTGTGCCGCCGGGCAGCTACCAGCGCCTGTCCTGGTCGGCCACCGAACTGTTCGAGGGCATACCGGTGGACACGCCGGTACTGGTGATGAACGGCCGCTATCCGGGGCCGGTACTGTGCCTCACCTCGGCGGTGCACGGCGACGAACTGAACGGCATCGAGATCGTGCGCCGGGTGCTGCACGACCTGAATCCGCAGAAACTCTCCGGCGCGGTCATCGGCGTGCCCATCGTGAACCTGCAGGCATTCCGCCGCGGCTCGCGCTACCTGCCCGACCGCCGGGATCTGAACCGTCATTTCCCCGGCAATCCTGACGGCAGCGCGGCGTCACGCATCGCATACTCGTTCTTCACCAGCATCGTGCGGCACTGCGACGCTCTGGTGGACCTGCATACCGGCTCCTTCGACCGGGCCAACCTGCCG
Source organism: uncultured Woeseiaceae bacterium (assembly GCA_964428605.1). Taxonomy (GTDB): domain Bacteria; phylum Pseudomonadota; class Gammaproteobacteria; order Steroidobacterales; family Woeseiaceae; genus Lentisalinibacter. The sequence continues at coordinate 2,700 of CAYRZI010000008.1, forward strand.
CAGCTGCGTGCCGACCTGCGCGACCCCGGCGTGGTCACCCTCACCCAGGGTTTCGGCGCCACGGTGATCATCAACAGCATCCCGGCCGACGGCACCCTGCGCCAGGCCGCCACGGATGCGGGCGTGCCCACGGTGACGCTGGAGGCCGGGGGCCCCTCCCGGCTCGAGATCGAGGAAGTCAGCCACGGGGTGAAGGGCATCGAGACCCTGCTGAACACCCTGGGCATGGTGCGCAAGGTGAGCCTGTGGGGCGAGCCGGAGCCGGTTTACTACCGCTCGACCTGGGTGCGCGCCAACCGGGGCGGCATCCTGCTCTCCGAAGTGGACCTGGGCCGGCGGGTGCGCGCCGGCGACCTGCTCGGCACCATCACGGACCCCATCACCAACGCCAGGACCAACATCTATGCACCCACGAACGGACGGGTGATCGGGATGGCACTGAACCAGGTGGTCATGCCCGGTTACGCGGCGTTCCACATCGGGTTGCCGCGTCCCGAGCCCCGGACCGCCGAGGCGGCGGGCGACGACGGCGACGCCACAGCGCCGGCTGCCGAGGCGGCCGCGGCAGCAGCCGATGAGTCGTTGGCGCAGCCGGCGCCGGACGAGGAACCGCCGGCGGAGGATGCTCCGTCCGACGATGCGCCCGCGGAGGCGGCCGTGGCCGAATCGGCCACTGACGACGCGGCCCGCGACGAGCGCCATGGCGGTAACGGCCGGGCGGCGGGCGCCGCCGACCGCTAGCGCGACGGTCGGCCTCCCGCAAAAAGAAGGGCAGGCCGGAGCCTGCCCTCTGTGCGCCCCGTCGCGGAGGCGTCGGCGGAACGGACCCGCCCCGACTTCAGCGGGGTGCCTTCAGGGCGTTGATGCGCTCCTCCAGCGGCGGATGGGTCATGAACAGCTTCTTCAGGCCGTGGGCACCGAGGCCGGCGATACCGAAGGCGGACAGCTGCTTCGGCAGCTCGCTCGGCTCGTAGGTGGCGCGCAGCTTCTCCAGCGCCGCCACCATCTTCTCGCGGCCGGCCAGTTCGGCGCCGCCCGCATCCGCGCGGAACTCCCGGCGGCGCGAGAACCAGTGCACGATGATCGTGGCCAGGATACCGAACACGATCTGGGCCACCAGGCTGGTCAGGAAGAAGCCGAGCCCGGCGCCCTGCTCGTTGCGGAACACCACCCGGTCCACGAAGAAACCGACCACCCGCGACAGGAAGATGACGAAGGTGTTCAGCACGCCCTGCAGCAGGGTCATCGTGACCATGTCCCCGTTGGCGACGTGGGATACCTCATGGGCCAGCACCGCCTCGGCTTCCGCCTGGCTCATGTTCCGCAGCAGGCCGGTGCTGACGGCCACCAGCGCCTTGTTGCGGCTCATGCCGGTGGCGAAGGCGTTCACCTCGGGTGCGTCGTAGACGGCCACGTCCGGCATGCCGATGCCGGCCCGGCCGGCCTGGGACTGCACGGTGTTCAGCAGCCAGGATTCCGTGGCATTGGAGGGCTGCGAGATCACCTTCGCTCCGGTGGTCCACAGCGCTACCTTCTTCGAGATGGCGAGCGATATGAACGAGCCGGCGAAACCGATCACCGCCGAGAAGATCAGCAGCGAGGTGAGGTTGAGCCCCCCTGTCTCCGAGATGATGCTCTCCAGCCCGAAGACACGGAATACGATGCTGATGACGGCCAGCACCGCGACGTTGGTCGCCACGAACAACAGGATTCTCTTCATATGACTCCACTCCGGGCAGTACGGGCCCAATGCACTACGGAACAACGCATAATGGGTGCTCCGGCCGCGGATTCAAGCGCCGGGGCCCCTCTATGACCCGCCGGCGGGGCTACAATTCCCCAGTTATGTCCTTCGCCGGCGCAAGGTTTTACCGATGAACGACGCCGAGTCCACGTCCGCGGCGGGGCCGGCACGCGGCCGCGAAGCGCTGATCCGTGCGGCGCTCGTCCTGCAGCGCGCGCTCGCCGTGCTGCCCTGGTCCGTCCAGCGCGTTCTGGGCCGGGCGCTCGGCGCGGCGAGCTTCCGTCTGGCCGGCCGTCGGCGCCGGGTGGCCGAGCGCAACCTGGAGCTCTGCTACCCCGAACTGACCGCCGACGAACGGCAGCAACTCCTCAGGCGCCACTTCCACTCCCTCGGGCTCGGCCTGATGGAGCTCGGTCTCGCCTGGTGGGCCAGCGACCGCCGGCTGCGGCCGATGGCCACCGTGGACGGCCTGGAGCATCTCGAGGCCGCCCGCGCCGGCGGCCGGGCCGTGATCCTGGTCGCCGGCCACTTCACCTCCATGGACCTCGCCTGCCGCCTGCTCGGCCTGGCGGTGGACTACGACGGCATCCAGCGCCCGTTCGGCTATCCGGCCCTCGACCGCCACCTCACCCGCGGCCGTCTGCGGGCCGCGGGAGATGTCTACTCCAAATTCGACCTGCGCGGCATCCTGGATGCACTCGCCCGCGGCCGCACGCTGTGGATGGCCGTGGACCAGGCCCACACCAGCGCCCGCCCGGTGGTGGCACCATTCTTCGGGCTGCCGGCACCGACCACCGCCAGCCCGGCCCGGCTGGCCGCACGCAGCGGCGCCGCGGTGCTGCCGGTGGCAGGATGGCGGGAGCCGGACGGCCGTTACCGGGTGGCCGCGGAGCCGGCGCTGGCCGATTTTCCCAGCGGCGACGAGGCCGCCGACGCGGCCCGGCTGAATGCCGTGGTGGAGCGCCACGCCCGTGCCGCCCCCGAGCAGTACTACTGGATACACCGCCGCTTCAAGGGCGACCCCTCGCCCTACGACGAGTCGTGAATCAGCCCGCCCGCTCGTCGGTCCTGTGGTCCGCCGTATGGTCCGCCGGCCGGCCCGACCGGTAGCCGGCCACCAGTTCGCGCCAGCCGCCGGCCTCGTAGCGGAAGCCGGGCACGCTGCCCCGCAGCTTGTCCAGGGAGCGCAGCAATCGCGCGAGGTTGCGCCGCTGCCAGGCACCGGGCCGGCGGATGCGGCCGCGGTCGAAGTCGAGCAGCCAGACGGTGCCGTCCTCGCCGAGCTGGATGTTGTGCGCGTTCAGGTCCGCATGGCAGACACCCGCCGCGTGGAAGCATCGGATGGTGGCGCCGATGCGCCGCCATTCGCCGGCTTCCAGCTCACGCTCGCCGAGCACGCCGGCCAGCGACCGCACGCCGGCCAGCCGGCGGGTGAGGATATCGCCGCGGTATACCGCGCCGCTGCGGCGGTAGCCGGCAGCCGCCGGGGCGGGCACCGGCAGCCCCAGGGCCGCCAGCCGGGCCAGCAGCCGGAATTCGCGGAACGGGCGCGTGGCCGTCTGGCCCAGCCAGAGAAACTCGTCGTCCAGGACGCGCCCCGCCAGCCCGCCGCGGCGGTAATGACGCAGCGCGAACCCGCCGGCCTCGCCGGTGACGAAACGCACGGCGCCGCGCCCGGGCGCATCCGGCACGTCGGCCTGCCCGGGCCAGGCATCGGCACGCAGCCAGGCCGGCTCGAAGTGGTTGAAGATACTGGGATCGTATAGGATGGCGCCGTCCGCGGTGGGCAGGATCCTCTCTTCCACGCTTGTCGGCTCCGAGGTATTGGCGAATCCCATAGACAACAGTACTCCGCCCGGCTCGATCTGCGCCGTGCGCCTGTCCGCCATAGGGGATACCTGCCATACCCTGCCGGTGCTGAGGACGCTGAAAACCGCGTGGCCGGACACGGCGATCACGTGGATCATCGGCCGCACCGAGGCATCCCTGATGGCGGACATCCCGGAGTTCGAGTTTATCACCTTCGACAAGTCGGCCGGCCTGGCAGCCTACCGTGACCTCGGGCGCCGGCTCGCCGGACGACGCTTCGACGCCCTGCTCATGATGCACGCCTCGCTGCGGGCCAACGCGGTCAGCCGGCTCGTGCCGGCACGCCGGCGCATCGGCTTCGACCGGCAACGCGCCCGGGACTTCCAGTGGCTGGTCTCCGGTGAACGCATCCCGCACCGACCCCGTCAGCACGTCATGGACAGCCTGTTCGGTTTCGCCGAGTACCTCGGCGTCGGCGAACGGCACCTCGTCTGGGACATACCAGTGGCCGATACCGACCGGCGCTACGCGGCCGGGCAGATGCCCGGCGGACGGCCCTGGCTGCTCCTCAGCCCGTGCAGCTCCCAGCGCGCGCGCAATTACCGCAACTGGAGCGTCGCCAACTACGCCCGCATCGTCGACTACGCGGCTGAACGCTACGGCGCCGGTACGGTGCTCACCGGCGGGCCGACGCCGCTGGAGCGAGAGTACGGCGAGGCCATCGCCGCCGCCGCGGCGCATACCCCGATCAACCTGGTTGGGGCCACCACGCTGAAGCAGCTCTTTGCGCTGATCGCCCGCGCCACGATCGTCGTCTGCCCGGATTCGGGTCCCGCCCATATGGCCACGGCGGCAGCGACGCCGGTCATCGGTCTCTATGCCACCTCCAACCCGGATCGCACCGGCCCGTATCTCAGCCGCCACCTGGTGGTGAACGCCTATCCGGAAGCGGTGCGGCGGGAATTCGGCAAGCCGGTGGATGCCATCGCGTGGGGCCGGCGCGTGCGCGACCCGGCTGCCATGGAACTCATCCGTGCGCAGGACGTAGAGGCACGGCTGGACCAGGTGCTGGGCAATCCGGACGCGGCCGGCCCGGCCAGCGGCTAGCCGGTCCGCTCCTCCGGCACCCCGGCCAGCTCCGCCAGCGAGGCAAGCACCCGGTCCGGTGTGATCTCCCGCAGGCAGCGAAAATGCCCCAGCGGGCATTCGCGCTCGAAGCAGGGGCTGCATTCCAGGCCCAGGTAATGCACCACCGCCTTGTCCGTCAGCGGCGGCGTAAAGGCCGGGGACGACGAGCCGTACAGCGCGGCCACGGGCAGACCGACCGCAGCGGCCACGTGCATCAGCCCGGAGTCGTTGGTGACGCCGCAGCGGCAGGCGGCCAGGAGATCGATGGCCTCCTCCAGCGTCGTGCGCCCGCACAGGTTCACCACCGGCGCGCCCTGCGCACGCTCCGCGTTCTCCGCTATAGCGCGGGCGGCGCCGGAGTCGTTCGCCGAGCCGAACACCCAGACGGCGTGGCCGCGTTCGCCGAGCCGCGCCGCCAGCTCGCCGAAATACTCGAGCGGCCAGCACTTCGCAGGCCCGTATTCCGCCCCCGGCATGAAGGCCACCGGCTCCGTCGCCGGGACCAGCCCCAGCCGCTCGAGCGCGCGTGCCTGGCGGGCCGGCTCGACCCGCAGGCCCGGCCGGGGCAGCTCGTCGGGCAGCGCTTCTCCGGGCTCGAGCCCCAGCGCCACGAATCGCTTCACCGTCTGGTCCAGCACGGCGGCATCGAACGGCCGCATGTCGTTGATCAACCCGTAGCGGTGCTCGCCGCGAAAACCCGTGCGGCGCGGAATGCGGGCGAGCCAGGGCACCAGTGCCGCCTTCAGCGAACGGGGCAGGATGATCGCCTGGCCGTAGCCCCGCCCCCGCAGCGCGCCGCCGAGGCGCCGCCGCTCGCCCAGACGGAGTTCACCGTGGCCGGCAGGCAGCTCGATCGCCTCCCTGACCTCCGGCATGCGGGCGAGGATGGGCAGCGACCAGCCCGGTGCCAGCACGTCGATCGGCCGGCCGGGATCGCGCCCGGCGAGCAGGCGGAACAGGGACTGGGCCATGACCATGTCGCCCACCCAGGACGGGCCGACGACCAGCACGGGCCCGTGGAGCGCTTCAGCCAGTGTCGCCCCCGGACCGGCGTAACGTGTTCAGGTAATCGGCAACGCCTGCTTCCACCGCGCGGAACGCGCCGCTGTACCCGGCGGCGCGCAGGCGGGTCAGATCCGCCTGGGTATAGCTCTGGTAGGCGTCCTTCAGGCCGGCCGGGAAGGGGACGTAGCGGATCTCGCCGCCGCCGTGCCAGCCGATCACGGCGCGCGCGACGTCGTTGAAGGTCTGTGCCCGGCCGGTGCCGGCGTTGAAGATGCCGCTCACCTCCGGGTGCTGCAGGAACCAGAGATTGACGTCGACGATGTCGTCCACGTACACGAAGTCCCGTTCCTGCTCGCCGGGCCCGTAACCGTCGCTGCCCTCGAACAGCCGCGCCTCGCCGGAGTCGGCCACCTGGTTGTGGAAGTGCCAGGCGACGCTCGCCATGCTGCCCTTGTGGCTCTCTCTCGGACCGTACACGTTGAAGTAGCGCAGACCCACGATCTGGCTGCCGGCCTCCGGCAGCAGGCGGCGGACGTAGTTGTCGAACAGCAGCTTGGAGTAGCCGTAGACGTTCAGCGGGCGCTCGTGCTCCGGCGTCTCGCTGAAGCCCGGCCCGGCGCCGTAGACGGCCGCCGAGGAGGCGTAGATGAAGGGCGTGTTGTGGCGCAGGCAGTCGCGCAGCAACTCGCGCGAATAACGGAAGTTGTTCTCCATCATGTAGCGACCGTCCCACTCCGTGGTGGTGGAGCAGGCGCCCTGGTGGAACACGGCAGAGACCCGGCGCCGGTAGCCGCCCGACTCCAGCTTGCCCATGAACTCGTCCTTGTCCATGTAGTCGGCCACGTCCAGGTCGGCGAGGTTCTCGAACTTGTGGCCGTCGGTCAGATCGTCCACCACCAGGATCTCCTCTGAGGTGGCGCGGTTCAGCCCGCGCACCAGGTTCGAACCGATGAAGCCGGCTGCGCCGGTGACGATGATCATGACTGCACCTCCCGCGTGCCGCTCAGGCTTCGGCGCCGGCGTCGGCCGCGTCCCCGGCGGCGGCCGGCGCGGCCTCGCCGCGGAGGTAGTACTCGGCGCCGCAGTACGGGCACTTGGCCTCGCCGGTCTGCTCCACCGGCAGGTAGACCTTGGGATGGGAATTCCACAGATACATGCCCGGCATGGGACACGACAGCGGCAGGTCCGCCCGGGTCACCTCGTAGCGGTGCTCGGCGTTCGGCCGGATCAGCTTCTCGTCGACGGTGCCGGATCTTCTCATCGCTGCATCCTCTCTGACCCCTGCGGGCATCTGCCGGGAGTCCGCGGCCGCGAATCCACGGCGGCAGATTCCTGCAATTATAGCAACCGGCTCAACCGAAGGTCTGCCGCCAGATCCGCCGTACGGTGTCCGCCTCGGCGCCGAACTCGCCGACCGGCACGGTCGCGTCCTGGTTGTCCAGGGCCAGGTGATGCAGCCGCCGGCGGTAGGCGCGGTAGATGTCCTGCAGGGCCAGCGCAGTGCTGCCGTCGAGGATGCCGCAGGTGGCCAGCACGCCCAGCTGGCGGATGTTGTCCGTGTAGTGCAGCAGCGAGCGGTGTCGGTGTGCATGGGCCAGCACCAGGTACTGGACGATGAACTCGATGTCGCCCACACCGCCCGGGTCGCGCTTGATGTCGAAGGAGTGCGACTCCGACGACGAGAGCTCCCGCCACATGCGTTCGCGCATGGAGATGACGTCGTCGCGCAGGGTATCGCGGCGCACCGCGGTCTGCAGGATGTCCACCCGCAATCCCTCGAACGCGCGGCGCACGCTCGCGTCCCCCGCCACGGCGCGGGTGCGCAGCAGGGCCTGGTGCTCCCAGGTCCAGGCATCCTCTCTCTGGTAGCGTTCGAGGGCGGCGACGGAACTCACCAGCAGCCCGGAACGCCCGCTCGGGCGCAGGCGGGTGTCCACCTCGTAGAGTGCGCCCGACACGGTCTGCACGGTCAGGAAATGCACCAGCCGACGGGCCAGCCGGCCGAAGAAGACGGTGTTGTCCACGCACTTCGCGCCGTCGGTCTCCTGTTCCTCGCCGGCGGAGTCGTGCGCGAACACCAGGTCCAGGTCCGAGCCGTAGCCGAGTTCGATGCCGCCGAGCTTGCCGTAGCCCACCACGGCGAAACCGGCCCGCCGGCGCACGCCGTCGACGGTGCACCAGGGCCGGCCGTGGCGCGCCACCAGGTCCTTCCAGGCCAGCGACAGTGCGCTGGCCACCACCATCTCGGCGATCTCGGTGAGCCGGTCGCTCACCTTCATGATGGCCAGGCGGCCGCTGAAGTCCGCCACCGCCACCCGGAACGTGGCCGCCCGCTGGAAGCGGGCCAGCTCGTCCACCGCGGCCTCCGAGTCCTCGGCGCCCATCGCGGACAGACGGGTCTCGTATTCCACGCGCAGGTCGGCGGCGCTCGGCTCCCGGTCGGCAATACGCGGGTCGATGAGCTCGTCCATCAACAGCGGATGGGCCGCGAGTTCCGTCGCGAGATAGGCGCTCTTGGAGACCAGCTCCACGAGGCGTTCCAGCGCCTGGCGGTTCTCCAGCAGCAGGGCCAGGTAGGCGCTGCGGCGGAGCACCGCGCCCAGGATGCCCGTCAGCCGGTGCAGCGCGACGTCGGGCTCGTCCAGCCCGCGGAGCTGCTCGAGCAGCGGAGGCATGAGTTCGTCCAGACGCTGGCGGGAGATCTCGTCCAGCCGGCGGGTCTCGATGTCGGCGTGCAGGCGACCCAGCACCCGGGCGAAGGCCTCCGCGCCGGCGAAGCCCGCCGCGGCCGCGCGCTCCTCCAGGCCATCGGCGCCGGCGGACTCCCACAGCGCCTCGAGCGTCGGCCGCTCGGAGCGCACGTCCTCGCCGGCGCGGAACACGGTCTCCTCGAAATGGCCGCCGACGATGCCGCGCACCCGCTCGACCTCCGCCGCCAGGCTGGCCCAGTCCGGCTCGTCCATGACCAGCGCCAGGCGGGCGCGGTCCGTCTCGTCGGCGGGGAGATCGTGGGTCTGGCGATCGCGGAACTCCTGCAGCCGGTTCTCCAGCCGGCGCAGGAAGCGGTAGGCGTCGAGCAACTGCCAGGCGCTCTCGGCGGGCAGGTAGCGGCGTTCGGCCAGCGCGGTCAGCGCGGTACGCAGCTCCCGGCAGCGCAGGGCCTGGTCGCTGCCGCCGCGCACCAGCTGCCAGGACTGGGCGATGAACTCGATCTCGCGGATGCCGCCCGGGCCGAGCTTGACGTTGGCGTGCATCTCGCGGCGCTCCACCTCCGCCCGGATCATGGCCTTCATCGAGCGCAGGGACTCGAAGACGCCGTAGTCCAGGTAGCGCCGGTACACGAAAGGCGTCAGCACGGTCTCCTCCAGCTCGCCCCAGGCGGCCATGCCCGCCTCGTCGGACAGCGGCCTCGCCTTCACGTAGGCATAACGCTCCCAGTCGCGGCCGTGCTGCAGCAGATAGTTCTCCATGGCCGAGAAGCTCACCACCGGCGGGCCGCTGTCGCCGAACGGCCGCAGACGGATGTCCACGCGGAACACGAAGCCGTCCGCCGTCACCTCGCCCAGCAGCGCCACCACCCGGCGGACCATGCGGCCGAAGTACTCCGGCGCCGACAGCGGCTTCGCGCCGTCGCTCTCCTCTGCATCCGGATAGACGAAGATCAGATCGATGTCGGAGGAGAAATTCAGCTCCCGCCCGCCCAGCTTGCCCATCGCCATGGCAATGAGCGAGACCGGCCGGCCCGCGGCGTCGCGCACCACCCCGTGGCGCTCCGACATCGCCGCGCCGGCGTGGCGGATGGCGGCGATCACCGCCTCGTCGGCGAGGTCGCTCAGCTCGTGCAGGGTCTCGTCCAGGGTGGCGAGGCCGGCCAGATCCCGCCAGGCGATACGCGCCATCTCCTGCCGGCGCAGGCAGCGCAGCCGGCGGGGCAGCTCCTCCGCCGAGCCCTCGTCCACGACCCGGGCGACGGCGGTGGCGATCTCGCCCGGCTGCCGCGGCCGCGCCAGGTGGCCCTCCCGGATCAGGACGGCGAAGGCGTCCGGGTCGCCGCACAGCGCCCGGCGGACGAATTCGCTGACGGCGAGCACCCGCGCCGCGACGGCCTCGCTACCGGTCTCGCGCAGGGCGGCTGCCACGTCGTCGAGAGGAGTGTCGAGGGCGGCGAGGAACGCATCCAGTTCGTCCGCCAGTCGGCGCGACAGCGCGGCCGTCCCCGGGGACGACAATGTCCGGATGAGCGCGTCCGCCGCCATGGCGGCAGTGTAGCCCGAGCCACCGGCGGTTGCAGCGCCGACGCCACTGCACGACCATGCGGGCATGGCCGACAAACACCTCCTGATCGTCTATCACTCGCAGTCCGGCACCACCGAGCGGATGGCGGAGGCCGTGATCCGCGGCGCCCGCCACGAGGACGTGGAGGGCGTGACCGTGCGGGTACGGAGCGCGCTCGAGGCTGACGCCGACGACGTACTCTGGAGCGATGCGCTCATCCTCGGCACGCCGGAGAATTTCGGCTACATGAGCGGGGCGCTGAAGTACTTCCTCGACCGCGTCTACTATCCCTGCCTGGACAAGGTGGAGGGCAGGCCCTGGGCCCTGTTCGTGCGCGCGGGCAATGACGGCACCGGCGCCGTCACCAGCGTCCAGCGCATCGTCGCCGGCCTGGCGCTGAAGGAGATCCAGCCGCCGCTGGTCATCGCCGGGGAGTTCGACGAGGCCCGCCTGGCGGAGTGCGAGGAGCTGGGCATGACGGTCGCCGCCGGACTCGAAGCCGGTGTCTTCTGAGCCCGGACTGCCTCAGCCCGGACCGCCGGCGGCGAGGCGGTCGTCCGCCGTCAGGCCGGCGATGACCCCGGCCAGGGGCACCGGCTCGCCGACGAGATAGCCCTGGGCGTAGTCGACGCCGAGCTCGCGTACCTTGCGGCGCACCGGCTCGCTGTTGACGTACTCGGCCACCGTCGCCAGGCCCATGACCCGGGCCACCTGGGTGATGGCCGCGATCATGGCCTCCGAGACCCGGTTGGCCGTGACGTCGCGCACGAAGCTGCCGTCGATCTTCAGCGTGTCCACGTCGAAATCCTTCAGATACGCGAACGAACTCAGGCCGGCACCGAAATCGTCCAGCGAGAAGCGGCAGCCGAGTTCGCGCATCGTGCGGATGAACGCGGCGGCGCTGTGCATGTTCGCCACCGCCGCCGTCTCGGTGATCTCGAAGCACAGCGAGGCGGGCGGCAGGCCGCTCGACTCCACCCGCTCGCGGACGAAGCCGAGGAACTCGTCGTCGCCCAGGGACTGGCCGGACAGGTTGATGGCGAAGACGTGACGACCCTCGGCCAGCGCCGCGCCCGCGCCGGCGATGCGGTCGATGGCGCTGCCGACCACCCATCGGTCGAGCCGGGGCATGAGCTGATATCGCTCGGCGGCGGAGAGGAACTGCTCCGGCGCGAGGCATTCGCCGTCCTCACCCTGCATGCGCAGCAGTACCTCGTGGTAGGCCCGGCCGGCCGCGTTCAGCGGCTCGATGGGCTGGGCGACGAGTTCGAACTCGTCCCGGTCCAGGGCGTTCTGCAGGCGGGACACGATGCGGATGTCGTCCGCCCGGCGGACGATGCTGTGATCGTCCTGGTCGTAGACCTCCACCCGGTTGCGCCCGTGTTCCTTCGCCGCCGTGCAGGCGACCTTCGGCGCGACCAGGGCGGCGGCGGCGCCGCCGGAGTCCTGCCGCCACGGTGCGACGCCGGCGCTGACCGTGATGGTCACCGCCTTGTCGCCCCGCAGATAGGACAGGCGGCGTGCCCGTTGCCGCACGTCCTCGGCGAAGGCGGCGGCCCGCTCCACGTCGCAGCCGTGCAGCAGCACGCCGAAGTTGTCGCCCGACAGGCGGGTGGCCACGCCGTCGGCCGGCACCGCCTGCTGCAGTTCGGCGGCGAAGCGCCGCAGGATGTCGTCGCCGGCGCCGTGGCCGAAGCTGTCATTGACGAGCTGGAGCTTGTCCAGGTCGAAGATCACCAGGGCATGGCCGTCGTCGTCCCCGGCGAGCTGGCGATAGCCCTCGCGCAGGTGAGCCTCGAAGCCGTAGCGGTTCACGAGGCCGGTGAGGGCATCGTAGTAGTTCTCGATCACCCGTTCGGCCCGCCGCGCGACCAGACTCGCGAGCCGGCGCTCGGTCTCGCCGAAGGGGCTGCCGTCGATGCGCCCGACCAGGGCGAACACACCGTTCACCCGTCCGCCGTGTTCGCGCACGGGACACAGCAGCAGCTGGTAGCCGTCGCTCCCCTGCTCGACGCCGTCGGGCAGCGTGGCGACGTCCAGCACGCTCGGGCTGCGCCGCCGGGCCAGCCCCGGCAGGAAGCGCCGCACGATCACCTCGTCCAGCGCGCGCCGGTCCGCGCCCTTCCAGCTGCGATGGGTGGCGCTGATACGGATCTGCTTGGACGGCAGGATCAGTACGCTGTAGCCGGCGCCGATATGGCGGCCGCAGGCACGCACCAGCCCCGCGAGCTGCCCCTGGCCGTGGGGCGCTTCCTCCAGCTGGTCCTCGAGTTCGTACAGCAGGTCCAGTTCGCTGCGCGCACCGGCGGCGCCGGTTCCGCCCTCCCCTGGCCGGCCCGCCAGCAGCCCGGCCAGGAGCGGCACGGCCCTGGCGACCAGGCTGGCCGGCCCGTTCGGTCCGACGACGTCCCCCGGCCAGACGCAGGCGAGCACGCCAACGCGGCGGCCGGACGCCTCGTCCTGGGGAAATACCCAGAGTGTGGCGCCGTCGGACAGCGACAGGGCGCGTGGCTGGGCGGAGGTGGAGGCAGCGTAGAACAACTCGGGGGGCAGCGACAGCAGCGCGCTCGCCACCTCACGGTCGGGCCCGCCGGAGGTGCTCCAGGCGAATTCGCCGTCGTCGCCGTAGAAATCGAAACGCCGCGCCGCCGGCAGCAGTGCCGACAGCAGTTCGCCGAGCTCCGGGGAGACCGGGCCGGCGGGCGTCTTCTCGTATCCGTCCATCCGCGTTCCGTGCGCACTGCGGTCGGCCCGCTGTCGCCGGCCGTGGTCCGCCACGCCCACAAGGGTGCGGAATCGGCGCCCGGATGTCTGTGATGCCCGTCGCAGGCGGGCGGCACCGGGCATTGTCCGGGGGGCGGCCAGGACGGTCAGGGCAGGCCGGCCAGCCACTCCTCGTCGGAGCCCTCCGAGATGTCCTCGAACAGGAAGGTGCTGAGATAGCGCTCGCCCGTGTCCGGCAGCATGGCCAGCAGCACGGAGTCCTCCGGGGCGGATTCTGCCGCCTTCACGGCCGCCGCCAGCGTGGCGCCACCGGAGACGCCGGTGAAGATACCCTCGTTCGCCGCCAGGGCCCGGGACGTCTTCGCGGCGGTATCGTCGTCTATCGGGATGAGATCGTCGTAGATCTCCCGGTTAAGGACATCTGGCAGAAAGTCCGGCGTCCAGCCCTGGATCTTGTGCGGATGCCACTCCCGGCCCGCCAGCAGCTGGGCCGCCTCGGGCTCGGTGGCCACGATCTTCAGGTCCGGCCGCGCGGCCTTCAGCACCTCGCCCGCACCGGTCATGGTGCCGCCGGTGCCGTAGCCCGTCACCCAGTAGTCGAGCCGGCGCCCGGCGAAGTCACGCAGTATCTCCGGACCGGTGGTGCTGCGATGGAAGGCCGGATTGGCCGGATTCTCGAACTGCCGCGCCAGGAACCAGCCCCGCTCGGCGGCCAGTTCCTCCGCCCGGCGCACCATGCCCGTGCCCTTTTCGGCCGCCGGCGTGAGAATGACCTTCGCCCCCAGCGCGCGCATGATCTTGCGCCGCTCCACCGAGAAGCTCTCGGCCATGGTGGCCACGAAGGGGAAGCCGCGGGCCGCGCAGACCATGGCGAGCGCAATGCCCGTATTGCCCGAGGTGGCCTCCACCACGGTCTGGCCGGGCGCAAGCGCGCCCCGCTGCTCGGCGTCGATGATGACGGCGTAGGCGAGCCGATCCTTCACCGAGGCCATGGGATTGAAGGACTCCACCTTCACATACAGAGTGACGTGCTCCGGGCCGGTGCGGTGGAGCCGCACGACCGGCGTGTCGCCGATGGTGTCGAGTATGCTGTCGTAGATCATCGTCGCATCCGGTTGCGAATGTGGCCGAACACTATAACGGCCCGGAGCAAGCCGCCAAAAATAATGAAATTTTCTTCGCTTATGCCCGGTCGTTATATAGAGTAGAAATAAAAGGACCCGGAACGCCCCATGAAACTGCAGCAGCTGAGATACCTGCTCGCCATCGTCGACAACGGGCTGAACATCACCGCGGCATCGGAGCGGCTGCATACCTCCCAGCCCGGGGTCAGCAAGCAGATTCGCCAGCTCGAGGAGGAACTCGGGCTCGCGCTTTTCGTACGCAAGGGCAAGAGCCTCGCGGGCCTGACCGCGGCCGGCCAGGAGGTGGTGACCCGCGCCCGGAGCATCATGCAGGAGGTGGAGAACATCCGCACTCTCGCCGCCAACGCCCACCGGGAGACGGAGGGCACGCTGGCCATCGGCACCACGCATACCCAGGCCCGTTACGTCCTGCCGGAGGTGATCCGCCGCTTCCGCGAGCGCTATCCCGGCGTGAACCTGGAGCTGCATCAGGGCACCTCCGAGCAGATCGCGGACATGGTGGAGGCACGCCGCATCGACTTCGCCATCGCCAGCGGCGGCGAGGACCTGTTCGCCGACCTCGTCTGCCTGCCCTGCTATCGCTGGGATCGCACGATACTGGTACCCAGGGATCACGAACTTGCACGCCGGCGTACCAAGCCGGGAATCCGGGATCTGGCGGGATACCCGCTGGTCACCTACGTGTTCAGCTTCGGCGGCGAGTCGTCGCTGAAGCGCGCCTTCGCCGCGGAGGGGCTGGAGCCCGACGTGGTGTTCACCGCCCGGGACGCGGACGTGATCAAGACCTATGTGCGCATGGGCATGGGCGTCGGCATCGTGGCCGCCATGGCCCACGACTGCGCCGACCGGGAAGACCTGGTCGCCATCGACGCGGCGGGGCTGTTCCCCCGCAGCACCACCTGGATCGGCTTCCGCCGCGACACCGTGCTGAAGCGCTACATGCGGGACTTCATGCTGCTGTTCGCACCGCACCTCACGGGCCGGCTGGTGGATCGCTGCCTCGCAGCGCCGGAGCAGGACTCCGTGGATGCCCTGTTCGCGGATATCGACCTGCCGCTGCGCGGCGGCTGCTCCGACGGCTATCCCGCCGCCGCCTGAACGGTCCGGCCGCCCGAGCGGTCCGGCCGCCTGAACGGTCCGGCCGCCTGAACGGTCCGATAATGATTCAGTAGATGCGGAAGCCGCCGTGACGGCGGCGGCTGCGTTGGTCGATCCACCACATGCCGGCCACGAAGCCGAGCGCAAGGGAGACCACCGCGGCGCCCAGCACCATCGGCCACGGCAGGCTGAACTGGTACAGCGACATGCTGCGGCGGAAACCGTCGTTCTCCGCACGGAGCTCGGAGACCGCGGCCCGGGCATCGGCCAGCTCCTCGGCCTGCGCAGCGGTCGTGCTCTCCAGCTCCGCGATGCGCCCGGCCGAGCCGGAGAACGCCTCGCGGGTCTCGGTCAGCTCCTGCTGCGCTCGCTCGAGTTCCGCCTGTGTCTGCTCCACGATGAGCTTCGCCGGTTTCTCGTCCACCAGGAAGCCCGCCTTCACCCAGCCTTCGGTCCCGTCCGGCAGCCGCACCTGGGCGTACAGGGGCCCGCGGGCGAGGATACTGAGTTCCTGGCCGCTCTCCAGGGTGCGGAACGCCCGGTCGCTGGTGTCCTCGGCCCGGTGCAGGCCGAGGCGCAGGTTATCGGTCACATAGGCCGTCTGCGCCGACGCCGCCGGCGCCAGGGCCAGCAGCGCGAGGAGCGCCGCCACCACCGCGCCGTGCCGCCGGGGGCCGTGTGGATGACATAATCCCATGGCGCCGCAGTCTACTACGGCGCTCCCGTCGAAAGTGAGAACTGGTTCAGCCATTCGAGCAGCGCGTCCTGCAGCTCGTCGCCGGGCCCCCGGTGCACCTCGCCCGCGTTGTGCAGGACCACCACGGCATAGCGTGCACCGTCGTCCGCCTGCATGTACCCCGCGAGCGTGCTGACGTGATCCAGCGAGCCGGTCTTCAGCCGGGCCCGTCCGGCGATGGCCGCGCCCCGCCGCCGGCCGTAGGTGCCGTCCATCCCCGAGATGGCCATCGACGCCGCGAACTCGGGCATCCAGGGGCTGGCCCACGCGGCGCCCAGGAGCTCGCCCATGTGGCGGGCCGTGATGCGCGCCTCCCGGGAACGCCCGGCACCGTTCTCAAGGACGAGCTCCGGGAAGCGGAAGCCGCCTTCGGCCAGCCAGTCCGCGATGGCGCGGCGGCCCTTCTCCTCCGTCCCCGGCGCCCCGTAGCGCTCGGCGCCAAGGGTGTAGAGGAGCTGGCGGGTCATGACGTTGTTGCTGTACTTGTTCACCGAGCGGATGACTTCCCCCAGCGGCAGCGAGTCCATGGCGACGAAGCGCTCGGCGTCCGCCGGCGTCTCGCCCACCACCAGAGCGCCGTCGAACCCGCCGCCCATCTCCCGCCACAGCGCGGTGAACAGGCCGAACACGAAATCCTCGTGGCTCAGCACGCTGCGCGCCAGCGAGTAGCGGCCGCAGGCGGCCGGGAACTCGCCGGAGAACGTGACCGCCCGCTCGGCCCGTCGGGCCTGCACCGCGATGCCCCGCTGGTAGCCCCGGCAGTGCCCCGGCGCCGGCTGCAGGCGGTTGTCCACCATCAGGTTCGCCAGCGGCGGCTCCATGTCCACCAGCACGCCCTCGGCCGCGGGCTCGAACCAGAAGCGCACCACGTTGAAGTTCACCAGCAGCGCGTGCGGCGTCACGTTGTAGGCGCGCAGGGGCTGGTTGTCGAAGGCCCCGCGGTCCTCCGGCGCAGGACGAAAGTAAGCGGTGTCGACGACGAGGTCGCCCTCGATGCGCTCGAGGCCGCGCCGGCGCAGCTCCCGGAGCAGGAGCCAGAAGCGTTCCTGTACCAGGTAAGGATCGCCGCCGCCCCGCAGGACCAGGTTGCCCGCCAGGACGCCGTCTTCGAGCCGGCCGTCGAGATAGACCTCCGTGCGCCAGGTGTGGGCCGGACCGAGCACGTCCAGGGCGGCGAAGGTGGTAAGCAGCTTCAGCACCGAGGCGGGATTGCGCGGCTTATCGGCGTGGTGGACCAGCACCTCCCGGCCGCTGCCGAGATCGTGCACGTGGATGCTGACGTCGCCGGCGTCGAGTCCGTGGCCGTCGAGCACCCGCTGCACCGGCGCCGGCAGTCCGTCGGCCGCCGGCGTCGGCCCGGCCAACAGCGGCCCGCCCGCGAGCAGGCCGGCGAAGAGGAGGTGTCTCAGTGCCGCAAGCGCCATGGGGTACACTCCGTGACCGGTCGCCAGCCACCGTGGTTGCTTTCGGAGGTCCAGCGAATGAAGCATTGTGTCGGCAAACCCGGACGACGTTCAATCGCGGGGCGTTCCGCCAGGCAGCGGGCGACGGTACGGTGGCCGGTCGCCTGTCTGGCGCTGGCGGCACTCGGGACCGTGGGGCAGCAGGTCGATGCTGCAGCCCTCGACGTGCGCCACGGCGGCCCGCTGACCGGCCTGTTCGGCCTGCCCTCGCCCGGCGAGTCGACCGCACTGGCACCGGGCCAGGACCGGCGCCTCGACCTCCTGCTCCAGGGCTCCAGCCACTCCGTCAGCGACGCCGCCGGCGGCGAGGAACTGCTGCTGGACGGCGAGACCTGGCGCGCGGCGCTGCGATTGCGCACACGCCTGGCCGGGCGCTGGGAGTTCGGCGTGGAGATCCCCTGGATCCGACACACCGGCGGCAGCCTGGACCGCCTCATCGACGACTGGCATGCGCTGTTCGGCCTGCCCGACGGCATCCGGGACGAACTGCCCCGGGACGAGCTGCGTTACGCCTACCGGAATGCCGCCGGCGGGATGCTCGACTTCGGCGATGGCACCAGCGGCCTCGGCGACATACGCCTCAGTGCCGGTTACCGGCTGGGCCGGGGCGAGGCGGGCGCGCTCTCCGTGCGCGCAGCCGTGGAGCTGCCCACCGGCGACGAAGCCAAACTCACCGGCAACGGCGCCGCGGACTATACGCTGGGTATCGCCTGGGAGCGCGGCGCGGCGGAAGGCTCCGGGCGCTGGAGCGTCCATCTCGCTGCCGGCATCATCCGCTTCGGCGGAACGGAGCTGCCGGCCGTCGAAACCCGCGAATTCGGCGGCTGGGTGCAGGCGGGCGCCGGCTGGGCTCTCACGCCCCGCATCGAGCTGCTCGGGCAGCTGCAGGCCGCCAGCTCGCCCCTCGACAGCGCGGTCGACCCCTGGGGCGGCAGCCTCATGCTGGCGCTGGGAGCCGGCATCGACCTCGGCAGCCGCTACCGGCTGCAGCTGGGCTTCACGGAAGACATCGACGTGGAGACTTCCCCGGACATCACCTTCATGCTGCGGCTGACCCGCCGCTGAGCACGCTACTCCAGGTCTTCGCCCACCTCCCGCCGCAGGGCGCGAGTGGCGGTGCGGTGGATGATCCAGGTGACCGCGACGATGGCGACCAGCCCGGCGGCGAAGAGCAGCTTGCCGGCGAGTCCCGTCTCCACCTCACCGTCCACGAGCTGATCCACGTTCTTGGCGATGGAACCGAGGTAGACGTACAGCGTGACCGCCGGGATCATGCCGATCCAGGTGGCGAAGAAATAGGGCACGACCCGGATGCGGGTGAGCCCGTAGGCGTAGTTCAGCAGGTTGAAGGGCAGCAGCAGCGACAGGCGCGTGAGCATGACCACGACGAAGCCCCGGTGGGCGATTGCCTGGTCGAGAGCCGCGATGCGCCGATCGCCGGCCACCTTCTGCGAGACCCACTCCCGCGCCACCGTGCGGCCGATGACATAGGACAGCGTGCCGCCGAGGGCCGTGCCCAGCGAGACCAGCGGTACGCCGCCGGCCAGGCCGAACAGGTAGCCGCCACTCATGGTCAGCACCGAGCCGGGCACCATGAGGGCGGTGCCGACGGTGAAGCCCGCCACGAACAGGGCACGCCCGAGTGCCGGGTGCTCGGCGATCCATACCGCGGCCGCATCGAGCCAGACGTCCAGCGGCAGCGTCCAGACGGCCACGATCATGGCCGTCAGGAACAGCCCCGCCGCGATGAGCCGGCGGCGCGGGCCGGCTTTCTGCGCACCCGCCATCGGGCTAGACGGTATCCCGGCTCGCGTGGCCGACGCCGTTGCCGGCATCGTCCGCGAGCACTTCCCAGCCGCGGGCCTCGGCCGACGCATGCAGTTCACGGTCCGGGCGCACCGCCACGGGTGTTCCCACCCGTTCCAGCAGGACCAGGTCCCAGCGGGAGTCGCCGTAGGCCGCGACGGCTTCGGCGGTCATACCCCGGTCCCGGCAGATGCCGCCCAGCAGCGTGGCCTTCTCCGCGCCGAACGGGTGGCGCAGCGGCGGGGCGGCGCGCAGGCGCCCGTCCTGCTCTGCGCAGAGCGAACCGATCGCCTCGTCCGCGCCGAGCCGGGCGGCGATTGCCTCGGCGATGGGCTGTAGCGTGCCGGACAGCAGCACGATCGCATCGCCCGCCGCCCGGTGCCGCTGCAGCCTGGCCACCGCCGGCGCATACAGGGCGGACTCCACCTCGGCTGCCACGAAGGCGCGCGCCTCGCTCGCGTAGCGCTGGCTGTCCAGGCCGCTGAGATAGGCCTTGTTCTTCTTCGCCACGTGCCGGCCGTAGCGGGGCAGCCAGCGCAGGTTGAACCAGAGGAACGCCAACAGCCGCCGCGGCCCCAGCGCACCGCGGCGCAGCAGCCACAGGAAGAAGCGCTTCTCCGTGCTGGGCCCGGCCACCAGCGTGCCGTCGATATCGAACACCGCGAGGCCCATCAGTGGTCGCCGCCAGCCTTCGGGATCAGGCTGTCCCGCTCCTCGTAGACGAACTCGGCGACCACGGGCAGACCGCGCAGGATGCAGATCAGCACGGCCAGGTAGACCAGCGCCGCGCCAACCGCCTCGAGTACGGCGTGCCATTCGGCCCACAGGGCCGGCACCAGCGTCGGCAGCGGCTGCAGCAGCAGCATCCAGCAGAATGCGGTGGCCTTCAGTACGGCGTAGAAACCGCGCATGAAGCGGCCCGCCACGAGCCACTGACCGATGGGCGAGCGGATCATGCTGAACGGGGCATGGCCTTCCGTGGTGGCCTGGTTGGCGCGGATGGTATCCACCACGGTGCCGCGGATGACGAACACCAGCGGGACCCACACCGGCACCAGGTCCAGGTCCGCCAGCACGATCCACATGGTCAGTTCGACGATGCGGTCGCCCGCGATATCGAACATGGCACCGAACAGAGAGGTCTCGTTGCGGCGCCGTGCCACCCAGCCGTCGAGGCCGTCCGTCACGAACAGGAATATCAGCAGCGGCACATTCGCCAGCTGCCACCAGGGATGCTCGGGCTGATAGGCGATGGCGACCACCACGATGAGGAGCAGCAGCCGGCTGAGTGTTATTAGATTGGCCACGCAGCGATTATACCTGAGCGGACCCGCGGCTCAGGTCGCGGACACAACCTGCAGATCCTGCATCCGAAGCCGTCACGGCCGCGAATTGTGTGGGGAAGCCGGCCGCCACGGGCGGGCCGACAGGGACGGATGACGAGAGTGACCGCACACACCGAACGCAGCCCGCAACCAGCGTGGCCCGCCTGCAGCAGGCGGGTGTCCGGCGCCGTGCCGCTGCGCGCCGGCCGCGCAACTACGCTGGATGCGGAAAGCTTGTTAAGCTTGCCCCCCGTGGCCGGTCCGGGAGCCCTGCTCCCGTGAGCACCGGTATGCACATCCGCGCTGTCCGCGGCGGCATTCCCGCCGCGGAAGCGGCACAGCGCTACCGTGACAACGAGCCGGCACGCCGTACCGGCAGAGAATCAGGACGGCAGGTGACGGGGCAAGCGAGCTTACTCGAGAGGATAGGCAGCGGCGATCAGGCCGCCGTGGCGCAGTGCATCGAGCGCTACAGCGGGCTGGTTTGGTCGCTCGCCCGGCGCTTCATCGCCATCGAGGCGGATGCCGAGGACGCCGTACAGGAGATCTTCCTCGAGATCTGGAACACCGCGGAACGATTCGACCCGTCCAAGTCGGCGGAAGCAACCTACATCAGCATGATCGCCCGGCGCCGCCTGATCGACCGGCTGCGCAAGAACCGGCGCGAGCCGGATCGCGAGAACCTCGACGACGTGGAGTACGCCCTCTCCGGCGACGGACATCGGGCGCTGGAAGCCTCGGCCGAGACCGAGAAAGTGGTCGAGGTGCTGAGCGAAATGAAGCCGGAGCAGCAGCAGGTCATCCGCATGTCGACGTGGCTCGGCATGTCCCACTCGGCCATCGCCGAGGAGACCGGCATGCCGCTCGGCACGGTGAAGAGCCTGCTGCGGCGGGGCCTGATGCAGATCCGGGAGCAGCTCGGTGAGACTGGCACCGCCGGCGGGGGGGCGTTGTCATGAACGTACGCAACGAAGAACTGCTGGACCTCCTGGTGGTGAAGGCCACGGAGGGCTTGTCGCCGGAGGAGGAGCGCGAACTCGAGCGCCTGCTTGCGGCGGGCGAGCAGGCGGACCCGGAAGACATGGAGCTCGCGGCCGCGGCGGCCACCAATGCTTTCGCACTCGGCGGCGGCTATGGCGAGGAGATGCCGGCGGGACTAAAGGAGCGGCTGCTGGCAGATGCCCGCGCGCGCGCCGGCGCGCAGGACATCCCGCGCGCCACTGCCACCGTCACCGACATCGGCAGCCGCAAGCCGGCCGGCACGGAGCCGCAGGCGGGCGGCGGCAACGGGCTGGCGAGCAGCACCTTCAACCGGCTGGGCTGGGCCGCGGCGGCCATGCTGCTGGTGGCGCTCCTGGTCGTGAACCGGCCACTGCCGGAAGAACCGGGCGGCGCGCGCCTCGAACCGGCCGAGGCGCGGGCGGAACTGATCCGGGAGGAGCCGGCCACGCTGGTAGTGCCGTGGAGCCCGCCGGATGTGCCCGGGTACGCGGGCGTCACCGGCGACGTGGTCTGGAACAACGAGAAGCAGGAGGGCTACCTGCGCCTTGCCGGCATGCCGGCGAACGACCCGGCCCGCTCCCAATACCAGCTCTGGATCGTGGACCCGGAGCGCGACGAGCAGCCGGTGGACGGCGGGGTGTTCGACATCCCGGCCGGCGCGGGCGAGGTGGTGGTGCCCATCCGGGCAAAGCTCGGCATCGTCGACCCCCAGGCGTTCGCGATCACCCGGGAACAGCCCGGCGGAGTGGTGGTCTCCGACGGCCCGCTGCTGGTGGTGGCGAGCGCGGGCTGAGCGTCGGCGGCAGAAGCTGCGCGCCCGGCTGCCGCTACGACACCGGCAGCGGCGGCTCGGCCACCTGCAGCAGCTGCTTGCCCCGGTTCGCGCCCTCGAACAGGCGGCGAAGCGTGGCGGGGCAGTCCTCGATGCCGCCCTCGCGGATGTCCTCCTTCACCCGGATCTTCCCTTCTTGCAGCCAGCCGCTCAGCGCCTCTACGGCCTCGGGGAACCGCTCCCGGTAATTGAGCACGATGAAGCCCTCCATGCGCGAGGAGCGCACCACCAGCTGCATGTAGTTCTTCGGGCCCGGCGGTTGCTCGGTACCGTAGCCGGTGGAGATGCCGCCGCAGAGTACGATGCGCGCATGCGTCGCCAGGTTGGCCAGTGCCGCGTCCAGCGCGGGTCCGCCGACATTGTCGAAGAACACGTTGATGCTGTCGCCGCAGAGTTCGGCGAGTCGCGCCGCCACGTCTTCGTTCTTGTAGTCCACCGCGGCGTCGAAACCGAACTCGTCGGTGAGCCAGCCGCACTTCTCCGGGCCGCCGGCGATACCGATCACCCGCGCACCGTTGATCCTGGCGATCTGGCCGGCCACCGAGCCGGTGGCACCGGCGGCACCGGAGACCACCACGGTATCGCCGGCCTCGGGCCGGCCGATCTCCAGCAGGCCGAAGTATGCGGTGATGCCGGTGACGCCGAGTACGCCGAGGAACCAGGTAGGCGGCACACCGGACGGAATCCTGGTCAGCGGCAACGGGCCTTCCGGGTCCGTGACCACGTAGTCCTGCCAGCTGAGCATCCCCTGCACGAGGTCGCCCTCGCGGAAGCCGGCATGACGGCTCGCCACCACCTGGCCGACCGCGCCGGCGCGCATCGGCTCGCCGATCTGCACCGGCGGGACGTAACTCCTGACGTCGTTGAGCCAGCCCCGCTGGGCCGGGTCGAAGGAGAACCAGAGCGTGCGCAGAAGCACCTGGCCGTCGCCGGGCTCGGGCAGCGGGGATTCCTTCAGTTCGAAGTGTTCGTCGCCCACCATGCCCGTCGGCCGTGTGGCGAGGACCAGCTGTCGATTGACGTCGCTCATGCGCTCTCTCCTGCGTGCAGTGCCGCGCCACGGCCGGACGGTTCGGGACCAACATTGTACAGGCGGACGGTGCGCTCAGAGCATCGCGGGTTCACGGCCCCGCGGCCCGGTCCCGATCGCCGCCGGCGGTGCGGTGGACGTCCCGGCCGGCGTCCGCCTCGATCAGGCCGGCGAGTTCGGCCGCCTTGCGGCGGAACAGGGCCTCGTCGCGCTTCATGCGCAGCGCGCGCTCCAGATGCTCCAGGGCCCGGCCGTACTCGCCCTCCGCCTCCGCCTCGCGGGCGAGGGAGAAGTGGTAATAGGGGTTCGATTCGCGCACCCGCCGGATCTCGTCGAGCCAGTGCTGCGCCTCGGCCGACCGGCCAAGGCGGTGCAGCAGCACCGCGAGATTGTTGATTGCGGAGGTGTTGTCCGGCGCCAACGCGATGGCGTAGCGCAGTAGCTCCTCGGCGCTGCCGTCGTCACCCACCCGCTGGTAGAGCAGGCCGAGATTCGACCAGGCATCGCTCCAGCGCGGCGCGTTCCGGATGGCGGCGCGGAAATAGACCCAGGCACCAGCGTAGTCGTCCGATGCCAGACGACGTGCCCCCAGGTTGTTGTAGAACTGGCCGATCGCCTGAGCGTCGCTCAGCATCGTACGGCGGCCGCGGGGCTCGTCGGGATACGGATAGAAATCCATGACGTACTCGCTACGGCCGTGCAGGCGGCCGTAGACATTGACATGACGCGCGGCGAACAGGACGTCGCCTTCCATGTCCCACTGGGGCATCACCTCCACCTGCTGGAAGCGGGCGTCGAGCCCGAGTTCCCGGGCCATGGCCACGAACAGGATGGACACGGACAGGCAATTGCCGGAGCGGCTGCGGAAGGTCTCCTCGGCGCTACCGGTGCGACGCGCGTCGTAATCGATGCCGAGCAACCCGGGATGCAGCAGCAGGCGGGACAGCGAGCGGACGCGGTGAGGCCGGAAGCGGCTGTCGTCCATGTGGGTGTGCAGATAGCTCAGCATCTCGGGCGTGAGGGAGAGAATCTCCTCTGTGGTGGGCGGCGGCTCGACGGCTGCCACCCGGGCCGACCAGGCCTCCGGCAGGGGCGCCGGCTGGGGAGCGGACAGCCGGGACGGCGAAGCGGCGCACCCCGCCGCGAGCAATGCCGTCAGCGCAATCGTCACTGTCGCCACGGTGGTGGCTTCTCTGGCCGCCGTTCCGGCCGTCGCTCGGGTCATCGCACTGGTCATCTCTCTGGTCATCGTTCCGGGCAGCGCCGACCGACGTGCTTCCCCCCCGTGCCGGCATGCTGCCCTCCGCGTCAGGCCGCTCCCCGTTCGGGCCGGCGGATGCCCATGGCGCGCATGCGGTCGGTCAGCGTGGTCGGGCGCAGGCCGAGCAGCTCGGCGGCGCCGCCCGGACCGGACACCTTCCAGTCCGCATGCTCCAGCGCGGCGACGAGGTTTTCACGCAGGCGCTCCTTCATCTGCGCATCCGTCAGGAAAGCGCGGGCCGTGGCGATGCGCGACTCCTGCTCGCGCCGGCGCTCGGCCGACGTCTCCGCTTCCGGTAGGGACAGATCGAGCCGCAGAACGTTCCCCGCCGAAAGTATCACGGCCCGCTCGATCACGTTCTTCAGCTCGCGCACATTGCCCGGCCAGTCGTAGCCGCGGATGGCCTCGACGTGGGCCGTGCTCAGCGTCAGGGGCTTGCGGCCGAACTCCCGGCAGGCCTGTTCCAGGAAATGCTGGGCAATCTGGATGACGTCGTCGCCGCGCTTGCGCAGTGGCGGCACCTCGATGGGGAACACGCCGAGCCGGTAGAACAGATCCTCGCGGAAGCGGCCCTGTTCCACGTCCCGCCGCAGGTCCCGGTTGGTAGCCGCGATCACGCGCACGTCCACGGTACGGGTGACATCGTCGCCCACCCGCTCGAACTCGCGTTCCTGCAGCACCCGCAGCAGCTTGCCCTGCAGCTCCACCGGAATCTCGCCCACCTCGTCCAGGAAGATGGTGCCGCCGTCGGCGAGCTGGAAGCGCCCTACCCGGTCCCGGTGGGCGCCGGTGAACGCCCCCTTCACGTGGCCGAAGAACTCGCTCTCGAAGAGTTCCTCCGGGATGGTCGCGCAGTTGACCTTGACCAGGGGCGCGTCGGCCCGCTGGCTGCGGGCGTGGATGGCGCGCGCCACCAGCTCCTTGCCGACGCCGGACTCGCCCTCGATGAGCACGTTCGCCGGCGTGTCCGCCACGGCCTCCAGCCGGCCAAGCATCGCCTTCAGCACCGGGCTCTCGCCCACGATTCGGCCGTAGTTCATCGCCACGTTCACCTCCTCGCGGAGGTAGTCCCGCTCACGCTCGAGTTCCTCGCGCAGCCGGGCATTCTCGGCCAGCGTTTCGCGCAGCGCGCGCTCGGCACGGTTGCGTTCCGTGACATCGGTGGAGGCCACCAGCAGCTGCGCCACCCGGCCCTTCGCGTCCCGCTCGGACACGCTGGACATGATGGTGTCGATCACCCGCCCGTCCCGGGTCACCATCTGGCGGTCGCGGCCGCTCACGTCGCCCTCGCTGATCACCCGCTGCAGCCGCCCGCCCCCGAGCTCGGAGCGGTAGGACTCCGACAGGAAATCCAGGATCGAGCGGCCCAGCACTTCCTCGGCCCGGTAACCCATGGTCTTCAGCCAGTGGTCACTCACCTGGGTGATGCGGCCCTCGGCGTCGACGATGTGCAGCATGGCCGGAGTGGCCCGGTAGAGCTGGCGGTATTTGCGTTCCACCTTGCCGGAGTCGCCGAGTTCCTGATAGACGGCAACCGTGCGGATGTAGCCGCTCTGGGGTTCCTGTTCGATCACCGCGCTGGAGACCAGGAACACCTCCTCACCGGAAACCGACAGGAACTCCACGGGCTCGTCCACCGCGCGGCCGGCCCGCCTGAGCTTCGGCAGTATCTCGCGCTCGATACGCGCGGCACAGGAGACCGTGGTGAACTCCAGCGGCCGCCGGCCCACCAGTTCCCCGCGCTCGTAGCCGAGCCGCTCGCAGAACCGGTCGGTCACGTCGATGAACTTGCCCTCCTCGTCCAGCAGGGCCCCCATCACCGGCACACGGCGCAGCAGCCGGCGGTATCCTTTCGCGACATCCATGCGCGAAATATACGGAATCCCGTGATCTCCGTCACGGTATTTCGTGTATTACGGAATCCCGTAAATCGGTGTCACGGGCCAACCCCCTGTTCCGACTGGAAATCGTGACCTGGCACGTTCTGTGCACTGCAGCATACGAGGGTCGGGGCAGGCATACGTGCACCCCGGCCAGACGTGTTCAGAGGCGCCCGTACCCGATCGGTACATCTCTCCCCCGCCATCGGGGAGCGGGCGCGGACGAAAGCCCCGGCGCGACGCCGGGCAATGCGACCCGCCACGGGTCCGTCGGCACCAGGTTCCCCCGCCGGTGCCGACTATCAGGGGCCGGAGGGTGATCCGAGTCGGATGCCCCCCTGCTGAAACGACGGTTACTTCTCCGGCCCCTGTTTTCTTTTGCCTTCGTCTTCACCTGCACCGCCGTCGCGCCCTTCGGCCGCGTTGCGGCGCTGCCTGGCGCGCATCGCCCGGCCCGCGGAGGCCGTGTCGCTGATGCGCTGGCGTATGTGGCGCAGCCAGCGGCGGGCCCAGGCGAATTCGATGCTGAGTATGGCGAGACCGAGCGGAATGACGACGAAGGCGGGACCGGGCGTCACCAGCATCACGATCCCGGTCACGGCAACCGTCACGCCCACGACGAATACCACGATGCGCTTCGCGGCCTTGTAGGTAATCGCTGCGGCGTGTTTGATCATGCGGCACTCCCTGAACTCCGGGGACGGCGTAGCTATTGTGCCTCAATGCGTGTCCGGATTATCGTTGCGTGCATGCCCAGACTCTTCCTGCCCGCTGCCTGCCTGTGCCTCGCTGCCGTGCCGGCGGCCGCCGGCACGCTCCAGCTCGATCAGGCTCTCGAGGGCTCGGGCGCCGCGCCGCTGCTCGGTGAGCGCGAACCCGTACGCTTCGTACTGCGGGTCGCCGCTGCCTGCGCGGACGACGAGATGCTCGCCACGCTGTCCGTGGCGGTGGCCGACACGCGCCTGGCGGCGGACCCGGCCGCGCTGGACGATGCCGACAGCATCGAGGTCACGCTGGAGGTCTCGCCCCGTCAGCTCCGCGGCATCAACGAGCGCCTGCTCTGCTCGGACACCGCGGGCGAGGAAGGTTCCCTGAAACTGCTGCGGGGCGCCTTCAGCGCCACGGCCTCGGCACGCTGCACCCAGGCGGAACGCGGCTCGCGACTGCTCTACGCAAGCACTGACGTGGACGTCTCCTACTGGTGTCCGGGCGCGGATCAGCCGCCGGAGGACGGCGACGCAGGGAGGTGATCGGCGAGGAAGTCCAGGGTCATGGCCCAGGCATCCTCGGCCGCTTCTTCATCGAAGTTGTTGCCCGTGGGATTGGCGAATGCGTGCCCGACGTCCGGATAGATCTTCAGCGTCAGGTCCTTGTCCAGTTCCTCCATGGTCGCGCGGAAGGCCTGCACCGACTCCAGCCTGATGCCGGTGTCCTCCCTGGCGAACAGCCCCAGCACCGGGACGTCCAGCGGCGCCAACACCTCCTCGTCGAGGATCACCTGGCCGTAGTAGATCACAGCCGCATCCAGTTCGCGGGGGAACAACAGCGCCGTGCGCAGGGACCAGTGGCCGCCGAGACACCAGCCCACGGACGCCACGCCGGGGGCACCCACCTCCTGCAGGAACGCATGGGCCTGGCGCAGGTTCTCCTCCGCACGCTCCTGATTCTCGAGCAGCTCCATCATCAGCTCGCGGGCGTCCGACGGCTTGTCGGCCGTCCGCCCGCCGTACAGGTCCACCGCCAGCACCATGTAGCCCGCGGCGGCGAGGCGGTCGGCCATCGCCCGGATGTTGTCGTTGAGGCCCCACCACTCGTGGATCATGATGACCGCAGGCAGGGGCTCCACCATGTCGCCCGGCGCGGCGAAGTAACCGCGCACCAGGCTGCCCCCCACGTCCGCATACGCCAGCTCCTCGCTCACCACGCCGCCGGGTGCGGTGCCCGCGGCGCCGCTCGGCACCGCCTCGTCGTCGGCGTGCTCCCGGGACATGGCGTCGACGTTGTCCCGGCTCATGGAGGCGTCCGGCTGCCCGCCGGAGGCCGGCGGGGCTGCCGCGTCGCCGTCTCCGGCGCCTCCGCCGCAGGCAGCGGACGTCAGGGCGACCGCCATGACGAGCATCGGGACGAGGATCCGGGAACCAGTGGCAAACGGGCGGGCTGCAGTGATCATGGCCGAAGTGTAAACAAAAAACGGGCCCTTGCGCCTTATTGCCGCCCTCCCGGCCGGATGCCAAACTACCCGCACGGCCGGCTGTCCGGAAAGAGAGGAACGTGGGCTACCTGCACGAAGCGCTCGTCTACCTGATCACGGCCGTCATCGCGGTACCCGTGGCGAAGCGGCTCGGCTTCGGCTCGGTGCTCGGCTACCTGGTGGGCGGGCTCGTCATCGGCCCGTGGGGCCTGGGCTTCGTGTCCGAGGTCGACCACATCCTCCACTTCGCCGAACTCGGCGTGGTCTTCCTGCTGTTCGTGATAGGGCTGGAACTGCAGCCCTCCCGGCTCTGGGTGCTGCGCCGCATGGTCTTCGGGCTGGGTGCCGCCCAGGTGATCGTCACCGCCGTCATCATCGCCGGGCTGGCGTGGCTGGCCGGGCTGACCGGCGAGGCGGCCATCGTCGCCGGCGCCGGCCTCGCCCTGTCGTCCACCGCATTCGTGCTGCAGCTGCTGGCCGAGAAGGAGCAGCTCACCAGCCGCTTCGGCCGGTCCGCCTTCTCGATCCTCCTGTTCCAGGACCTCGCGGTGATCCCGATCCTGGCTGCGGTACCGCTGCTCGCCGCCGCCACCCCCGACGGCGGCACCGGCGCCGGCCGCTGGCTGCTCGGCATCGGCGCGCTGCTCGCCCTCGTCTTCGGCGGCCGCTACCTGCTGCGCCCCGTGCTGCGCTGGGTGGCAGGCACGGGCATCGAGGAGCTGTTCACCGCCGTGGCGCTGCTGGTGGTGATCGGCTCGGCCGTCCTGATGGAGGCCGCGGACCTGTCCATGGGCCTCGGCGCCTTCGTCGCCGGCATGCTGCTCGCCGACTCGGAGTACCGCCACCAGCTCGAGGCCGACATAGAGCCCTTCAAGGGGCTGCTGCTCGGTCTGTTCTTCATTGCCGTGGGCATGTCCGTCAACCTCGGCCTGATCGCCTCCCGGCCCGACGACGTCTTCGCCATCGTCGCCGGGCTCCTGGTCGTCAAGGCACTGGTCATCTATGTGCTCGCCCGCCTGATCCGGCTGGGCGGCGACGAGCCCCGCTCGCTGGCGCTCCTGCTGCCCCAGGGCGGCGAGTTCGCGTTCGTCATCTTCACGGCCGCCGTGGGAGTCGGCGTCCTCGACCGGGCCACCTCGGAACTGCTGATCGTCGCGGTCATCCTGTCCATGGCGATAACGCCGCTGCTCTACATTGCCAACGAGGCGTGGAGCCGGCGCACCGCCGCCGCCCTGCCCGAGCCCGAGTACGACGACATGCCCGCCCACCACAACGACATCCTCATTGCGGGATTCGGCCGGGTGGGCCAGATCGTCGGGCGTATCCTGAGTTCCCGCGGCATCCCGTTCACCGCGCTGGAGAACAGCCCGGAGCGGCTGGACGCGGTCCGGCGCTTCGGCAACGTGGTGCACTTCGGCGACGCCTCCCGCCCGGATCTGCTGAAGGCCGCCGGCATCGAGCACGCGCGCTTCTTCGTGCTGGCCCTGGGCGACGTGGAGAAGTCCATCAAGCTCGCCCGGCATGTGCGCCAGCACTATCCGAAGGTGACCATCCTGGCGCGGGCCAGGAACCGGCTGCATGCCTATGCGCTCATGGACTGCGGCGTGCAGATCATCATCCGCGAGACGCTGCACTCGAGCCTGGTGATGGGCGAGACGCTGCTGCGCGACTACGGCATCGACGAGCAGGAGGCGGCCCGCATCGTGGAGACCTTCGCCGAGCACGACGAGGAGACGCTGCGGCGCCAGCAGGCCGTGGCCCACGACATGGACAAGCTGGTGCAGACCACGCGGGAGGCCGCCGTCGAACTCGAGTCACTGATCCGCTCCGACCGGCGCGACGATCAGTCCTGAGCGGCGGCCGCGAGGCTTCGCCGGGTCTGCTCCAGTGCGGGGCGCAGCGCATGGCCT
Organism: uncultured Woeseiaceae bacterium; assembly: GCA_964428605.1. Classification (GTDB taxonomy): domain Bacteria; phylum Pseudomonadota; class Gammaproteobacteria; order Steroidobacterales; family Woeseiaceae; genus Lentisalinibacter. The sequence continues at coordinate 33,064 of CAYRZI010000008.1, forward strand.
TCCGGCGCGGCGGCCAGCGCCCGCTCGATGGTCTGCAGCGCCTCTTCCTCCCTGCCCGCTCGCCCGAGAGACTCCGCCAGGTTGTTCAGCGCGATCAGGTCGTCGGTATGGTCCGCGAGCAGCGTCCGGTAGTGAGCGGCCGCCGCTTCGGGCTCACCCCGGGCGAGTGCGACGTTGCCCAGGCCCAGCCGCGCGAGGCGATTGCCGGGCCAGCGGCCGAGCGCGGCGCGGTAACCGGCCTGCGCCAGCACCAGCCCGCCGGTTGCCTCGACGGCGGCCAGCGCGCGCAGATAGCCGGTCGGGTCGTCCGCCGCCGGCAGCTCGCCGGGCCCCAGCACGACCAGCCCCCAGTTCCCGCTGCGCGACCAGGTACGCAGGAACACGCTGCGGTCGGTGACGCGGCGGCGTTCGGTGCCGGAGCGCAGCAGGTAGGCGTCACGCCCGGGGTCCATGCCGATCACCACCGCGTAATGCCAGCGCGGGATGGCGCGGACGCCGAGGTTCTGCAGCACGAGAACGGGCCTCCCGGCGCCGAGTTCGGCGGCCAGCGCGGCCTGGGTGGGGGGCAGGCGATACGGCACGCGGCCGTGCCGGCGGGCAGCCGCGACGAGCTCCGCCTGCAGCGAGCCCTGTCGACCGGGCAGATAGACCGCATCCACCAGCGCCTCCGGCGCCACGGGGACGCCGGCAGCGGTCAGGACGGTGGCCAGCGCAGCCGGCCCGCACTGGTAGCGCTCCTGGGGGTAGAACGGCGTGGCCTCGAGTTCTACCGCCGTCGGAGCCAGGCTGGCTACGGGCACGCCCACCGAGCCGCACCCGGCGAGTGCCAGGAGGCCGAGCAGCAGGGCGAGGCGTTGCAGCGGGCGGGACTCGGCCCGGCCCACGCGGCCCTCAGATCCGGTTGAAGATATTGGTGACGCCGACCAGCTCCAGCACCAGCAGTACGACGAAGACGATCCCCAGCACGGCCAGCAGGTCGCCGCCCGCAGCGGCATCGGCTATGCGCCCGTCGAGTTCGGCCAGCTCCGCATCCGACAGGGCCGCAGCGCGGTCCGCGGCCAGCGCCGGGTCCACGCCGAAGCGCTCGAGTTCGGTCGCCACATCCGCCCGGGCGAGGAACGCGGCCACCCGGTCGAGGCGCTCCGAGCGCTCCGCGGCGACGACGGCCTGCTCGGTGGAGATCACTGCGGCGGAAGCGTTGACGGCAAAACCGGACCACAGCAGCGCGGCGGCCACCGCGCTGACGACGAGACGACACAATACGGGTTGCATCATGGGCTTTCTCCCTCTGGCGGGCGGACCTGCGAGGCCGCGTCTGGTTGAACTTCGACCAATGATAGCATCCGGAACATCCGCATCAGTCACGCCATTCGTCTTCCTCGTCGTCCCAGGTGCGCAGCTTGTCCTTGTCCGCCGCCTCCCATTCGGCCTCGCTGCGTCGCATCATCTGCCGTATGTACAAGACCAGGCAGCCCGCCCCGGCGACCAGGAAGACCAGCAGGATGATCAGTTCGGCACTCACCGGCCCATGCTAGCACCGGAAACCTGCCCCGCGTCCTGTGACGGCCGGCCGCGACGGGGTAGTATGGTGCACGAGGCAGTCGATGGCCGGATCCGCATCATGACCCTGCTCCGTCACACCCATCAAGGCCCGGCAGGAGGCTTCAGGCCCCGCCAGCGCCGCTTCGACCTCGGCGAATCGCTGGCCGGCGACTGGCATGGCGGCAGCGCCTTCCGCACCGCCTGGTTCAACGCCATGTCCATGCTCTTCCCCCTGGGCGAGAAGTTCTTCATCGACACCGTCCGGGCCTACGCCGAGCGCATCGACGACGAGACACTGCGCGCGGAAATCCGCGCCTTCCAGGGCCAGGAGTCCGTCCACCGGCGGGAACACCAGCGCTACAACGAAGCGCTGTGCGAGGCCCGCGGCTACGACCTGGAGGAGTTCGAGGGCCCGGTGCGCCGGCGCATCGGCTGGGCGAAGCGCCACTTCAACGAACGGCGCCTGCTCGCCGGCACGGTGGCCAACGAGCACCTGACCGCCATCATGGCCCATGACCTGCTGTCGCACGACGACGTGCTCGCCGGCGCAGAGCCGGACATCGCCGAACTCTGGCGCTGGCACGCGGTGGAGGAGGCCGAACACAAGGCCGTGGCCTTCGACGTGCATCAGCTGATAGGCGGCACGGTGAAGGAACGGCGCCACGCGCTGTTGATGTCCAGCTTCTTCTTCCTCAAGGACACCTTCCGCAATGCGCGCATCATGCTGAAACGCGACGGTCAGCTATGGCGCTGGCGTACCTGGTGGGAGGGTTTCCAGTTCCTGTTCGGCCGGCCCGGCACGCTCAGGCGCATCGTGCCGGCCTGGTTCGCGTTTCTGCGCCGGGGCTTCCATCCCTGGCAGCACGACAACAGCGAACTGATCGAACGCTACGAGCTGGCGCGCAGGGGCTGAGCAGGGCCCGGTCAGGCGACGCCGTGCTCGATCAGGCTGTCGGCCATGTCCCTGACCATGGTATCCAGCGAGCGCGGCTGCCAGCCAAGCACACGCTTCGCCCGGTCGTTGGCGAGGTCCATGCGCAGGCCGACCTCCGGCACCACCAGGCGGGTGGTCTTGTCGAACAGCGCGGCGATACGCAATACGAAACCCGGCAGCCGGCGGGTGGGGACGCGGTAGCCCCGCTCCCGGAGGTGCTCGTCCAGTATTTCCGCGATCTCGCCGAACCAGGCGTGATCGATGGCCAGGATGAAGCGCTTGCCGGCGGCCTCCGGGACGTCCATGGCCCGCAGGTGGGCATCGGCCACGTCACGCACGTCCACCGTCGCGAAGCCGATCGGCGGACAACCCGGCAGTTCCCGGCGCATGAGCTTGCGCACCACTTCGCCGCTGGTGCCGTAATCCTCGTCCAGGATCGGGCCGAGTACCAACCCAGGATTCAGTGCCACGAACTCCAGCGCTTTGTCCTCCGGCAGGGCGTCCATGAACTCCCAGGCGGCCCGCTCCGCCAGCGTCTTCGACTTCTCGTAGGCGCCCACGGTCTTCTCGGGGATGGTCCAGTCCGATTCGTCGTAGACCTTGCTGCCGTCGCGCGCGTGGCCGTAGAGCACGGCGGCCACCGAGGAGGTCATCACCACCCGGCGCACGCCCAGCTCGGAGGAGAAACGCAGCACCCGCAGCACGCCCTCCCGGGCGGGCAGGATGAGGTCGTCCTCGTGCTTCGGCGGCGTGCGCGGCAGCGGCGAGGCCACGTGGAGCACCGCATCGCAGCCCTCGATCGCCTCCCGCCAGCCTTCGTCGTCCGTCAGGTTGGCCGTGAAGAACGCGAGCCGGTCGTCGGCGTCGACGTGTTTCGCGAAGGTGGCCCGCAGCGACGTCTCCCGGGAGGGCGAGCGCAGCGTGCCCCGCACCCGGAAGCCCTGTTCCAGCAACTGCAGGATGCAGTGCATGGCGATGAAACCGGATGCGCCGGTGACCAGGATGGTCCTGTCGTGGTTGTCTGCCGTCATTGAACTCTCTCCCTCTGCGCGGCGGGGCCCGATGAAAGGAACCTACGGCCCGACCTTGATCTCGTCGATCAGCGTGCGGCGCACGCATACGCCGTCCTCCAGCCAGTGCCAGGTGCGGGAACGGCGGTCGTCGTACTCGTTGATCACGATCATCTCGTAGAGCTCCGTGCCCGGATTCTCATGCCGCGTCCAGGTCAGGAGCACGATGTTCGGCGCGCCCTGCCACGCGACGCCCGTCAGTATGTCGTTGTCGAAATGGACCCGGCCGTCCCGGTAGATGCCGGGCAGCTCGGCATACTGCGAGCGGCCGTCGGGCCAGACCCAGCGGTTCTTCTGCAGATAGTCCGGGGAGCCGCCCTTCGGGAAACGTACCTCGACGGTGGAATGATGTCGCTCGACGATCCTGCCCCGTGCGTCGAGATGGCGGTATTCCCCGTCCCAGAAACCCTGGTGTCGCAGGAAGCCGGGCAGGTTCTTCGCGATGGTCATGGTGGTCTCCCTGGCTCTCTTTCCGGCACTGGCCAGTGCTCCGGATACGGATACCATACTGCACTCGCGGGCCCGCGGGCAGACCCGGGCGGCTCGGCGCCGCAGGGTTTGACCGCCCGCCGGGCCGGGGGCATGCTGCCGCGATGGCGCCCTCCCCGCCCCTCATCGAGATCCGCGATGCCGTTGTCTGGCGGGGCGGCACCCGGGTGTTCGACGGCCTGAACCTGACCATCGGGGCCGGCCGGCACACGGCCATCCTCGGTCCGAACGGCGCGGGCAAGACGACGCTGCTGAAGCTGATCAGCCGCGAACTCTACCCCGAGGCGCGGGAAGAACCCGCCGTGCGGGTCATGGGGCAGGGCCTGCAGGTGGTGAGCGAACTGCGCAGGCGGCTCGGCCTCGTCTCCCACGACCTGCAGCAAGAGTACCTGGACGGCGTGCCGGTGGAGACGGCCGTGCTGTCCGGTTTTGCCGGCAGCCAGTCCCTCGCCGGCGTGCCCTTCGAGCCCGGGCCGGAACACGTCGGGCGCGCACGGGAGTTGATCGGCGAGCTGGGTCTGGCGGACCTCGCGCAGCGGCCCTTCCGGTCGCTCTCCACCGGCCAGCAGCGCCGCTGCCTGCTCGCCCGCGCGCTGGTGCACCGGCCCGCGGCGCTGATCCTCGACGAGCCCACCGCGGGTCTCGATCCCGCGGCGGCCTTCTCGTTCCTCGCGCGCATCCGCCGCCTGCTCCGGGAGGGCATCACCATCGTGCTGGTCACCCACCACGTCAACGAGATACCGCCGGAGGTCGAACGGGTGGTCCTGCTGAAGGCGGGACGGGTGGTGGCCGACGGGGCGAAAGGGGAGCTGCTCACCGCCGCACGGCTGGGCGAACTCTACGGCACAGCGGTCCGGGTGGTGGAGTCAGAGGGCTTTTTCGTCGCCCTGCCCGGCTAGCACCCCGCGGCAGTCCCCGCGCATGCCCGCGATCCATGCGCGCACGAGGGCGACGCCCTCCTGGTGCACGACCGCGCGGCCGAGCTCCGGCATGGCTTCGCCCGGGTCGCTGGTCTCCATGCGGTAGACGAGGATCGAGGCGTCCGGATCGCCGGGCACGATGGAGTACAGCCGGTTTCCCGAACCGCCTCCCGCCGCGATGGGCGGCTTGCAGCGGCCGAGGCGCCGCGGCTCGGTGGTATCGATGTCGAGGAACAGTCCGGAGGTATCCGCCGCACCGGCCGGATTGTGGCAATGGCCGCAGTTGACGTCGAGATAGGCGCGCGCCCGAGCCTCCAGCACGGCATCCTCCGGATCGTCCCAGCGCGGCAGCCGCGGGGCCGCCGCGGCCGGCGGCGCGCCCGTGAGATAGCCGGCCCGTGTCCACGCCGCGAGCTGGTCGCCGCCACCGGTCGCTGCCGGCCTGTCGGGCCCCACCGCGTTCAGGTTGCGGGTCGTCGGACCCAGGGGACGGAGCCGGCGGCTGCCGTGGTCCGGCCGATGGCAGCCGGCGCACTGGTTGGCGTCCGGTACGACGTAGGTGAACGGCTGGCCGGTGCCGTCGTCGGCGACGAGCGTGAGCGGCACCAGATCGCCCACCCGGCGCAGCACCGCCTCGGTCTGCGCCTCGTTCCAGACGTAAGGGTAGGCCTCCCAGCCGCCGGCCTGTTTCACGAGCAGGCGGGTCTCGACGAGGCGCACCCCGGCGAGGTCGAGGGCCGTGCCGTCGAACAGCCGGCCGGAGGCTTCGGCACGGACGGCACGCGGCCCGGCGGCCGGGTAGTAGAAGGTCTTGGTGAGGACGGTGCCGGTCGGGAACTCCCAGTCGCCGGTCTCCCGGTAGCGGGCGGCGCGGCCCGCGGGCATCCAGACCGTACGCAGCTTCTGCGCATAGTCGGAGAACAGCGCTGTGTTCAGATCGTAAGGCAGTACCCGCTCGTTCAGCACCAGCCGGTCGCCCTCGGCGAGGATCAGTCCCCACTCGCTCAGGCGCTCGGGCGCAGACTCGTGGACAACGGTGGCGGGACGCTCGCTGCAGGCGGCGACCAGCCCCAGCGCCGCCAGCACGGCGAGCGTGCGGCGCCGGCTCATGTCTCCGCGTCGGCCAGCGCCAGCTCCACGGCCGGCAGCTTGTCGTGGCTGCAGCGGTGGGCGGCCATGTCCGTGGTGACGTCCGCGCTGTTGTTGCCCATGTCGGCGTTGAGCACCAGGGCCGGGTCGTTGTCCACGCAGATGGCGTAAGGCGGCTTGAGGGAGCCCGTCTCGTCGGTCTTGGCCGGGTTGGCATAGCCGTCCCAGAGAATGTCCGGCAGAGAGCCGCGCAGCCCGAACATGGCCACCTTCAGGGTCTTCAGTGCCAGCGTATCCGGCGAGTCGCCGCCGCCGGAGAAGCGGTTGCCGTAGATATAGATGGTCTCCGGGTAGGGATCGTAGTTCTCGGCCACCTCCATCGTGCCCTCGAAACCCGAGGAGAAATAACTCGAGACGATCACGTTGGCCGTCTCGTTGTCGGCGATGTCGTTGTCGAATATCTCCACCCGGTCGTTGGCGTTGATCAGCACGCCGGTGCCGGCCGGCACGCCCGACACCGCGGTTCCGTCCGGTGCGAAATTGTCCGTGTTGTTGGCGACGACCCGGTTGCGATAGACCCGGGTGGAATGACCGGGCTGGGGCAGGTCCGGCATGTTGAACACCAGGATACCGCCCGTGTTGTTGGTGGCGAGATTGTCATAGACGTCGGCACCGATGGTGTTCTCGATCTCGATGCCGGCCACATTGAACTCGGCGCGATTGTTGCGCACCACCACGTTACGCGACTGCCCGACGTAGATGCCGGCGTCGGAGGCCCCTATGGCCACGCAGTCCTCGAGCAGCAGGTTCTCGACCTGCACCGGATAGAGCCCGTAGGCGCCGTTGTCGGTATCCGGCCCGCCGGTCCACTCGGCGCGGACCCGGCGGATGACGATGTTGCGGCCCTCGTTCACCTTCAGCGCGTCGCCGACGGTATCCTCGATGGCGAGATCCTCGATGAGAAAGTCGCTGGCGTTGACCAGCAGGCCCTCCGCCCCCTGCACCTGACCGGCGAAGGAGAGCACCGAGCGGTCCATGCCGGCACCGCGGATGGTGACGCCGTCGGCGTTCAGTGTGAGGCTGCGGCTGATGCGATGTACGCCCGGGGGTATCTCGATGACGTCGCCGGGCCGGGCGTCGATGAGGGCCTCCAGCAGCCGGTCCTGATAGCCGCTGTCGGCACTGACGGCCTCGCCGGCCTCGTCGGCGGGCGGGCCGCAGGCCGCGAGTGCCGCCAGACCGATGACGATCCACAGATGACGTGCGTGCATGCTCCCCCTCCCGAGCCGTGGCCCGTTGCGTGTGGTCCGCCGTATTGTAGCGAACCCGGCAGCCGTGCACCGGCGCGGGGATCCGCCGGAGTGTGACCTGCACCCGGGCATCCCGGGCGGTTTTGCGGTGCAATCGGCACTGGCGCGGCCGGTGCCGTCGCCCCGGCGGCGGGCCTGTCGGCGTCACAGCCGTCAGGTTTGACATAATCTATGGCGGCTCACCGAGCCACGGAGACCCAAGTGACGGACTACACCCCGGTACTCGACAACCCCTACGCCCGGCAGCTGGCATCCGGTTTCCGCTGGCTGCGCTTCGGGCGTCGGCTCGAGGAGGAGTACCAGCAGCACCACCTCGCGATGACGCTGCTGCAGACCCGCGCAGGCCTGGGTCTGGGGCTGGTTCTGCTGCTGGCGCTGATCGCCGTGGACCGCCACTTCATGCCGCCGGACTACGCCCACATCTCGAATCCGGTCCGCCTCTTCGTGATCATCCCGGCGGTGCTGGGCGTCCTGCTGCTCTCCTACTGGCAGCCGGCGCAGCGGGTCATCAAGGCGTTCACCATGGTAGCCGCGCTGATAGCCGGCCTGGGCTCCCTTTCCATCGGCGTCCTCGCCGCCGATCTCGGCACGCCCTATTACTTCTCCGGCTTCATGACCATCACGGTCTACATCTATTTCTTCCTCGGTCTCGGCTTCTACTACGCGATGGCCACCGCACTGACGCTGCTCGCGACCTTCGTCGGCCTCAGCCTGGCGCTGCAGGGCGTGACCGTCGACCTGATGTACAACGGCCTGTACATCCTGTTCACCAACATCATCGGTCTCTTCGGCGCCTATTCGCTGGAGCGCAGCCGGAGGCGCAGCTTCCTCGAGGCCAACCTGATGGAACGGGTCGCCGGACAGGACAAGCTGACCGGGCTCAGCAACCGGCGCGCCTTCGACGAGCGCTTCCGCAGCGCCTGGCAGGAGGGCTCGGAGGAGGGAGCGCGGCTCGGCCTGCTGCTGATCGACGTGGACCACTTCAAGCAGTACAACGACCAGTACGGACACCAGGCCGGCGACCGGGCACTGATCACGGTGGCGAAGATGGTGCGCGGCGCCGTCCGCCGGCCGACGGACATGGCGGCGCGCTACGGCGGCGAGGAATTCGTGGTACTGCTGACGGGCACCACCGAGCAATACGCCGCGAAACTGGCCGAGCACATCCGGCTCGGCATCCTCGAGCTCGGCATCCCGCACCGGGTGGACGGCCGCCCCGCGAAACTGACCGTCAGCATCGGCGTGGCCACCACGCAGCCGGCCGCAGACCGGCGCAGCTCCGAAGGCCTGATCCAGATGGCGGACGAGGCCCTGTATGCCGCGAAGGCGGGCGGGCGCAACCAGGTACAGATTGCGGCGCCGGACCCCGACATGCAGACGGGGACCTTCCGCGTGGGCGCCGCCTGAGCGCCCCTCGCGCAGCTGCTCAGGCGGCCGGTTCCGCCGGCGGCAGGTGGCCCGTCTTCACCCACAGGACGGAGCCGGCCTCCGACGTCACCGCGTGGCGGCTGCCCGGCGGCAGACGCAGCCAGTCTCCCGCCACGTATTCTTGCTCGCCGTCGGCGAGCCCGCCCTCCAGCAGGAACGTCTCCTCGCCGCCCGGGTGCTCGTGTTCCGGTACCCGCGAGCCCGGCGCCAGGCGATACAGCGCCACCCGCTCGCTGCCGTGGGCATGCAGGGGCAGGCCCTCGACGCCTGCGACGCCCGTGGGCTGCCAGCCGCCGGTATGGGTATCGACGACCACCCGCGCGGTATCGTCGTCGGCAAACTGGCGCAGCTTCACCAGCAGGACGCAGCCGCCGGGGCTGGCGGGCGCGTGGGACGAGCCCGGCGGATTACGCACGTAGGTGCCGGCCGGGTATTCGCCGTGCTCGTCGGCGAACACGCCTTCCAGCACCAGGAACTCCTCGCCCCTGGCGTGGGCGTGTTCGGGGAAGCTGCTCCGGGGCGCATAGCGCACCAGGCTGGTGGCCCGGGCCACTTCGTCGCCGACCCGGTCCAGCATGCGCCGTTCCACACACGCCGTGGGTGAAGGAACCCAGTCCATCTCGGCGGTCCGCGCGAAGGCGGGTGCGGCGAAATCCGCATTGACTCGCATTGGCAGTCTCCGGAAAGAGAAGGCCCCTGATCCTGCGATCAGGGGCCCTGCAATGCAACCGATGCGCTCAGCGCTGCACGGTCAATAATTGTACTCGGCCTCGAATCCTATGATCCGCCCTTTATTAAGCGGCGAGAAAGTGGCGCCGGGGAAGAAGCCCAGCTGCGTATCGCCGCCGATAGTCACCTCGTCTTTCAGGTTCTTGCCGAATACGGAGAGCTTCAAAGCGCGATCCATCATGAACAGCGAAACGCTTGCATCCAGCATATCCGCCGCTTTCAGCTGCCCCTGGTTGTTGTCGTTAAAAGGAGCCTGATCGCGGTGATTGAAACTCACCTGCGCGTTGACGGCCATTGCGTTGCCGATGTCCTGATCGTAGATCAGCGTGGCACCGTACGACCAGGGCGCGAGTCGCGGAATGTCCAACGCGAAATCCGCCTCATCCACTACACCATTGGAAGAGGGCGGCCCGAAGGGACCAGTCAGGTCAGCCCGGATCTCGTCGTACTCACCATCAACGTAGCCCGCATTTATCGTGGCAGTCAGGTTACTGCTGACGAACCATCGGGCCTCCAGATCGAATCCCTGGATCGTCGCGTCCGCAGTATTAGCGAAAGTCTGCACGACGCCGCCCTCGTCGGGCTCGTTGATCTCTCTCTGCAGATCCTTGATCTCGTTATAGAAGAGAGCCGCATTCACTCGCAGGACTCCATCGAGCAGGTCCGTTTTCAAACCGAGTTCGAAGGAATCCTGCGTCTCCTGGTCCAGGGGTCCAGGGGGAAAATCGGGATCGGTATTGCGCATGTTGTAACCACCACTGCGAAATCCGCGTGTATAGAAGCCGTAGATCTGCGTGTTCTCATTGGCCCGGTATTGGAAACCGACCTTTGGCGTAAAGCTGCTCCAGTCCTCGTCGTCGATGAAATTGTAGAACGTACAGCCGTCTTCAATCGTGCACGCCGGAGCCCCCTGTGCCAGCCCGAGGCCTAGCGTGGCAATATCCACCTCCTTCTCTTCAGCGCTGTAGCGGCCGCCAACCGTCACTGTCCAGCGGTCACTCAGCTGCCAGTCGATCTGTGTAAACACGCCCCAGGTCGTCTGGTCCTGCAGACCACCTCCGACAATGCGCGGCGGCAGACCCGGACCGAGAGGCGGCGGCGTCTGCAGCGCGGGACCGAAGTTTCGCACCTCGCGATAATCGAGGTCCTGGGTGAGATAGTAGAGGCCGCTGGTAACGAACAATCCGCCGAAACTCCCCGAATAACGCAGTTCGTTCGACAACTGATCCTGCTGCGTCAGCGCCTCTGAATGGAACAGGAAGTTAGGCGTCGCATCGATGTCGCCGGTGGAAGCATTCTCATACTCGCGCCAAGCCAGGATATTGACGATCTCGCCATTACCGAATCCGATATCCAGCGTTGTCTCGAGGATCGCCTGGTCCCATTCGTTGTCGTACGACCCCGGAAAGTCAATCGCGAAGTTGAAGCTATCGCGGCTGAACAGTCCCCCGTTCTGTCCGGCCGGTCCGTCGCCGTCCGACCGCGCATTTTCCGTGCGCAGCAGGAACTCCAGTGAGTCGGTAGCGCGCCAGGTCAGGCCTGTGCGGATGATGGTGGTGTCTGCCTCGCCGAAGTCACTGCCATCGAAGTCGTTGGTATGCCAGCCACCGTCCTTGTTGTGGTAAATGGCGAACTTGCCGAGCAGAGAGCGTGACTCGTTAAGCGGACCGGAGAAGACCCCCGAAGTTATGACATTGTTACCGGTTTCTACTGCCGCCTTCACTTTCATGGAAGGGTCCTCGGTCGGCCGCGTCGTCTGCAATAGCACCGCGCCCCCTGTTACGTTCCGGCCAAAGAGGATCCCCTGCGGCCCGCGCAGAACCTCGATGCTCGCCAGATCGAAGGTATCGAAGACCACTCCCGCGGGTATACCGTAGTACATGCCATCGACGAAGACCCCCACCGTGGGATCGATGGACGGGATGGAGCTGCTTATGCCCAGGCCGCGGATCGAGAAGTTGGCCACACCCCGGGTGGTGCCGATGTCCTCGAGCTGCACGTTGGGTACGCCGTAGCCCAGCGCCTTCAGATCGCGCAGGTAGAGCGCGTCGATCTGCTCCTCGCCGAGCGCGGTTACGGCCACGGGCACGTCCTGGACTTCCTGGCCACCGGCACGTTTTGTCGCGGTGACGATGATCTCTTCGACGAAGGCATCCTGTGCCCCCTGGGCCTGCGCGAGCGTAGCCGCGCCCGTCATGCCGGCGAGCGCGAGCATTGCGGTCGCGCATCCGGCGATACCGGATTTTCCGTGTTTCACGATTTCTCCCCCTCTGATTGTCTGCACGTGCCGAGATCGGCGTGCGGTTGCGTGCAGGGCGACGAGCGGCCGCGGCCGCGCTCCCCCTGATTCCTAGGATAGCGACGCGATTTCGAACCGGTCAAGCAGGTTGTCGGTTTGCCGCAACACCAGGGAACGCGCCGGAAATGGCGTGGAACGCCCGTCCAGCATCGACCGTCCGGCGGCAGCCGGCCGCCAATGTTTCTGTACAATGGCATCTGCCGGCCGGGGCCCCGGCGGGCGCGCGGGCGACAGCGCCGGGACCGCCCCGCCGCTCTTGTTGCTCCGGAGCCACACTGGCGGGACGCGTCGCCCGCAACGGGAACTAGCATGACGGAAAGACTGTTCGAGCAAGACGCCTATCGGCAGGAATGCGAGGCGACCGTCGTCGCCGCGGACGAGAGCGGCATCGTTCTGGACCGCACGGTGTTCTATCCACTGGGAGGCGGCCAGCCCGGCGACCGGGGCTACCTGGAGCCGGACGGTGGCGGGCGCATCGAGATCGTCGATACCCGCAAAGGCGAGGCGGGTGCCATACGCCACGTCCCCGCCGACGGCGCGCCGCTGCCGTCCCCCGGCGACCGGGTGCACGCCGTGATCGACTGGGAGCTGCGCTACCGGCATATGCGCATGCACACCTGCATGCACCTGGTGGGCGCGGTGATCCCCCACGGCGTCACCGGCGGCAACATCAGCGCGAGCAAGAGCCGGCTCGACTTCGACATGGAGGAGACGCTGGACAAGGAAGCGGTCACGGCGGCGCTAAACGCGCTGATTGCCGAGGACCATGCAGTGGGTTCCCGCTGGATCACGGGCGAGGAACTGCGCGCCCAGCCGGAACTCGTCCGCACCATGTCGGTCTCACCGCCGATGAACGCCGGGCACATCCGGCTGCTCGAGATCCCTGGCGTCGACCTGCAGCCCTGCGGCGGCACCCACGTGCGTCGCACCGGCGAGATCGGCCCGATCCGCGCGACATCCCCCGACGCCACCCCCGGCGCCAGCCAGGACGCCATCGAAGGCTTCGTCGCCGACGTCTTCGACAACCTCTTCGAGCGTCCGGCCAGCCAGGCCGGCCTCGATTTCTGGAGCGGCGTCGTCGCCGACCGCCTCGCCCAGGGCATCAAGCTGGGCGACATCATCGTCGACATCATCTCCGGGGCGCAGGACGGCGTCGCGGTCGACCTCGACGGCGACGGCCAGGCGGACCTGACCGCGCTGGACGCGACGACGATCGCCAACAAGATCGACGTGGCCGACGCGTTCGGCCAGCAGGTGCCGCCGGACACCAGCAACGACGTGGGGCGCGGCCTGATCGACGATGTCACCGCCGAGCCGCAGAGCGTGCAGGCCGCTCTCGACCAGGTCGACGCCCTGGCCGGCGGCACGGCGAGCCAGACGGTCGAACTCTTCGTCGGTTGACCCGGACCGCCGCTACCCCCGCCCGCGATAGGGCGCCACGCCCTGGTCGGGCAGCCACAGGCCCTCGGGCGGCGCGCCGGTCTGGTAGAACACGTCGATCGGCATGCCGCCGCGCGGATACCAGTAGCCGCCGATGCGCAGCCACACCGGTTCCATCGCCGCGCGCAGCCGCTTGGCGATCGCCAGCGTGCAGTCCTCGTGGAAGGCGCCGTGGTTGCGGAACGAGCCGAGGAAGAGCTTCAGCGACTTGCTCTCGACCAGCAGCCGCTCGGGCACGTAGTCAATGACCAGATGCGCGAAGTCCGGCTGCCCCGTGACCGGGCAGAGCGAGGTGAACTCCGGACAGGTGAAGCGCACCAGGTAGGTCTCGCCCGGATGCGGGTTCGCCACGGTCTCCAGCGTCGCCGCGTCGGGCGACTCGGGCAGGACGCTGGCCTGGCCGAACTGGCTCGGGCGGGTCGTGTGCACATCGGTCATGATACGGTTCGCTCGGGACGGCGCCGCAGCGGCGTTGCCATAGGCCCTCGACCATAGGCCCTGGACCTCCCTGCTGCCAAGTCCCGCGGACGCCCGGCCAGCGTTCGCGAAGGTTGCGATTCCGCCGCGCGACCCCATTGTCATCGCCGCGCAAAGCCGCTATATACGGCGCCGCGGACGGGGAGTAGCTCAGCCTGGTAGAGCGCCGCCTTCGGGAGGCGGAGGTCGTTGGTTCGAATCCAGTCTCCCCGACCAGTCAGCACCTGCGCCCCGCGGAATGTCAGAGCCCGGATCGCCTGGTCCGGGCTCTTGCTTTTTCTTGGCCTTCGACCGGGCGCATGGTGGGCTGCGATGTCGGAACCATTCTTAGAATAGTTCCAAACTATTGACCCCGGTCCGGTAAACGACCACCCTTGGACAAGGGAGGCAAGATCGCACGCGGCCTTGCCGACTGGACAGGATCGCCAGGACCGGCGGCGCGCGACGAACGGACCGCGGCGGACGCGGCGGGCAGGAGGCCGCGCCGAAGACCGCGAAGGATGTCGAGGGAGGTCGCCATGGCCGACAAGCCGCATGCCACGGGCCGAGTCAAACCCGGCGACGTCACGCAACGGGTCGGGGTCGAGCAGGCCCGCCAGCGCGGCGTCAATGTCGAGGAACTGGTCGAGAAGCTGATCGACGCCGCAGCCGCCGAGTTCACGACCTACTACTATTACACCATCCTGCGGATGCACCTGGCGGGCAGCGAGGATTTCAAGGAGATCACCGAGGACGCCCGGCTGGAGGACCGCTCGCACTTCGAGCTGATCACGCCGCGCATCTACGAGCTGGGCGGCGGGATCCCTCGGGACATCCGCGCCTTCGCCGACCGCGCGAGCTGTCCCGACGCCTATCTGCCGGACGATCCGAGCATGGCCAACATCCTCCAGGTCCTGCTGGAGGCCGAGCGCTGCGCGGTGCGCACCTGGAACGAGATCTGCGATCTGACGCTGGGCAAGGATCCGCGCACCTACGACATGGCCTCGCGCATCCTGCAGGAGGAAATCGAGCACGAGGCCTGGTTCATCGAGCTGCTGAGCCGGGAACGCGACGGCGTCGCCCGACCCTCCGGGCACTTCCGCCGCGGCACTCCCGGCGACGCGCCGCAGAGCAAGAACCGGCCGTTCTACAATCCGTGACGCCGTGACCCCCGGCCCGGCGCCTGCCGCGCCTGGCGACCCCAGGGTGCCGGGCCCCCAGCCCGGCACCCCTTTTTCCGCCATGAGCCGTGAACGCCACAAGGTGACGCTGGTCTTCCCCGACGACACCGAGCGCACCATCCTGGTCGCGCCGGAGGACTCGATCTGGGACGCGGCCGAGGCCCAGGGCGTGGCGCTGCCGTCGCTTTGCCTGCAGGGCTGGTGCACCACCTGCGCCGGCCGGGTGCTTTCCGGCAACTTCGACCCGGCCGAGGCGCTGCGGTATTATGACGCGGACC
>CAYRZI010000009.1:0-46176 GCA_964428605.1 uncultured Woeseiaceae bacterium
AAATGGCAGACGCATACATCTTCGATCATGTCCGCAGCCCCCGCGGCCGCGGCAAGTCCAGCGGCGCCCTGCACCCGGTGACGCCCATCGAACTGCTGACCCAGGTGCTCGAGTCCATCCGGGACCGCAACGAACTGGACACGAGCAAGCTCGACGACGTGGTCATCGGCTGCGTGGCGCCGGTGGGCGAGCAGGGCTCCAACGTTGCCCGGGTGGCGGCGCTGAACGCCGACTACGCCGAGAACGTGCCCGGCAAGCAGCTGAACCGCTTCTGCGCCTCGGGCCTCGATGCCGTGAACACCGCGGCCTCCCAGGTCATGGCCGGCCAGGCGGATCTGGCCATCGGCGGCGGGCTGGAGAGCATGTCCCGCGTGCCGATGGGCTCGGACTCGGGTGCCATGGCGGCCGATCCCCAGGTGGCCTATCACACGTATTTCGTCCCCCAGGGCATCGGCGCCGACCTGATCGCCACCAAGTACGGCTTCTCCCGCGACGACGTGGACGCGTACGCCGCCGAGAGCCAGAAGCGGGCCGCGAACGCCTGGGAGAAGGGGTATTTCAAGAATTCGGTCGTGCCCATCAAGGACACGCTGGGCATGACACTGCTGGACCAGGACGAGCACATCCGTCCGGACACGACGGTGGAGGGCCTCGGCGAGTTGAAGCCGGCCTTCGTTATCCCCGGCGAGCAGGCGGGCTTCGACGCAGTCGCGCTGCAGCGCTACCCGGAGGTCGAGGCCATCAACCACGTGCACACGGGCGGTAATTCCAGCGGCATCGTCGACGGTGCCGCCGCCGTGCTGGTGGGCACGAAGGAGATGGGCGAGGCGCTGGGCCTGAAGCCCCGTGCGCGCATCCGCGGCTTCGCCTCCATCGGCAGCGAGCCCACCATCATGCTGACCGGCCCGGCGCCGTCTGCCGAGAAGGTGCTGAAGCGCTGCGGCATGGACAGGAAGGACATCGACCTGTTCGAGCTGAACGAGGCCTTCGCCTCGGTGGTGCTGCTGTTCATGCAGCGCCTCGGCATCGAGCACGACCAGATCAACGTGAACGGCGGCGCCATCGCCATGGGCCACCCGCTGGGTGCCACCGGCACCATGATCCTCGGCACGGTGCTGGACGAGCTCGAACGCCGCGACCTGAACACCGCGCTCGTGAACCTGTGCGTCGGCGCAGGCATGGGCACAGCCACGATTATCGAGAGGGTATGAGCACGATGAACACGATTGATTTCCAGGTAGACGGCAACGGCATCGCGACGATTACCATCGACGTCAAGGACCGGCCGATGAACGTGCTGACGCCCGAGTTCATGGCCGAACTGGCCGAGAGCATCGAGAAGGTGGCCTCCGACGACGGCATCAAGGGTGCCGTCATCACCTCCGGCAAGGATTCCTTCCTCGCCGGCGCGGATCTGAAGTCGCTGGTGAACGCGTTCGACAGCGGTGCCAGCGCGGAGGAGATGTACGCCAACAGCCGCGGGCTGCAGCAGACGCTGCGCCGCATGGAGACCTGCGGCAAGCCCTTCGCCGCGGCCATCAACGGCACGGCGCTCGGCGGCGGCCTCGAGATCTGCCTGGCCACCCACTACCGGGTGGCGGCGAACAACCCGAAGGCCGTGCTCGGCCTGCCCGAGGTGCAGGTGGGCCTGCTGCCGGGCGGCGGCGGCACCCAGCGCCTGCCGCGGCTGATCGGCCTCGAGGCCTCCCTGCCGCTGATGCTGCAGGGCACCCACGTGAAGCCGGAGAAGGCGCTCGCGCTCGGTATCGTCAACGAGGTGGTGGAGCCCGGCAAGGAAGTGGACGCCGCCAAGCAGTGGATCAGCGAAGTCGGCGACCCGGAGCAGCCCTGGGACAAGAAGGGCTTCAAGGTACCCGGCGGCACCGGCCTGATGAACCCGAAGGCCATCCAGACGCTCATGGTGGGCACGGCGCTGCTGCAGAAGAACACCAACCACAACTACCCGGCGCCCATCGCCATCATGTCCAGCGCCTACGAGGGCACGGTGCTGCCCATCGATCAGGGGCTGGACATCGAGTCGAAGTACTTCGTCTCCCTGCTGCGTGACCCGGTCGCCCGCAACATGACCCGTACGCTGTTCATCAACAAGGGCGCGGCGGACAAGCTGGTGCGCCGGCCGGAGGGCGTGGACAAGAGCCAGGTGAAGAAGCTCGGCGTGCTCGGTGCCGGCATGATGGGCGCGGGCATCGCGTTCGTCTCGGCGAAGGCGGGCATGGAGGTCGTCCTGCTCGACACGACGAAGGACAAGGCCGAGAAGGGCAAGGACTATTCCCGCGAACTGCTGCAGAAGCGCATCGATCGGGGCCGCATGGACTCGGACAAGGCCGCGGACCTGCTGGAGCTGATCAGCACCACGGACGACTACGCGGATCTCGAAGGCTGCGACCTGATCATCGAGGCCGTGTTCGAGGACCGCAAGATCAAGGCCGACGTCACGGCGAAGACGGAGGCGGTGATCCCGGAGAACGCCATCTTCGCCTCCAACACCTCGACGCTGCCCATCTCGGGCCTCGCCGAGGCTTCGAAGCGGCCGGAGCAGTTCATCGGCATCCACTTCTTCTCGCCGGTGGACAAGATGCCGCTGGTGGAGGTGATCGTGGGCGAGAAGACCGGCGACGAGGCCATTGCCCGGTCGCTGGACTACATCCAGCAGATCAAAAAGACCCCGATCGTGGTCAACGACAGCCGCGGCTTCTACACCAGCCGCGTGTTCGGCACCTTCACCCGCGAGGGCATGTCCATGCTGGCCGAAGGCGTGAACCCGGCGCTGATCGAGAACGTGGCGAAGCAGGCCGGCATGCCGGTGGGCCCGCTGGCGGTCACCGACGAGGTGTCGCTGGAACTCGCCTATCACGTGGGCAAGCAGACCCGGGAAGACCTGGGCGACGATTACGTGGGCACGCCGGCCGACGAGGTGGTGCGCAAGTTCGTGGAAGACCTCGACCGCCGCGGCAAGCGCTTCGGCAAGGGCTTCTACGACTATCCGGAGGGCGGCAGGAAGCACCTCTGGCCGGGTCTCGCCGAGCATTTCCCGCCGGCGGACGAGCAGCCCAGCGTGGAAGAGGTGAAGAAGCGCCTGCTCTACATCCAGGCGCTGGATACCGTGCGCTGTATGGACGAGGGCGTGGTCACCGATCCGGCGGATGCCGACGTCGGCTCCATCTTCGGCTGGGGTTTCCCGCCGTACACCGGCGGCACCATCTCGCTGATCGAGACCGTGGGCCTGAAGGAGTTCGTGGCCGAGTGCGACCGCATGGCCGAGGCCTACGGCGAGCGCTTCAAGGTGCCGGCGATGCTGCGCGAGATGGCGGAGAAGGGCGAGACCTTCTATCCCCGGGGCGGCGCGTCCGAGACGCGCTCGGCCGCCTGAGGGGCCGCCGCGATGAGCGACTGGGAGACGGTGGATTACGCGACCGACGGAGCGGTCGCGATTATCTCCATCGACCGCGACGAGGTGATGAACGCCTTCAACCGGCAGCTCCGGCTGGATCTGCTGGCGGCCTTCGGACGGGCGGTGGACGACCCGGAGATCCGGGTCATCGTCTTCACCGGCGTCGGCCGGGGCTTCTCGGCCGGCGCCGACCTCAAGGACGCGATGAGCGCCCGGGAGACGGGCAACCAGCGCATCGAGGAGCAGCTGCAGCGCGAGTACCGGCCGGTGCTCGAGATTATCGGGCGCTGCGAGAAGCCGGTGCTCGCCAGCATCAACGGTGCCGCGGCGGGCATCGGTCTGTCGTTCGCGCTGATGTGCGATCTCGCCATCATGTCGGACAAGGCCTTCCTGCTGGCGCCTTTCGCCAGCATCGCCCTGGTGCCGGACGGCGGCGCCACCTGGCTGCTGGCGAAGCAGATCGGCTACAAGCGGGCCTTCCAGGCCTGTGTCGAGGCCGAACGCATACCGGCAGACAAGTGCCTGGAGTGGGGGCTGGTGAACAAGGTGGTGCCGGCGGACGAGCTCCGCGAGGCCACGGCCGAGTGGGCCGCCGCGCTGGCGAAGCGGGCACCGCTGTCGATGGCCGCGACCAAGCGGGCCATGCGCCACGCCCTGGCCGGCAGCTGGGGCAGCACCTTCGACGTGGAGGCGAGTCTGCAGGACGCGCTCATCATGAGCGAGGACAACACGGAGGGCGTTACCGCCTTCTTCGAGAAACGGGAACCGCAATTCAAGGGCCGCTGAGCGGGCCGACCGCATTAACGACGAGGTAGACGTCATGGAAAGAAAGCTGTTCGACGAAGAGCACGAGATATTCAGGGACTCGGTCCGCACCTTCCTGAAGAACGAGATCCAGCCCCACGCAGACCGCTGGCAGGAGCAGGGCATCGTGGACCGCGAGGCCTTCCTGAAGGCCGGCGAGCAGGGTCTGTTGCTGATGTGGGCCGACGAGAAATACGGCGGCGCCGGTATGCAGGATTTCCGCTACGAGCAGATCTTCATCGAGGAGATGGCCCGCTACGGCGACCCCGGCTTCTTCGCCACGCTGCACAGCCGGCTGGTGGGACCCTACATCGGCGAGCTGGGTACCGAGGAGCAGAAGGAACGCTGGCTGCCGAAGTGCGTGAGCGGCGAGAACATCCTGGCCATCGCCATGACCGAGCCGGGCGCCGGCAGCGACGTGGCCGGCATGCGCACGAAGGCCGAGGACAAGGGCGACCACTGGCTGCTGAACGGCTCGAAGACCTACATCTCCAACGGCATCAACGCCGACCTGATCGTGGTGGCGGCCCGCACCGTGCCCGATTCCACCCACGGCCTGGGGCTGTTCGTGGTGGAGCGGGGCATGGAGGGTTTCGAGCGCGGCCGCAATCTCAAGAAGATGGGCCTGAAGTCCCAGGACACCGCCGAGCTGTTCTTCAACAACGTGAAGGTGCCGAAGGAGAACGTGCTGGGCGAGGCGACCAAGGGCTTCTACTACCTGATGCAGTTCCTGGCCGAGGAGCGCCTGCTCGGTGCTGCCGGTTACCTGGCCTCCGGCCAGGCGGCCTTCGACATCACGATGGACTACATCACCGAGCGCAAGGCCTTCGGGCGGCGCATCGCGGATTTCCAGAACTCGCGTTTCGCCATGGCCGACATGCGCATGGAGCTCGACATCGCCCAGGTGTACGTGGACCGCTGCGTCGAGGAGCACAACCAGGGCAAGCTGACCGCCGAAGTGGCCGCCCGGGCCAAGCTCTACACCAGCGAGCTGGAGGGCCGGGTGATGGATCAGTGCGTGCAGCTGCACGGCGGCGCCGGGTACATGGACGAGTACGTGATCTCGCGCATGTATACCAATGCGCGCATCTCGCGCATCTATGCCGGTTCGTCCGAGATCATGCGCGAGATCATCGCGCGCTCTATCGGACTGGATCCGCGGCAGAAGAAACCGAAGTCGCTGGCCGACGCGAAGGCGAAGGCCAGCGCGGCCTGAGCGCCTGACGCAGTGACGACGGCGCGGCGCCCGCCCTCGTGGCGGGCGTCTCGTTTCAGGGTGATCGAACAGGAGGGGTAGACGATGGATCTCGCCAGCAAGACGGCGATCGTGACGGGAGGGGCTTCGGGGCTCGGCAACGCGACCTGCCGGGCGCTGGCGGAGCAGGGCGCCAGTGTCATGATTCTGGACATCAACGAGGACGCCGCGAAGGCGGCGGCAGCCGAACTCGGCGACAGCGCCGATTACGTGGCGACGGACGTGACCAGCGAGGTGTCGGTGCAGGGCGCGCTGGAGAAGACCATGGACCGCTTCGGCGCGCTGCACGTCTGCGTGAACTGCGCCGGCGGCGGTCCGCCGGGCAAGACGCTGGGCCGGGATGGCCCGCTGCCGCTGGAGCGTTACGCCTCGGTGGTGAACCTGAATCTCGTCGGCACCTTCAACGTGCTGCGCCTCGCCGCCGAGCAGATGGCGCGCAACGAGCCCGAGGGCGAGGCCGGCGAGCGCGGCGTCATCATCAACACGGCCTCGGTGGCGGCCTATGACGGGCAGATCGGCCAGGCGGCCTACAGCTCCAGCAAGGCCGGCATCTGCGGCCTGACCCTCCCGGTGGCGCGGGATCTCGCGCCGCTGGGCATCCGCGTCATGACCATCGCGCCCGGCATCATGAACACACCGCTGCTGCAGGGGCTGGACGACAAGGTGAAGCAGCCGCTGATCGAGATGGTGCAGTTTCCGAAGCGCCTCGGCCTGCCGGAGGAGTTCGGCATGCTGGCCCGGCACATCGTCGAGAACGCCTACCTGAATGGTGAGGTGATCCGCCTCGACGGCGCCATCCGCATGCAGCCGCGATGAGTGGGGCGGCGCGCGGCGGCCCGCTGGCGGGCCTGAAGGTCATCGAGATCGCCGGCATCGGCCCGGGGCCTTTCTGCGGCATGATGCTGGCGGACATGGGGGCGGAGGTGATCCGGGTGGAGCGCAAGTCGGCGCCGGGCGGCAGCCGCCCGCTGCCGGATCCGCTGACGCGCAGCCGCCGGTCGATCGCCGTGGATCTGAAGTCGCCGGAGGGCGCTCAGGTCGTGCTGCGCCTGGCCCGGGAGGCCGATGCGCTGTTCGAGGGCTTCCGCCCGGGGGTCGCCGAGCGGCTGGGCATCGGGCCGGACGAATGCCTGGCCGCGAACCCGAAGCTGGTCTACGGGCGCATGACGGGCTGGGGGCAGGACGGGCCGCTGGCGAACGCCGCAGGGCACGACATCAACTACATCGCGCTGTCCGGCGCGCTGCATGCCATCGGCCGCCGCGGCGGGAAGCCCGTGCCCCCGCTGAACCTGGTGGGCGACTTCGGCGGCGGCGGCATGCTGCTCGCCTTCGGCATGGTCTGCGCGCTGCTGGAGGCGCAGAAGAGCGGCGAGGGCCAGGTGGTGGATGCCGCCATGGTGGACGGGTCGCTGTCATTGATGGCCATGTTCTTCGGCTTCCGGGCCATGGGGCTGTTCGATGGCGGCACGGGGACACACTTCCTGTCCGGCGCGTCGCACTTCTACGATACCTACGAGACCAAGGACGGCCGCTACGTGGCCATCGGCTCCATCGAGCCCCAGTTCTACCAGCTGCTGATCGAGAAAGCCGGGCTGGATGCGGAGGACTTCGGGCCGGCGGTCTTCAGCGGCCGTACGGATGCCGAAGCGATGGCGCAGTGGGACCGACTCGGCAAGCGGCTGGCCGAGGTGTTCCGCACGAAGACCCGGGACGAGTGGTGCGAGATCATGGAAGGTACCGACGTCTGCTTCGCGCCGGTGCTGGATCTCGGCGAGGTCGGGGCTCATCCGCACAACGCGGCCAGGCGCAATGTCCTTGAGGTGGACGGGGTGCCCCAGAACGCGCCGGCGCCCCGGTTCAGCCGGACGCCGCCGGCGGAGCCGAGCGGGCCGCGGCCGGCCGGTGAGGATACCGATGCCGTGCTCGGCGACTTCGGGTTCGACGGGGACGAAATCGCGGCGCTGCGGGAGCGGGGCGTGCTGAGCTGAACCGACCGGGGGTTGCCGGGGTGACGCCGGGAGTGGCGCCTGCGGCAACAAGTTGCAAAAGTTGGATTAGTTCGGTCCGGCACCTAATGCGGTGATCAGTTCCTGGTCTACGTGGCCGTCGGCTATGAGGCCGCGGTCCCGCTGCCAGGCGGAGACCGCGCGGCGGGTGGCCGGGCCGACGATGCCGTCCGGCTTGCCGGGGTCGTAGCCTGCGGCGGCCAGGGTCTCCTGGAGGGCCTTCACGTCTTCCCGGCGCAGCGGTCCGCTGTCCTCGGGCAGGCCACTGACCAGCGGCCCGGCGCCGGCGATGCGGTCGGCCAGCCGGCCAACGGCCAGCGCGTAGAACTCCGAGCGGTTCCAGCCCATGATCACGTCGAAGTTCTCGTAGACGATGAAGGCCGGGCCCTCGTGGCCGGCGGGTACCAGCACGGCGGCCGGGAGATCGAGACGCGGCAGGGGCCTGCCCCACGCATCCGTGATGCCCATGTCCACCCAGTCGGCCAGCGCTCGCTGCTGGTCGCGGCCGGCGAGCGCATAGTCGAAGCCGTCCGGGAGCCTGATTTCCCGGCCCCAGCGCAGTTCCGGCCGCCAGCCCAGGGACTGCAGGAAATTGCCCGCCGACAGGACCGCATCCTCGGTGCTTTGCCAGAGATCTCGCCGGCCGTCGCCGTCGGCGTCGATGGCGTGGCGCAGGAAGACGGACGGCAGGAACTGGAAGTTGCCCATGGCGCCGGCCCAGGAGCCCACCATGCGGTCGGGAGTGATGTCTCCCTCGTCGATAATGCGCAGGGCTGCGAGCAGCTCGTCGGTGAAAAAAGCGCTGCGCCGCTCGTCACAGGCCAGTGTCGCCAGCGCATCCGGCACCGGGATCTTGCCGTAGTAGCTGCCGAAGTTCGTCTCCAGCCCCCAGAAGGCCACCAGGTAGTGCGCGGGCACGCCGTAGCGGCGCTGGGCGGTCATCAGCGCGTCCCGGTGGCGACCCAGCATCTCGCGGCCCCGCCCCACGCGTTCCTCGGTGACCCGCCGGCCGTAGTAGTCCGCAAAGCTGCGGGTGAATTCGGGCTGTCGCCGGTCCAGCTCTATGACCCGCTCGAGCGGTTTCGCGCTGCCCAGGACGTCCCGGATGACCGGCTCGCTGATGCCGGCCTCGCGTGCGCGGTCGCCGATGCGTTCGATGCATTGGAAAAACGTCGGCTCCGCTGCGCCGACGCAGGCGGATGCGAGGTACAGGCACAGAACGGCTACCAGCCGGCTAGTGCAAGGGCCGCAGCCGTCGGTGCAACCGTCGATTCCTTGTGAGCTCAAGCCGGTGCCTCGTACTGAATTGACGTTCCCTGGCATGCTGCTTTTGCGACGCCCTGTCCGTGAAACGGCACTGTGTGCCACATGTGTGCAGGCCGTAACCGTACCCTCGAGTGCCCTGTCACGCAAAAAAAGAGGGCGGCCAGTTGGCCGCCCCCGATTTCGCGTCGGATAAAGCGGACTGGATCAGAACTGGTAGCGCACGCCTACCCGAATCTCCCACAGGGATGCATCGGTGGCGCGGCCCTGACCCTGGGGTTCGAAGAAGTTCTCGAACACATACTGGTTCTGATCGTTGATGGAGGCTTCCACTACCGGCTGCGTGCGCGGGAAGCCCGCTTCCTTCAGCACGCCCCAGTCGTCGTTCAGGAAGTTACCGAAGTTCTCGATGATCAGGAAGCCTTCGAAGTTGTGATCATCGGCGAAGCCTGGCAGCTCCTGTTCGATCTTCACGTCGAACTTCGTCCACCAGCTCGACTTGAAAGCGTTGCGATTGGAGATCTGGCCGGAGAACTCCGACAGGCCGCTGTCATTGACGAACTGGAAGAACGCGTCCGTATTGAAGCCTGCGTCGAAAACGACATTCGGATCGTTCAGCCCGGTCGGTACGTACAGCAGGTGACGGCTGATGAAGCCGACGGAGTCGCCGAACATGAAGCCGTCGGTGAACGTGTAGCTGAACGGCCGTCCTTCATTGGCGGAGCCGAAGACCGTGAAGCGCGTCGCCAGATCGCCGAAGAAGGCACGCTCGTAGTCCAGGCGCAGCGTGAAGCGGTTCTGGATCTCGTAGTTCGAACGGGCGGCTTCGGGATTGTTCGGATCGGATACGGCGATGTTGGAGAAGTTCGAGAACGCCACGGAGCTCGTCATCGGGTTGGCATCGGTCGCTTCCGTATAGGCGTAGGCGAAGGTCCAGTCCAGCCCCCAGTCGTGAGATCTGGACAGTGCCACGGAGAACACCGTCTGCTCGCCGTCATCATCTGCGTTCGACAGCAGGAAATCCTGCGTACGCCCGGAACAGTCCGGACTGGTCGGGTCCGCGCAGTCCGGGTCGCTGCGATCGATGCCGCGATAGATCGGTCGCCCGTCGGGAGCGGTGCCTATCTGCTCCAGGGTGGCATCGGTGATGATCGCCGAGTCCCGCGACTTGGAGTAAAGCAGGTCAGCATCCAGCCTGTAATCGCGGCCCAGATTGAACGGTGCGTCGAAGAACCAGCTCGCGCCGATGGCGAATTTGAACTCGGACGGGATATCGAAATCCCGGTCGATCGCATTGACGCCGCTATCGACGGTGCCCGAGGCGACAGCATCGAACAGGTCTTTCGGGATGCCGAAGCCCGCATTGCTGCCGTCGCTGACCGTCGAGGTGCACTCTTCATCCGCGCAGGTCTCGATGGTGAACAGCGTGTCCGGGTTGTCCGGATCATCCAGGCTACGGTCCTGCACTTCCACCTGAGTGATGCCGTTATTGGAGTAGTTATTCGACAGCCAGACATTCGGGTTGCCGCCCGAATACAGTCCGATACCGCCGCGCACACTCAGAGAGTCCAACGGCTCCCATGTGAAACCCAAGCGCGGCTGCAGCAGGCTCTCGCCATCGAAACTCTTCGCATTGGAGTAGCCGTAGCGGTCTACGAAATTGGGGTTCTCGGGCGGTACGTCATCGCTGTCGTAGCCCTCGTAGCGCAGGCCGCCGACCAGCGTCAAATTCAGCGACGGGATCGTCCACTCGTCCTGCAGATAGAGCGTATTGATGTCATATTGGAAGTTGGCTGCGGCATCGTTCGGGTTGTTGGTGATGCGCGCGTTCTCATAGGTGATCCGGTTCGGCGTGCCGTCGATGAAGTCCTGCACACTGGAGAAGCGGAACTCGCCCTCTGCCTCCTGAATGAACAGGTTGAACACGTCGAAGGACTCCCGTTCGACGCCTGCCGTGATCACGTGATCGCCGAGGATATACGAGCCGGCAAGCTTGATGTTGGTGTTGTCGTACTTCAGCTTGTTGGCATGCCTCGAGTCGTCGGCGCCGAGGTAGACGGTAGCTCGGGACAGGACGCCGTCGTTGTCGGGATCGTTGAAGGTGGTGATCTGGAATTCGCCGAAGTCCGTACCGCCGAGTGATATCTGGCGGTTGTCCAGCTCGGTGTAGCCGACGCGCAATTCGGTAAAGAAGTTCTCGCTCCAGTCGGAGAATAGCTGCAGCGAGTAGGAATCCAGTTCGGCGCCGCGCTCGTAGTAGTGATTGGAGAACTCGAGCTCGTTGTCGTCACCGTCGGCCTGGGCAATATTGAAGCCGTCGTTGTAGTTGTATGTGAACGCCGCCCGGTGTGCGTCGTTGATGTTCCAGTCGAACTTGACCAGCAGCTTCTCGTCCTCCACGGGCAGACTGGCAGGCAAACCACCCGGGTCATAATCGTAGACGTTGCGGGCCGTCTGATCGATGAGATCGAAGTCCGCCTGGGAGACGCCGGCGATCTCGCGGCCGCGGCCGGAGCCGGCAGGACCGCGATCGAACACGTTGGCGCCCTCCAGCTTCTCGTAGGCAACGAAGAAGAACAGATTATCCTTGATGATCGGGCCGCCGAAAGTGATGCCATAGCGGTCCTCATCGAAACTGCCCAGGTCGATCGAGTCTCCTTCCAGTTTGTCGCCGGTGAGCGAGTCGCTGGTGAAGTCGTAGAACACGGAGCCGTGGAACTCGTTGGTACCCGACTTCGTGACTGCGTTGATGTTGCACGCCGTGAAACCGCCATATTCCACGTCGAAAGGAGCCAGCTCGACGGCCACCTGCTGGATGGCGTCGAACGAGAACGGCATGCGCTCGGTCGGATAGCCATTGGAGTTGAGGCCGAAAGCGTCGTTCAAACGCACACCGTCGACCGTCAGGCTGTTGAATCGGGGATTTGCGCCGGCGCAATTGATCGAATCCACGAAGGCCTCGTCGATATAGATGCGCGGATCGATACGGATCATGTCCCGGATGTCCCGATTGACGGCGGGAGTGGCTGTCAGGTCATTGAGATCGAATGTCGAAGAGGGACCTACCGCCACATCGACGAATTGCAGCGCCGAAGCGGTGACCACGATTTCCTCCATCGCTACGTCACGGAGCGAGACGTCGAAGGTGTAGGTCTCACCGAGATTCAGGAACAGCTCGCTTACGGTCTGATCGGAATAGCGATCCGAGGTGATGCGCACGTTGTAGGGGCCGCCCACGCGCAGGCCGCTCAGCTGGAAGACACCGTTGCTGCCGGTGGAGGTGGTGCGCGAATTGCCGGTACGGGTATCGGTCACCACGACCTGGACACCGGTGGCCGGCGTGCCGTCCGGTGTGCTGACGGTGCCGCGCATGCCTGCGGTTGTTTCCTGTGTGAATCCCGCAACAGGAGCCATTGCGATAACAAGGGCAGCAACCCAGGCACGGACGATGTTGCGCCCCAGCCATGAAGTTCTGCCAGGCGAGTCGAAATTAAGCATCAGTACTGTCTCCGATCTTGGGGTTCTTGCGCCCCGGTTTGTTTAGAGAGGCCGGAGTCTAGGGCAAGAATGTTAAGCTTTAATTGCTGCGGGCAAACCCGCAATGACATTCGCTCAAGGGGCTCCGCCGGACCAGGCGGCGCCAACATTAGCGCACTGAAAATACGCCCGCAATAAAGGGTTTACACGAAAGCGAAGAATCCGCGGTGCCGCTCCGTCACGCGATCGCAGACCAGGCTGAAAACATTGTCATAATTCCCTCACAAGGAATTGTTTCTAGGAGATTTCGGCGCTAAATCGGCGGGTGCGTTTTCCGGCAGCTGCGGTCATCCGCTGCGGGTCGTGACGGATTGTGGTCTCGTTGCGACGCCCACGCGAGGGATGACCGCGAGTTTTCGCCGCGCAAAAGATCTGTGGCGCAGAGGCAACAGTCCGGCGGTGCGGTGGATGCGATGAGGCGTGGTCAGCCGCCCCAGTCGACGAAGATGGGCGACGACCACGCGCGCTCCTCGTTCATGGCCAGGCAGTCGTCGTCCGCCGCGGTGCGGTCGTCGGCGTAACACAGGTCCACCTCGACGCAGCGGCCCTCCTCGTCGTACGTGCAGCGTACGCCGCCGGCATTGACCGCCGGGCTGGGGGATTCCACGGCGCGGGCATAGTAGAGTGCGTCCCGCGCCAGATCCGGGTAGTCCTCGTCGGTGAAAGTGGCGGTGCAGCCGGCCGGGTCCGGGATGCACTCGTGCACCTGCCAGGGATCCTGGATGAGGGGCTCCACGGCCTCGCCGGGTTCCTGCTGTGGCAGGATGCGAACGATCTCGATGCGTGTGATCAGCTTGCGCTCGTCGGAGGGGTTGTAGCACTCGCCCCGGCACATGGCCTCCAGCCGCTCGGGGGTGAGGGCATTGGTGGCGTAGTCGGGGCAGCCGGGCCGCTGCTTGAAGGCGCCGACGGCGCGCACGCGGAAGGTCGGCGCCGCCGTCATCTCGGTCTCGGCTCCCATGGGCATGGGCAGTTCGCCGCCGCCGCCGTTCAGCAGATCGAACCAGAGCAGGATGCGGTCGCCGCTGGTGCCATAGACCTCCCTGCGCTCCATCGCCTCCCAGATGGCGTTACGGTCGCGCCCGTCGGCGTGGGCGGCAATGAGGCCGCCGGTCATGAAGAACGACGCCTGACGCTCGGATTCCGTCAACCGGAAGGGCTGCACGTCGACCGTCTGCACAGGGGAATCCGTCTCGATGAGGTTGTCCGGTACGGCGAACCGGCCGGCGAAGTCGATGGCGTGGGAGTAGGGCAGCGGTTCGCCGGCGGGCGGGCCGAAGATGGAACGCACCTTTTCGTCACGGCCGCCGGTGGGATCCGCCATACCCCGACGGAAGAACTCCTTGTAGCCCGTGCCCGGGCGCGCCCGGTGGTTGTCGCTGGAGGCCATGAAGCCGAACCGGAAACGGCGCGGCGCGTCCGGGTCGTCGAAGTTGGTCAGCGCCATGATGTACTGCACCGCGCCGCCGGGGCGGTAGTTGAACGAGGGCAGGTAGCAGTCCCGGCACTGGCCGGCATCCAGCCAGTCGGCGCCGGTCTCGCCGCCCACCACGAGGTGGCCGCCGACGCCGGTATTCACGTAGTCCTGGCGAGCCATGGCGGCACGCTCCTCGCAGAGCTCCGGACTCTCGCCGGCCTCCAGGCAGCGGGACTCGATGATCTGACCCGCGCGCCAGCAGGACGGCAGGTAGCCTTCCAC
This sequence comes from uncultured Woeseiaceae bacterium, assembly GCA_964428605.1. Classification (GTDB taxonomy): domain Bacteria; phylum Pseudomonadota; class Gammaproteobacteria; order Steroidobacterales; family Woeseiaceae; genus Lentisalinibacter. The sequence goes on from CAYRZI010000009.1 coordinate 13,977, forward strand.
CGGCTCGGGGCAGTACGGGCGCCCCTGGTCGTCGAAGCTGATCGCCCGCCAGGGGCGGTACTCCTCGGAGTTGCCGTGGCCGGAGAAGACCTCGATCAGCGACTGCAGCTCCGGGTCGTGCATGTCGCCCGCAAGCTGCTTGTCCCAGTCGGAGCCGGCCGGGGTATAGAAACCCCAGGTGGTACCGTGGGGAATCACCATGGCCTCGTGGCCCTGGGCGCGCAGGCGCTCGAACAGTTCCGCCGGGGTCTCGGCGCTCTCCCGGCAGTCGTCCGGCAGCTCCGTGGTGGGCACGTCCATGGGGCAATTGTCGGCGTTGCGCAGTTCCTCCACGTAGCGGGCGAAGTCGAGCATGCGCTTTGAGGGCTCCAGCGCGATGAGATAGGCCCGTGCCGTGACCGAGATGCCGCCCAGCGCCTCGCGGGCGACGCCGCCCGAGTTGATGGGCCGGGCCGGGATCCGGTCGTCCTCTAGGTCGCGCAGGATCACGTTCTTGTGGCCGTAGTGGTTGTCCGGGGTGCTGCCCACCTGGGTCCATTCCCAGCCCAGGAACGAGACCGTGTCGGGGACGGGGCCGCTGCCGGCGACTGCGTTGCACTGGCGGATGGATTCCACCGTCTCCTGCCAGCGCCGCGGGGTGGAGGCCTCGGCGTGGTCGTTGATGGACCAGAAGTCCAGGGCGGAGCAGTAGCGGGCGAAGTCGCAGGCGTCCGCGAGGGGTTTGGTGCCCTCCCCGTTCATCAATGGCAGGCTGCTCAGGAAGGCGTCGAAAGACAACGTGGTGTGGACGTGGAGGTCGCCGAACAGAATCTGCTTGTCGGCCGGCGCTCCCGCCGACTCCGCGGCCTCGCTCTGGCGGGCGACGCGCTCCTCGACGGCCTCGGCCGGTACGCGCTGGTCGGTGATGATGCCGGGCCCTTCGTGCTCGCCCAGCCAGCCCTTGCCGGCCGCGAGCAGGAGCCCCAGCGCACCCGCGACCACGATGACGACGGCGATCAGGAATCGTTTCATTATGTCCCCCACTGCCTGATCCGGTTGCAGGTCCAGACATTAGGGCCTCGGGTCCCGTCCGGCAAGTCCACGATTGCTGGCGGTAGTGTCCGCAAGTAGTGTGAAGCCGTGTATCGCTGCCGGGACGCGCTGCGGGGATGAGGATCGCTTTCATCGGACTGGGAGTCATGGGGTTCCCCATGGCCGGCCACCTGTCGCGGGCGGGTCACGAGGTTACCGTCTACAACCGCACGGCCGACAAGGCCCGCCGCTGGTGCGATATGCACGCCGGCGAGGCGGCCGATTCGCCGGCCGGGGCGGCCCGGGGCGCCGGAATCGCCTTCACCTGTGTCGGTAACGACGACGACTTGCGTTCGGTCGTCCTCGGCGACGGCGGGGTGCTGGCCGGACTGGGCGAGGGCGGTATCCTGGTGGACCACACCACCGCTTCGGCCGCGCTGGCCCGCGAGCTGGCCGGAGCGGCGGCGCAAACCGGTGCCGGCTTCCTGGATGCGCCGGTGTCCGGCGGCCAGGCGGGCGCGGAGCACGGCACGCTGACGGTCATGGCCGGGGGCGACGAGGGGACCTACCAGCGGGCGGAGCCGGTCCTCGATATCTACGCGCGGCGCTGCCGGCTGATGGGCCCCGCCGGTTCCGGCCAGCTCACGAAGATGGTCAACCAGATCTGCATCGCGGGCCTGCTGCAGGGGCTGGCGGAAGGGCTCGACTTCGGCCGCCGGGCGGGCCTGGACGGCCGCGCCGTCGTCGAGGCCATCAGCCAGGGCGCTGCCCAGTCCTGGCAGATGGACAATCGCCACGAGACCATGCTGGACGGGGAATTCGACTTCGGTTTCGCCGTCGAATGGATGCGCAAGGACCTCGGCATCGCGCTGGAGGAGGCACGGCGTAACGGCGCGTCGGTGCCGGTCACGGCGCTGGTGGACCAGTTCTATGCCGAGGTGGAGGCCATGGGCGGGCGTCGCTGGGATACGTCGAGCCTGATCGCGAGGCTGGCAGACAGCGCCCGGACATAGGCATACAATGATCACGATCGCCCGGGAGGGGTGAAGCGTCATGGAATGGTTCACACCGGAAATCGCGGCCCTGGCCGCCACCGCTGCCACGCTCGGTGTGCTGCACACCATCCTCGGGCCCGACCATTACCTGCCCTTCGTCATGCTCTCGCGGGCGCGCGGCTGGTCGGCCCGCCGCACCAGCCTCATCACGCTCGCCTGCGGCCTCGGCCACGTGCTCGGCTCGGTGCTCATCGGCCTGGTCGGTGTCGGGCTGGGACTGGCGCTGATCCAGCTCGAGTGGGTGGAAGGCGTACGCGGCAACCTGGCCGCCTGGGCGCTGGTGGTCTTCGGTCTGCTGTACATGATCTGGGGCCTGCGGTATGCCTGGCGCAACCGGCCTCATACGCACTGGCACACCCATGCGGACGGCACCCAGCACCTGCACGAACACCGGCATGCCAGCGCGCATGCCCACGTGCACGGTGAGACCGGCAGGACGCTTACGCCGCTGGCCCTGTTCGTCGTCTTCGTGCTGGGGCCCTGCGAGGCGCTGATACCGGTGCTCATGTATCCGGCCGCACAGCACAACTATGCGGGGCTCGCGCTGGTCACCGGCGTCTTCGGCGTTGCCACGCTGGTCACCATGGTGGGCGCGGTGCTGGTGGGCCTCTGGGGGCTGAAGACGGCCGGCGAGAAGCTCGGCCTGGGGCGCCTGGCGCACTGGTCCCATGCGGTCTCCGGCGGCGCCATCGGGATGTGCGGCGCGGTGATCATCGGCCTCGGGCTGTGACAAGCGCGGCCGCGGGCTGGTAAAAAGAGCAATCAGGGGGGCAGGGAGCCCGGCGCGTGGCCCGGCTGCTTCATGCGGGCCCGCGGCGGCCGCTGCGAATCACGGGGCTGATCCGGAGTAGTCATGACATTCAAGAATACCCGCATCGAGCGCGAGCTGCCGCAGGAAGTCCGCGAGTGGCTCGAGGAGGAAGTGGCGGAACAGGAAGAACGCTACCGGAAAATTGTCGCAGAGATGGAGGCTCTCGATCCCACCCGGGAGGAGTGGTACGAGGAGTTCCTGGAGCGCATCCGGAAATACGGCTTCAACATGGACGGTGACCAGCGGGTGAAGATCCCCGAGCACGATCTGCCGGTCAGGCCGGACCGCAAGCACAAAGTCGTCTACTGAGCCGGGAGAGCGCCATGACCAGACCGCACATCGAACCGTTCTGCGACCGCGACGTCCATTTCAAGAACATGCCGCTGCCCGGCTTCGGCGCGGGCTACCGCTACAAGATGCTGAGCCTGGACCCGGAGATCGGCTCCTGCACGATGACCGTCCAGCTCGACTCCGGCTATCGCCAGCCGCCCGGCTTCAGCTATTCGGAACTCGAGTTCATCGTCATCGAAGGCAGCATCAAGGTGGGCGACAGGCTCTGCAACCGGGGGCACTACTTCTTCGTGCCGGCCGGCTACGCCCTGCCGGAGCTCACCTCCGGCGAGGGTGCGCTCCTGCTGATGATGTACAACACCGCCGAGCCGAGCCTGGTGGAGAGCGACCGGCATCACGAGCTCTCGCGCACCGAGCTCTATCACGATGTCGACACCTATGCCGACATCGTCTGGGCGCCGGGCAACGTGGTGAGCCCGTCCGTGGCCGCCGGCTGCATGATCAAGCTGCTGAACTTCAATCCGCAGACCTTCGCCATGACGTTCCTGTACTGCATGGTGCCCCAGTTCCACCAGGACAACATCTCCTACCACGACTGCTGCGAGGAGGGTTACCACCTCTGGGGAACCTCCTGGATGATGCAGTTCGGCGACCTGCCCACCGGCGGCTATTTCTGGCGCCCGCCGTACATCAACCACGGCGCCTTCGCCAGCGAACTCGGCTGCATCGCCATCGGCCGCACCGACTCGAAGCTGTTCAATCATTTCCACTACAACCCCTGGAGCACGCCGGAGGAGAACGAGGAGCGCTCCGCTGCCCGCCTCGCCAAACGTGACCCCGTGCTCTACAAGTGGTGCGTGAACCACGCCCACAACCATCCCCACGGGCCGGAGGACTTCGAGGACACGATGCAGCGCCGCGGCACCCACACCCACGCCGACGGCACTACACACACCCACGAGCACGAAGGCGAGCACCATCACGACGAGGATCCGCCGCCCACGCATGTAGGCATCTAGACGAGGGACACCCCGGGCAGGAGGGCCTTCAGGCCCTCCTCCATGCCCATCATTGGCTCTGCAGGCGTTCGGCCAGGTCTGTCTTCAGGATCTTGCCGAGGCTGGACTTCGGCATCTCGTCCACGAAGATCACCGCTGCCGGCACCTTGTACGGTGCCAGCCGGACCGAGCACCAGGCGAGCACGGTTTGCTCGTCGGTGCCGGCGCCGCACACGAAGGCCACGGGCTCCTCGCCGAGTTTAGCGGAAGGCCGGGCCACGACCGCGGCCTCGGTGATGTCCGGATGGGTGAGCAGGGCGTTCTCGATCTCGCCGGGATAGAGGTTCACGCCGCCGCGGATGATCATGTCCTTCTCGCGGCCGCGGAGCTGCAGATGGCCCTCCCGGCCCCGGGATGCCAGGTCGCCCGGATAGAACCAGCCACCGTCGTCGGCCTCGTGCTCCGTGCCTTCCTCGTCCAGGAAACGGGTGGCGACGCCGGGACCCCGGTAGCGCAGCCGGCCGGTCTCGCCGTCGGCGGCGGGCCTGCCTTCGCCGTCCAGAATCTCCACCTCCACCCGGAACACCGGTCGGCCGACGGTGTCGGCGTAGTCGGCCACCTCATGGGGCTGCAGCACCGAGATGCCGCCCCCTTCGCTGGAGGCGTAGTAGGACAGCAGGCGCGGCGTCAGTTTTGCGGTGATCTCGCGCGCCTCCCCGGCATGCAGCACGGCGCCGGAGGAGATCAGCAGATTCAGGTGCGGCAGGAGCGGGGTCTCGCCGCCGGCCAGCGGCAGCAGCCGGCGGAGCAGGGTGGGCACCAGGAAGGCCACCGTGGCCCGTGAGCGGTTGATGGCGGCGGCGAGTTCCTCCGGCGTGTGGGGCGGCGGGTCCAGCACCACCGTGCCGCCGGCCGCCAGCAGGCACATGCCGAATGACCGGCCGGCGCCGAAGTACAGGGGCGTGAGTGCCACGAAGCGGTCGCTGCAGTCGATGCCGAGGGTGACCCACTGCGTCACGAAGCGTTCGTAGAACTGGCGATGGGTGACCAGCGCGCCCTTCGGCCGGCCGGTGGTGCCCGAGGAGAGGGAGATCAGCACCGGCAGGTCGCCTTCCTCGGGCATCGGCGGCAGCGCCTGGCCCGGCTGCCGGTACCAGGTGTCGTCCGGTTGCAGCACCGGGAAATTGCCGTAGCCGGCATCCGGATCGTCGGTGAGCAGGCAGCGGGCGTCGAAGGCGCGGGCGACGCCCAACTGCTCGGCGACGGTCCAGCGGTGGTCGATGGGCAGGATCACGGCGCCGAGCCGGGCGACGGCATAGTGCAGCAGCAGGTGGGCAGGATGATCGCCGAGCGCCAGGCCCACGCGATCGCCGATGCCGATACCTGCCTCGCCCAGGCGGGCGGCGCAGGCCTCGACGCGACGCCACGCCTCGCGATAGTCCAGCGCCTCGTCTTCCCGGTCGCGCCAGACGATGGCGGGGTGGGACGGGCGGTTGCGGGCCTGGCCGGCGACGAGGCCCGCCAGGTTCAGCGCATCAGGCACGGCCCGTGCCGCCGTCCAGCCCGTAGACCCGGATGACGTTGTCGCGCAGGAGCTTGCGCTTCGGGCCTGGCCTGAGATCCAGGTCGTCGATCTCCCTGCGCGTGCGCACGAAGTCGAGCACGGGGAAGTCGGTGCCGAATATCACCTTGTCCTGGCCGAAGGTGTTGACGTAGTGCACGAACTCGTCCGGCCAGTACCTGGGACTGTGCGCGTCGGAGCCGATGTAGACGTTCTCGTGCTTCCACGCCATGGCGATCATCTCCCGGGTCCAGGGGATGCCGACGTGAATGCCGATCAGCTTCAGCTCCGGGAAGTCGCAGGCCACCGGGTCCAGCGTGATGGGCTGACCGACGCTGCGGCAGCGGAACTCCTTCGAGTAGATCATGGACTGGCCCACCTGCATCTGGACGGGCACGCCGAGCTCCACGCACTTGGCGTAGAAGGGGTAGTACTTCGCGTGGTCCGGCGCCAGCTCGAACCAGTGGGGATACAGGTGGGCGCCGATGAAGCCGAGTTCGCGCACGGCCCGCTCCAACTCGCGCACGCCGTCCATGCCCGTGTAGGGGTCGATGCCGATCAGCCCGGAGAAATGCTCCGGGTACTGCTCCACCGCGCGGGCGACGATCTCCGGCGGCATGTGGTAGCAGCCGGGCAGTCCGGGTCGGCCGGATTTGGCCGCCACCAGGAAGGCGTGACCGATGCCGGCCTCGCCCATGCGCTCGATCATCTGCTCCAGAGAGAGCCCACCCATGAGCCCGCCCTGGGCCTTCATCTTGCCGACGAAGAAGTCCGTGCCCCAGTCGGGCCGCACGGAGAGGGCCTCCTCGGTCCAGATGTTCACGACGGCGTCGATGGCCTGGTATTCGTCGGACATGGTGCTTCCCTCTGGCGCCCAGCGCGGATGGGGCCGTCAGCCTGACCGGAAACCGGGCCGGTTTCGGGCACCTGCGGCCATGCGTTATAGTAACGCCTCCACAGGGGTGGCCCCAGAGGGCCTGAGACCCGTTGACGCCGGCGGCCGCAGCCGGCGCCGCCACGGGAACCCTCAGAACCTGATCCGGTTAGTACCGGCGTAGGGAGGAGGATCCATGCCAGTGCCGATATTCCGTCTCGCCCTGTCCGGGGCGTTGCTCGTCTCTCTTCTGCTCAGCGCCCGGCCGGTCCCTGCCCAGCAGGACGCGGTCATCGAGGAGATCGTGGTCACCGCGGACTTCCGCGAGCGCGAGCGGGCCGAGCTGCCCGCGAGCGTCGCCGTGCTGTCCCGGGAGACGGTGCGCAACGCCGCCGTACAGCACTTCGAGGAGCTGACCCATCTGGTGCCCAACCTGAACTGGGCGGGCGGCAGCAACCGGCCCCGCTATTTCCAGATCCGCGGCATCGGCGAGCGCAGCCAGTACGAGGGTGCGCCCAACCCGTCAGTGGGTTTCCTGATCGACGACATCGATTTCTCCGGCATCGGCGGCATCGCGCTCACCTGGGACGTGGCCCAGGTGGAGATCCTGCGCGGCCCCCAGGGCACCCGCTACGGTGCGAACGCGCTGGCCGGCCTCATCAACGTGCGTTCGGTGGAGCCGGGGCCGGAGACGGAAGGGCGCTTGCGCGTGCTCGCCGGCGGCGACGACGCCCGGGGCGCCAGCGCGGCCTTCGGCGGTGCCCTGACGGAGTCCGCCAGCTTTCGGGTCAGCGCCAACCGCTACGAGAGCGACGGCTTCCGCGACAACGTATACCTCGGCCGCGACGACACGAACGGACGGGACGAGAGCGACGGCCGGGCGCGGTTCCGCTGGCAGCCGGCCGACGACCTGCAGGTGGACCTGAACATCCTCTACGTGGACGTGGACAACGGCTACGACGCCTTCGCCATCGACAACGGCTACACCACCTATTCCGACAACCCGGGCCGCGACGCCCAGCGCAGCCGCGGCGGGGCGCTGAAGGTGCGCAGGGACTTCGGCGACACGGCCAGTCTCACCAGCATCACGTCGGCTGCGCGTTCCGACATCACCTTCAGCTTCGATGCCGACTGGGGCAACCCGGACTTCTGGGCGCCGTATACCTACGACTTCGTCACCCGCTTCCTGCGCGACCGGGAGACCGTCAGCCAGGAGTTCCGCCTCGTCTCGGGCCCCGACGGCGGCTTCGCCGACGGCGCCGTCTCCTGGCTCGCCGGGCTCTACGCCCTGAGGCTCTCCGAGGGCAACCGGGAGGACAGCACCGGGCTTTACGTCGACCCCGCCTTCGGCGCGTTCCCGCTCGAGAAGGACTTGCGCTCCGACTACGAGGCGCTCAGCACGGCTGCCTTCGGCCAGCTGGACTGGACGCCGGCCGACCGCCACGAGGTCTCGCTGGGGCTGCGCATCGAGCACCGCGGCGCCGATTACGTGGATACGCTGGACGGCACGCCGCGCAACGACCTCACCGACAGCGAGACCATGCTCGGCGGCCAGCTGAGCTGGCGCTACGCACTCGGCGACCGGCACGGCACCTACGTGAGCGTGTCCCGGGGCTACAAGGCGGGCGGCTTCAACCTGGGCAGCGTGCCCAGCGAGGACGAGCGCTACTTCGAGGCCGAGTCGCTGTGGAACCTGGAGGCCGGCATCCGTTCCGAGTGGCGCCCCGGCGTGCTGGAGTCCGGCCTGACGGTGTTCGCCTCGCGCCGTGAGGACCAGCAGATCGGCACTTCCCGGCAACTGGTTCCCGGCGATCCCTCGTCGTTCATATTCTTCACCGACAATGCGGCGACGGGGCGCAGCATCGGCCTGGAAGGGGAGGTGCGCTGGGCGCCCCGCGGCGACCTGGAACTCTGGGCCCGACTGGGCCTGATGCGGGTGGAGTTCGACGAGTACGCCACGCCGGACGGTCTGGATCTGTCCGGCCGGGAGCAGGCGCATGCGCCGAGCTACTCCTTCGCGCTCGGCGCGAGCTGGGAGCACCCGGCGGGCTGGTTCGCCCGGGCAGACGTGACGGGCAAGGACGAGTTCTATTTCTCCGACAGCCACGACCGGAAGTCCGACCCGTATCAGCTCGTGAATCTGCGCCTCGGCTATGCGAAAGGCGGCTGGACAGCCAGCCTGTGGGGCCGCAATCTCTTCGACGAGCGTTACGCGGTGCGCGGCTTCTTCTTCGGCAACGAGCCGCCGGACTTCCCGAACGAGCGTTACGTGCGCCTCGGCGACCCGCGCCAGGTCGGCTTCACCCTGGAATACGGATTCTGAGCATGCAGACCCTCATCGACGTGAGTCTCTATCCGCTGGCCGACGAGTTCATCCCGGCCATCGACGACTTCATCGCCCGGCTGAACGCCCGGCCGGAACTCACCGTGCAGACCAATCCCGTGAGCACCCGCATCGGCGGCGACTTCGAGGCGGTGTGGGACGCGCTGAAGGCGGAGGTGCGGGAGACCTTCGAGCGCGAGGGCAAGGCGGTGTTCGTGCTGAAGGTGCTGAACGCGGGCGGGGCGGACGCCGGGACGTGAGCGGATTTGCGGAGAGGCTCGCCGCCCAGGCGGCCTCGATGTCAGCACCGGAGGCGCTCGCCGTGGCCCTGGCGGTGGGCTACCTGGTGCTCGCCGTGCGGCAGAACATCTGGTGCTGGGCCTGCGCCTTCGGCAGCACGGCGCTGTATATCTGGCTGTTCCATGGTGCGGCGCTGTTCATGGAATCCGCGCTGAACGTGTTCTACCTGGTGATGGCCGTCTACGGCTGGTACGAGTGGCGCTACGGCGGCGCCCGCCACGCCGGGCTGCCCGTGACCGTATGGCCCCTCGGGTGGCACGCGGCAGCGCTGACCGTCATCGCCGTGCTCACTGCCGCCAGCGGCGCCTGGCTGGCGGCGAACACGGGCGCGGCCTTCCCGTACCTGGATTCGCTGACGACCTGGGCTGCCGTGTGGGCCACGTTCCTGGTGGCCCGCAAGGTGCTGGAGAACTGGGTTTACTGGTTCGTGATCGATGCCCTCTCGGTGTACCTGTATCTCTCCCGCGGGCTGCCCCTCACGGCGCTGCTGTTCTGTTTCTACCTGGTGCTCATCCCCATCGGTTTCCTGGCCTGGAGAAAGGACTATGCGAGAACCCGGCACTCGCTGGCTGCCGCCTGAAGGCCTCCTGCGAACGGTGCCGCCATGGCGGGGAGCGCGCTCTCTCGAGTGCCTGCCGCTGACCGGCGGACGCTCGAACGAGAGCTGGCTGGTGCGGGCCGACGGCGAGGCATTCGTGCTGCGGCGCGACCGGGGCCGCGTGCCTGCGCCGGTCGTCGACCGGGAGCGCGAGCTGGCCGTGCTGCAGGCGGCCGCCGCGGCGGGGCTTGCCCCCGAGGTGCTGCATGCCGACCCGGAGGCCGGGATACTGGTCACGCGCTATCTCGACGGCCGCCCGCTGACGCCGGCGGAGATCGGCAAGCCCGATACGCTCACCGAGATCGCGGCCCTGCTGCGCCGGGTGCACGCGCTGCCGGACCCGGGCGGCTGCTACACCCCGGCCGAGGCGGGCGAGGTCTACCTAGGCGCCATCCGCAATCCCTCCCTGCGCCGGCGCGGCGCGGAACTGGTGGCCGAACTCGCCGCCCTGCCGGCGGTCCCGCCGGCGGAGCGCCGCCTCTGTCACATGGACCCGGTGGCCGGCAATCTCATCCGTACCGCTGCCGGCCTGCGGCTGGTGGACTGGGAGTTTGCCGTCGCGGGCGATCCCGTGTTCGACCTGGCGGCCGTGATTGCGTATCACAATCTCGGCGCCGCCGCGGCGCTGCATCTGCTGCGGGACTGGTCGGGACGCGTCTCGCCTCGCCGGCGCCGGCGGCTGGCGGCGCTCATCCGCGCCCACGACATCCTGCACTGGCTCTGGCTGGTGGCCGGCGGGGACCGGCACCGGGAGCGCCAGCGGCTGGAGCGCCGGCTGGAGGCCGACCCGCTGCCGGAACCCCGGCGCAGCTGAAGGGCTTAGGCGTCTGCCCGGGCAGGCGGTAACATGCCCACGTGAGCGCCTTCTACTGGATCCTGGGCAGCGGCATCCTGATGAGCCTGATCGCGCTCGTCGGCTCGCTGACGCTCCTCTTCCCGGAGGACACCCTGCAGCGGCTGCTGCTGCCCCTGGTGGCACTGGCCGCGGGCTCGCTCATCGGCGGTGCGTTCTTCCACATGCTGCCGGCCGGCCTCGAGCGGGCGGGTTCCGTCGACAGCGTGCTGCTGGCCACGCTGGCCGGGTTCATCAGCTTCTTCCTGCTGGAGCAGCTCCTGCACTGGCATCACTGCCGCCGCGCGAGTTCGGAGTGCCGCGAGCCGGTGACCTATCTGATTCTCGTCGGCGACGGACTGCACAATTTCATCGGCGGGCTGGCCGTGGCGAGCACCTTCCTCATGGACATCCGCCTCGGTATCACGGCCTGGATCGCTGCCGCGATGCATGAGGTGCCCCAGGAACTCGGCGACTTCGGCGTGCTGGTCCACGGAGGCTGGCCCCGGCGCAAGGCGCTACTGCTGAACCTGCTGTCCGGGCTGGCCTTCCTGGCGGGGGGGCTGGTGACTTGGTTCGCCTCGTTCCGCATGGACGTGTCGCTGCTGGTGCCCTTCGCCGCGGGCAACTTCCTCTATATCGGCGCGGCGGACCTGATCCCGGAGGTCAACCGGCACGCGGTGACGCGCTCCAACGTGATCCACGTCGCCGCGTTCCTCGCCGGCATCGGGCTGCTGTGGACCGCGAGCCTGCTGAAGTGAGCCGCTCCGAGACGCACGGGGAGGCGCGGTGAACGGGATCGCCGGCGCACTGTTGCCGGTGCTCGCACTCATCGTCACAGGCTACGGGCTGCGCCGTCTGGCATTCCTTCCGGACGGCGCCTGGGCCGGTATCGAGCGGCTTACCTACTTCGTTCTGTTCCCCGCGCTGCTTATCCGCACCCTCGGTGGCCAGCGGCTGGAGGGCGCCCCGTGGCCGGAAGTCCTGGCGGTGGTCGTGCCGACGGTGTCGGCGGCGGCACTGGTACTCCTTGCCTGGCGCCGGCTCTCGCCGGGCACGGCGGGGCCCACCTTCACCTCGGTGTTCCAGGGCGGCGTGCGCTTCAACACCTACATCGCGCTGGCCGTCGCCCAGGCGTTCTACGGCGAGGCGGGCCTCGCCATGGGCGTGCTGGCCGCCGGGTTCATGATCGTGCTGATCAACCTGCTCTGCGTGACCTCGCTGGCGGTGTGGGGTGCCGGGCGCCGCGGTCCCGGCCGCATGCTGCGGGACGTCGCGGGCAACCCCCTGATCGTCGCCTGCGCCATCGGCTGGTTCCTCAGCCTGAGCGGCATCGGCATGCCGGGTGCGGCGGCCGACGTGCTCGAGGTGCCGGGCCGCGCCGCGCTGCCACTGGGACTGCTGGCCGTGGGTGCCGCGCTGAGGCCTGCCGCGCTGCGGGGGCATGCCGGGCACGTCGCCGTCTCCTCGGTGGTGCAGTTCGGCGTCAAGCCGGCGGTGGCGTTCGCGCTGGTCTCGCTGACCGGCCTGGCCGGTGCCGCCGCGGGCGCCGTGCAGATCGCGCTGATGTCGCCCACGGCGCCATCGGCCTACATCCTGGCGGGCCAGCTCGGCGGCGACCGGGACACCATGGCCTCCATCATCACCGGCCAGACACTGCTCGCCTTCCCCGTCATGCTCCTGCTGGCGGATCTGCTGCCGGGCTGATCGTCGGCCTGACCGCCGGCAAGGCTACCAGCTGTTCCTGAGCTCCCTCAGCTTCAGAAAGACCTCTTTCGGGGACGGCTCCGCCGGCAGGTCGGGAAACGCCTCGCGCAGGCGGTCGATGACGGTGCGGCTGCGCAGGCGGAAGAACGTGTTGATCTGCTTTTCCTGCGCCAGGTCGGTGACCAGTGCGTCGGCGGGATCCATGTCCTCCACCCGCTCCAGCAGGGCGGCGGCGGCCTCGTTGTCCGGTTCCCGGTCGAGGGTGAAGCGCAGGTTGTTGGTGAGATACTCGTGGCCCGGATAGACCCGGGTGCGCTCGTCCAGCCGGTCGAGCTGATTGACGAAGGTCTCGTAGAGCTCCTCCGGATGCCCGCCGTTGTGACAATTGCCGGCGCCGGCGTTGAACAGGGTGTCGCCACTGAGCAGGGCCGGCTCGTCGGTGTGCGCGAGCAGGCAGATGTGGCTCATCGTGTGGCCCGGCGTGTCCAGGCATTCCAGTTCCACGCGGCGGCCCACGCGGACGACGTCGCCGGCCCCCACGCCCCGGTCCATGCCCGGGATGCGGTCCGCGGCGTTGCGATGTGCGATCACCTTCGCGCCCGTGGCGGAGACCAGCCCCTTGTTGCCGCCGGTATGGTCCGGGTGTTCGTGGGTGTTGAGCAGCTGGGTGATTTCCCAGCCCCGCTCGCGCGCCCGGTCCAGGCACTGGCGGAATTCCAGGGGGTCCACGGCCAGGGCCTCGCCGGTCTCCGGGCAGGCGACGAGATAGTTGAAGTTCCGGTAGGCGTTCCCGGTCCAGATCTGCTCGATGATCATCGCGGTCTTCCTCGTGGGCCGTAACACCGCAGGGCCGGGTATCGCGCACTGTCGGCGGCGGGCCCCTGCGTCGAAAAGCGGTTTCGTTCCCGGTACCATATCGCATTTGCCGCGCGCCTTCCCGGGCCACTGCCGCAGCGGGCGCGGTGACATCAGCGGAGATACTCGATGAAGAAATGGGGACTGCTGACCCTGGCGGTCTGGCTGTCCATGGGCTGTCAGGCGTCCGTGGAGGTGGAAACGGCGCAGGGCGCAGCCGGACAGGACACACCCGCGCCGGGCGCTGCGGATACGGACGGCGACGATCGCATTTTCGATCGGCCCTACCTGATGCGCGACCTGGACAACGGTCTCCGCGTAATCATCGTTCCCACCGACTACCCTGACGGGGTGTCGATGCAGATACCCGTGCAGACCGGTTCGCGCAACGAGGTGGAGCCCGGCAAATCCGGCTTCGCGCATTTCTTCGAGCACATGATGTTCCGCGGCACCGAGCGCTTCCCCGCCGACAGTTACAAGGACATCCTGAAGAGCGCCGGCGCGGATCAGAACGCGTATACGACGGACGACTACACCAACTACCACGTCACCTTCACCAAGGCGGACCTGGAGGCGCTTATCGACCTGGAGGCCGACCGCTTCAGGAACCTGAGCTACTCCGAGGCGGACTTCCGCACCGAGGCGCTGGCGGTCAAGGGCGAGTACCTGAAGAACTATTCCAATCCCACCCAGAAGTTCTACGAGCGCACCCGCGCGCTCGCATTCCAGCGCCATACCTACCGGCACACGACCATGGGTTTCTTCGAGGACATCGAGATGATGCCCGAGCAGAAGGACTACGCCGATCTCTTCTTCGACCGCTGGTACCGCCCGGAGAAGACCTCCATCATCCTGGTCGGCGACTTGGACCCGGATGCCACCTTCGAACTGGTGGAGAAGTACTGGGGCGGCTGGGAGCGCGGTGACTACCAGGCCGAGATTCCGGTGGAGCCGCCGCTTGACGGCCCCGTCTACGAGCACATCACCTGGGAGGCGCAGACCCAGCCCTGGCTGGTGATGTCGTTCCGCGGGCCGGCGTTCGTGCCCACCGAGAAGGACATGCCGGCGCTGGACCTCGTCGCCATGCTGTATCTCTCCGAGTCCTCCGAGCTCTACCAGCAGCTCGTCATCGAGGACCAGCTGGTGGACGAGTTCTGGACCTATTTTCCGGACCGAAAGGACCCCAACCTGCTGATGATCGCGGCTCGTCTCACCGACGCGGGCCACGCGCCGGCGGTGCGCGACGCCGTCGCCGACACGCTGGCGCAGGCACGCACCGAAACTGCGTCCCCGGACGAGGTGGAAGAGGCCAAGGCCCGGCTGCGCTACTCCTTCACCGCCGGCATGGACGACTCCGAGGGCATCGCCGCCATCCTCGCGAGCTACGTGCAGTTCGAGCGTACGCCGGAGACGATCAACAAGACCTTCCGCACCTACGCGTCGCTGCAGCCGGAGGACGTGCGGCGCATGGCCGACCGTTACTTCACGGACGCCAGCCGGGTGCTCGTGACGCTGGCCAGCGAGCCCTCCCTGCCGGGCATCGACGGCAGCTTCTCCGTGGACGAGCGCGCCGCCGCCATGGCCGGAGCGGAGGCGCCGCCGGTCAGTCTGCTGGAGCGCCGCTCGGAGGCCTCGCCGCTGGTGGACGTCTCGTTCCTGTTCGCCGCCGGCGCGGCCGACGACCCCCCGGGCAAGAAGGGCCTGGCCGCGCTCACGGCGGCAATGCTCGCCGACGGCGGCTCCCGCGCGCGCACCATCCAGGAGATCAACCGGGCACTCTATCCCATGGCGGCGGGCTTCGATGCCCAGGTGGACAAGGAGATGATCCGCCTCTCGGGCACGGTGCACCGGGACAGGCTGAACGACTGGTACGAGCTCGTGCGCGCCCAGCTGCTGGAGCCGGGCTGGCGGGAGTCGGACCTGGAGCGGCTGCGGACCCGCACCATCAATGCCATCCGCACGGGCCTGGTCGGCAACAACGACGAGGAGCTGGGCAAGGAGCTGCTGTATGCGGAGATCTACGGGCCGGAGCATCCGTACGGCTCGTTGAACGAAGGCGACGTGAGCGACGTCGAATCGATAACGCTGGACGACGTCCGCGCCTTCTACCGCGAGCGCTTCACCGCGCAGAACCTCACCGTGGGCCTCGCCGGCGGCTATCCGGAGGATTTCGCCGCACGGGTGGCGGCCGACATGGGCCGGCTGCCCGCCGGGGCGGCAGCGTCCGTCGGCGTGCCGCCGTCGCCGCCCCTCGACGGGCGGCGCGCGCTGATCGTGCAGAAGGAAACCCCGGCGGTGGCCGTCTCGTTCGGCTTCCCCATAGAACTCAGGCGCGGCGACCCGGACTGGGTGGCCCTGTGGCTGGTGCGCTCGTGGCTGGGTGAACACCGCTCCTCCTACAGCCATCTCTACCAGCGCATCCGCGAGGCGCGCGGCATGAACTATGGCGACTATGCTTACATCGAGTACTTCCCCCGCGGCATGTTCCGGACGCAGCCGAATGCCAACCTCGGCCGCGAGCAGCAGATCTTCCAGGTGTGGATCCGCCCGCTGCGGGACAACAACGATGCGCTGTTCGCGACCCGCACCGCCCTGTACGAGATGGACAAGCTCATCGATCAGGGCATGACCGAGACGGATTTCGAGGCCACCCGCGAGTTCCTCGGCAAGTACGTCGCGCTGCTCGCGAAGAACCAGTCGCGGCAGCTGGGTTATGCGCTGGACAGCCGCTACTACGACATCGGGGAGTTCTCAGCGTACGTCCGTCAGGGTCTCGCGGAACTCACCCTGGATGACGTCAACCGGGTCATCCGCGAGTATCTCGGCACCGCCGACGTGCAGTTCGTGTTCGTCTCTTCCGACGCCGCCGGTCTGGCGGAGTCCATCGCGGCCGATGCGCCGTCACCCGTCACCTACAACAGCGAAAAACCCGAGGAGCTGCTGGCCGAGGACGAGATCATCCAGGCGCGGCCGTTCGGCATTGGGGCGGAGGACATTCGCATCATCGATGCCTCCGAGGTCTTCGAATGAGACGCCGCGCGGCGGGCGCCCGATGAGCCGGCTCTACGTCGTCAGGCACGGCCAGGCACGTTTCTTCACGGACGACTACGACCGGCTGTCCGTGAAGGGCGAGGCCCAGTGCGCCGCGCTCGCGCGCCACTGGCTGGAGCAGGGGCTCGAGTTCCACGCCGCCTGGTGCGGCAGCCTGGTGCGCCAGCGGCGCTCGGGCGAGGTGGTCCGCGACGTGTACCGGGAGGCCGGCAGGGATTTCCCCGAGATCCGCTGTATCCCCACGCTGGATGAATACCCGGCCGACGACATCATGGACACGCTGCTGCCCCTGCTGCGCGAGAGCGTGCCGACCATTGACGACCTGGCCCGCGCCTTCGAGGGCGCGCGGGATGATCGCGAGCGTTACCGGGGTTTCCACCGGCTGCTCGAGGCCGTGATGGAACGCTGGATCGCGCGCACCTATCCTGCCGAGGGCAGCGAAGGGCTGCTGCCCTGGGGAGAGTTCAGCGGCGGCGTGCGCGACGCTTTCCGCGACGTCATGGCGAGCGCCGGGTCGGGCGAGAACGTGGCCGTGTTCACCTCGGGCGGCCCGGTCGGGATCAGCGTGCAGACCGTCCTGGGCGCCCCGGATCAGGCGGCGGCGGACCTCAACTGGCGCGTCCATAACGGCAGCGTCACCTGCTTCACCTTCAGCGGAGCGCGGGTGAGCCTCGACTGCTTCAACGCCACGGCGCACCTGGAGCCGGAACTCCTGACCTATCGCTAAGGTTGTCTAATTACTGTTTATTTCTGGTCTACTCAAATAGTTGACAGTAAGCGCGTGGGGCGGGCAGCATAACGATCGAACGAGGCCGGTTTCTCGCAGTCCCCAACCCTCGCTGGCCGGTTTCGTTCGATGTCCCCAACCCGTCTCTTCTCCCCGGAAGAGAGGACTGGCCGGCGGCGCAAGTCGCCGGCTTTTTTTTTGGCGGGCCGGGTGGCAAGCTTTCAGAACGTTCGACAATGAGGTAGCAACATGTCTGACAAATCCGAAACGAAGCGGCGCACCGACCGCCGTGCATTTCTCCGCATGACCGCGACCGGTCTGCTCGCCCTTCCGGCGGCGGCCCTGCTGCGGCCCGCGCCGGCGGGGGCCCAGGAGATGCCCAAGCTCGCGCTGGACAACCCCCAGGCGAAAGCACTGGCCTACGTCCACGACGCATCCAACGTGGACAAGAGCAAGCAGCCCCGTTACCAGGAAGGCCAGATCTGCGCGAACTGCGCGCTGTTCCAGGCCAAGGGCGACGAGGAATGGGCCGGCTGCTCCATCTTCCCGGGCAAGCTGGTGAACGCCAACGGGTGGTGCAGCGCCTACGCGCCGAAGGGCTAGTATTGCTCAGCCCGACGTCCGGCCGCCGAGCCGGATGCGTACGGGGCCGCGTGCGGTGGAGCCATCCACGACGCGGCCCCTTTGCGTTATCTCCACCCGTCCCCGGGCGGCCAGCCGCCGTGCCGCGGCCCGGGCGGACTCCATCAATCGCTTCCAGTCCTCGCCGCCCACCGCTCTGGCCGCCTCCGACGGGCAGATGCTCTTGCCGCGTCCACGGTCCTCGAGCAGCGTGACGATGGCCTCCTCGAGCCGCTGGTCCGCCGGACCCCGCCGGCGACCCCGGCAGGCGCGGGAACAATAGCGCACGCTGTCCCAGTCCCGCGCCCACTTCCGCCGCCATTCGATACGGCGTCCGCAGGCGGCGCAGAACTTTTCGCCGTGGTCAGCCATCCATCGATCCTGCGCGAGCCGCGCCCTGCAGGGCCAGCACTCGTGCCGCGGCGGCAATCCCGGACAGCCAGGCATTCTCCACCCGGGAGCCGCCGGCACACCAGTCGCCGCAGAGCGCGAGGCACCGGCGCTCGTCCACCAGGGCGCCCGCGTCGAGGGGCGCCGATGCCCGGGCGTAGCGCCAGCGGTGCAAGACCGCCGTAGCGGGGTCCAGCTCGATGCCGGCCAGCGCGCGGAAGCGGCCGCAGAGTGCGTCGATGACCGCGGATGCCTCCTCCTCGATCCGGGCCTCGGACCAGGCCGCCGTCCCATGCAGCACCCAGGCCGGGTGCCTGCCGCGGCCGGGCTTACTGTGGTTCGCGGCGGCCCACGCCAGGGTGTCGTCTTCGATGAAGGCGGCTTCGAGGGGCGTTCCGGCGCCGCCCGTGGGGCTCGCAGCGACGGCCAGGCAGGGCGTGAAGGGCACCGCGTCTGCCTGCTGCGCAAGTTCGGGCGCGACCGGGCGCACGAGTTCGGCCGCCTGGGGTGCGGGCGCACTGATCACCACCGCGTCGTAACGCGGCTCGTCGCCGCTGGACTCGCCCGACTCGTGGCGCAGGCGCCAGCCCCGGCCGCCTCTTTCCAGGCCTTCGATGCGGACGCCATAGCGGACCTCGAGCTCGTCGCCCAGGTGGCGAGCGAGCGCATTCATGCCGGGGACGGCCACGAGGCGGCAACGATCGTCTCCCGCCGTGGCGTTCCCGTCTGCCGCAATCGTCACTGCCCGTCCGCCCCAGGGCGCCACCAGCCCGTCCCGGCGCCAGGAGCGGACGTGGCGTCGGAAATCCGGGTGACGGGCCGTGAAATACTGGGCGCCGTGGTCGAACCGGCGCCCGGCCTCACGCCGGGTGGCGGTGCGGCCGCCGGGGCCGCGGCTCTTCTCGAATATCGTCACCCGGTGGCCGGCGTCCGCCAGCTGGCGGGCGCATGCGAGCCCGGCAATGCCCGCGCCGATCACCGCCACCCGCAGCGCCCGGCCGAGGGTCGGGCGGTCGACGCGCCGGCGGTAAGAGGCCAGGTCGAGCCGGCGGGCATGCGCCCCGGTGCTGCGGGACCGGATACGGCCGAGCACCGGGCCCGGCGGGCTGAAGGGCCGGTCCAGGGCGCCCAGCCCCCAGAGCAGTCCGGCGTAGGAGTTCGGGTC
This sequence comes from uncultured Woeseiaceae bacterium, assembly GCA_964428605.1. Taxonomy (GTDB): domain Bacteria; phylum Pseudomonadota; class Gammaproteobacteria; order Steroidobacterales; family Woeseiaceae; genus Lentisalinibacter. The sequence goes on from CAYRZI010000009.1 coordinate 33,147, forward strand.
GCTGCCGTCCAGGGCGTAGCGGTGGTTCAGGTCCACCAGCGCCTCCAGCGCGGCTTCCGGGGTGCGCCGCCAGAGCGGGATGGCCTTGGCCCAGGTCATGCGCAGGTTGTTGTGTAGCTCACCGTGGCGCAGCAGCGACGTCTGGGCCGCGTCCCAGAGGGGATCGCCGCTGCGGCCCCGTGCCAGTGTCTCCAGGGAGAGATCCCGCGGCCTGGGATCGCGCCGCCGTGCGTCCAGCGACGCGCGCGCCCAGCGGGGCAGCGCATCCAGGGTCTCCAGCGCTGGCCGGTGGAAGCAGAAGTTGTGCGCCAGCTCCCGCCAGACCAGCAGCTCGTCCAGGAATTTGGCCGCTCCCTTGCCACTCCGTTTGCCACCCCCCTTGCCGGCCCGGGCGGCGGCCTCCCTTGCGAGGCGGAAGGGGGATATCTGTCCGTAATGCAGATAGGGGCTCAGCCGGGAGACGCCCAGGGGCGGCGCCACCGCCGCGTCGTTCCTGAGGGCGTGATAGGTGTCCAGTCCCTCACCGGCGAACCGGCGCCAGCGCCGGGCCGCGGCGCCGGCGCCGCCGGGTGTGTGGAATACGGGCCAGACGCCATGGTCGATGTCGCAGTGGCCGATCAGCTGCAGCAGGTCCCGGTCGTCGCGGTCGGCGAGTCCGTCCACCGCCTCCGTGGCGGCCAAGACGTCACTGTCCGCGGGGCCGACGCTTGCGGGCGCCGCGGCGGGCCAGGGTGCAGCAGCACGCCCGGCCTGCTCGCGGCCCACGGCCTCGCGGAAGCGGAACGCCCGGTCGTAGGCCCGACCCGCCAGCCTCATGGGGTAGACGCAGCGGGCATCCACGGCCCACGCGGCGCAGCCGATGCGCGCCGCCAGCGCCGGCTGCCAGCGATCGAAGGGCGGCACCGGCATCTCTTCGCAGACGAGGGCCGCGGCCTCCGCGCAGAGCCGGGGCAGGGGCGAGCGGTCACCGCCGCGCCGGGGCAGGTGGAACACGTAGCGGATGCCGCTCTCGGCGAGGCTGCGGGCCACGTCCCGCGCTCCCTGCAGGATGAAGAAATGGTGCCGGTCGGAGTTGTAGCGATGGCGGCCCGCCAGTCCCTGGTAGACGAGCACCGGCAGACCGTGCGTCGCGCCGAGCACGAGCGCGGTCTCCAGGGCCGGGTTCTCGTCGGTCCGCATGGCGTGATGCATCCAGTAGAGCACGTAGCGCCCGCGGCGCACCGGGGCGGAATTCAGCGGACGCATTCTCTCCGCGAGATAAACCGGCAGTGCCGGCGCGGCAGGATCCATGGCTGTCTCCGCAGGCTCTCGGCAGGGCGAAGGGGCAGGCTAGCGCCGCCCGGCATCCGCTACAATCTCCCGGCCGGCGGGCCACGGACCTGCCGAGCCCGTGACCAACAAGCCACTCCGGATACGAAGGTGATGACGTGCATGTGACCGCAGAAGACCTGGTCGGCGCCTGGAAACTCGAGCGCTGGGAGATCACCTATCCCGCCACCGGGCGTGTGACCCGGCCTTTCGGCGAGGACGCCATGGGGATGATCCTGTATACGCCGGACGGCTATATGTCGGCGGTGCTGGCCGAGCGCGACCGGGGCTCTTTCTCCACGCCGGTGGTGCCGAAGGCGCCGGATGGCGAGAAGGCGCGCGCCTTCGACGGCTACATGCACTACGCCGGGCGCTATTTCGTGGTGCAGGGCGACGTCCATCACGAGGTGGAATTCGCGCTGAACATGGACCTGATCGGCACCACCCAGATCCGGGCGACCGAACTGGACGGCGACAGGCTCGTCCTGTCGGCCGAAGAGCCGCTGGAAGGCGGCGAGTTGCGCCGCCACCGCCTGCAGTGGGTGCGCGCGGCCCGCGCCGGGGGGCTGCCCGGGTGAGGATCGCGAGTTTCAGCCGTCGCGGCCGCCCGAGCTACGGCGTGGTGCGGGCCGGCGGCATCGTGGATGCGGGCCGACAGCTCGGCGTCGAACTGCCGGACCTCGCGAGCGTGCTGGCCGCCGACGCACTCGACGAGCTCCACGCCCTGGCCGCCGACGCCGAACCCGATCTGGCGCTGGCGGACGTCGACTTCCTGCCGGTCATCACCCGCCCCGACAAGATTCTGTGCGTGGGCATCAACTACCGTCCCCACGTGGAGGAGACTGGCCGCGACGCGCCGCACCGGCCCGTGCTGTTCACCCGTTTCCCCGGCTCCCAGGTGGGCCACCGCCAGCCGCTGGTGAGGCCGTCCGTGTCGCGCAAATTCGACTACGAGGGCGAGCTCGCCGTGATCATCGGCCGGCGCGGGCGGCACATCGCGCCGGAAGGGGCCCTGCGCCACGTGGCCGGCTATGCCTGCTTCAACGACGGCAGTGTGCGGGACTACCAGCGCCACAGCTCCCAGTTCACCGCCGGCAAGAACTTCGCCCGCAGCGGCGGCTTCGGTCCCTGGCTCACCACCGCCGACGAGATCGGCGACCCGGCGCGGCTCACCCTCGAGACCCGCCTGAACGGCGCCGTGATGCAGTCGGCGAACGTGGCCGACCTGATCTTCGACGTGCCCGCGCTGATCAGCTATTGCTCCACCTTCGCCGAACTGCTGCCCGGGGACGTCATCGTCAGCGGCACGCCGGGAGGCGTGGGCTACGTGCGCAAGCCGCCGGTCTACCTGCAGCCGGGCGACGTGGTGGAGGTGGATATCCCCGGCGTCGGCGTGCTGCGCAACGGGGTGGTCGACGAGGTGGATGCCCTGGAGAGAGGCGAGGCCGACTGATCAGGCGAGGTGGCGTTGCAGGAAGTCCGTCGTGCGGCCGAAGGCGAGGCAGGCGGCTTCCGGATCGTAGTCGTCGCGCTGGTCGCAGTTGAAGCCGTGCCCGACCCCCTCGTAGACGTGGACGACCGCCTCCGGGTTGGCGGCGCGCACTTCCTCCACCTGCTGCATGGGGATATGCGCGTCCCGGTCGCCGTAGTGCAGCATGACCGGGCAGGCAGGCGAGAGGTCGGTCATGTTGTGGATGCCGCCGCCGTAGTAAGCCACCGCCGCCGCCACGGGCAGCTCCGCCGCGCAGCGGTACGCTTGCGCGCCGCCCCAGCAGAAGCCGACCACGCCCACCTTGCCGGCGCGGGTGGCGTGCTCGACACCGGCCGCCAGGTCGAGGATGGTGCGGCGTGGGTCCAGCCGGCCGACCAGCTCGCGACCGCGGTCGATGTCGGAGTAATCCACCGTGACGTCGTCGCCGAGCCGGTCGAATACCGCCGGTGCGACGGCGAGGAAGCCTGCCTCGGCGAACTGGTCGCAGACGTCGCGCATATGGCTGTTCACGCCGAAGATCTCCTGGATGACCAGAAGGCCGCCCACCGGCACCCCGGCCGGCGGCGCGATGGCGGCGGTGAGGCGGTGGCCGTCGGCGGCCGTGAGTTCGATGTCGTGCGCCATGCTCAGGCCTCCACGATCTTCTGGTCGATGGCGCCGAATATACTGTTGCCGCCGGCGTCGAACATCTCGATGCGCACCCGGTCGCCGAAACGCAGGAACGGCGTCTTCGCCGCGCCGTCCTCGATGGTCTCCAGCATGCGCCGCTCGGCGATGCAGCTCGAACCCCGGCTGCGGTCGTAGTTCGAGATGGTGCCGGAGCCGATGATGGTGCCCGCACCGAGCCGCCTCGTCTTCGTGACGTGCTCGATCAGTTGCAGGAAGTTGAAGGTCATGTCCACACCGCAGTCCGGGCTGCCGAACTCCTCGCCGTTCAGCGTGGTGACCAGCGGCAGCCGGATGGTGCCGTCCTGCCAGGCCTCGCCCAGCTCGTCGGGCGTCACCGCCACCGGCGAGAAGGCCGTGGACGGCTTCGACTGGTAGAAGCCGAAGCCCTTGGCCAGCTCGCCCGGGATGAGGTTGCGCAGGGAGACGTCGTTGACCAGCATCAGCAGCTTGACGTGGGCGGCGGCCTCGTCCGCGCCGGTGCCCATGGGCACGTCGTCTGTGATCACCGCCGTCTCGGCTTCCATGTCGATGCCGTAGTCCTCGTCCGGTACCGGCACGTCGGCCAGCGGGGCCAGGAAGTCGTCGGAGCCGCCCTGATAGACGAGCGGGTCGTGCCAGAAGGTCTCCGGCATCTCCGCGCCCCGCGCCTTGCGCACGAGTTCCACGTGGTTCACGTAGGCACTGCCATCCACCCAGTGGTAGGCACGCGGCAGGGGCGAATCGAGGTCTGCGATGTCGAGCTCGAAGCTGCCCTCGGCGCCGCCCTCGTGCAGTTCGTCGGAGAGCGCCTGCAGGCGGGGCGCCGCCGAGTCCCAGTCGTCCAGCGCGGCCTGGAGGGTGGTGGCGATGCCGTCGGCGGCGACGGCCCGTTTCAGGTCACGGCTCACGACGATCAGTCGTCCGTCGCGTCCGCTCCTGAGGCTGGCGAGTTTCATGGTATTCCCCTGTGACTTGGCATCGGGTGAATTGTCCGATCCGGGCGAAGCATGGTAGACAGGATGCCCTGCAGCCGCAATCGGACCGCAAGTTGGACCACAACCCGACACCATGAGCAGACAGGACGCGCCCTGGATCGTGGGCTGGCGCGAGTATCTCGACCTGCCGGACCTCGGCCTCACGCGTATCAAGGCGAAGGTGGATACCGGCGCGCGCACGTCCACGCTGCACGCGCTGGACATCGAGCATTTCCGGGAGGACGGCAGGGAGCGGGTGCGCTTCCTGGTGCATCCGCAGCACCGCGCCGACGAGCTGGAGGTGATCTGTACGGCGGACGTGGTCGACCGGCGCGGCGTGCGCAGCTCCATCGGTCACCGCCAGCACCGTGTGGTGATCGAGACGACGCTCGCGCTGTCCGCGGAACTGGTCTGGCCCATCGAGGTGACGCTGACCTCGCGTTCCGATATGCGTTTCCGTATGTTGTTGGGCAGAACGGCGCTGCGCGGACACATGCTCGTCGACCCCGGCCGCTCCTATCTCACCGGCGGGCGCCCGCCGCGGGTCGACGCCGCCAGGCGGCGCAAGAGAGCCCGCTGAAAAGGCCGCCGGCTCGTACCCCGGCGACGGAGGAGGATACGTATCTTGAAGATCGCAATACTCTCGCGCAGACGCTCGATCTACTCGACCCGACGGCTGATGGAAGCCGGCGAGGAGCGCGGGCACGAGATGCACGTGATCGACCACCAGCGCTGTTACATGGACATCACCTCGCACAAGCCCTCGGTGCACTACAAGGGCCAGACGCTCAAGGGCTTCGACGCCGTGATACCGCGCATAGGCGCCTCGGTGACCTTCTATGGCACGGCGGTGCTGCGCCAGTTCGAGATGATGGGCGTGTTCCCGCTGAACGAGTCGGTGGCGATCAGCCGCTCCCGGGACAAGCTGCGCTCCCTGCAGCTGCTCTCCCGGCGCGGCATCGGCCTTCCGGTCACCGGCTTCGCCAATTCGCCGGACGATACCGAGGACCTGCTGAAGCTCACCGGCGGCGCGCCGGTGGTGATCAAGCTGCTGGAGGGCACCCAGGGCGTGGGCGTGGTGCTGGCCGAGACGCGCAAGGCGGCCACCAGCGTCATCGAGGCCTTCCGGGGGCTGAATGCCAACTTCCTGGTGCAGGAATTCATCTCCGAGGCGGGCGGCTCGGATATCCGCTGCCTCGTGGTCGGCGGCAAGGTGGTCGCCTCCATGAAGCGCCAGGGCAAGGAGGGCGAGTTCCGTTCCAACCTGCACCGGGGCGGCTCCGCCTCGCTCGTTCGCATCACGCCGGAGGAGCGCTCCACCGCCGTGCGTTCGGCGAAGATCATGGGCCTGAACGTCGCCGGCGTGGACATCCTGCGCTCCAACCACGGCCCCGTGGTGATGGAGGTGAACTCGTCGCCGGGGCTGGAGGGTATCGAGGCGGCCACGGGCAAGGACGTCGCAGGGCTCATCATCGGCTTCATCGAGAACAACGCGAAGCCGGGCAAGACGAAGACCAAAGGTGTCGGCTGACCGGCGCGGGGCGACGGGCCGCCCCATCGAGATCGGCGGACATACCGTCGGGCCCGGCGAGCGCGCGAGCATCGACCTGCCCGCGGCGGATCTGTACACCCACACGGAGATGACCATGCCCGTGCAGGTCATCAACGGCCGCCGGGCGGGGCCGGTGCTGTTCGTCGCGGCCGCCGTGCACGGCGACGAGATCAACGGGGTGGAGATCATCCGCCGCCTGCTGAAACTGCGCACGCTGCGCAGCCTCCGGGGTACGCTGCTCGCCGTACCGGTGGTCAACGTCCTCGGCTTCCTGAACATGTCCCGCTACCTGCCCGACCGCCGCGACCTGAACCGTTCCTTCCCGGGCAGCGGCCGGGGCTCGGCGGCGGCGCGGCTCGCAAATCTGTTCGCGAGCGAGATCGTGGACAAGGCCGACTACGGCATCGACCTGCACACCGGCGCCATCCATCGCGCCAACCTGCCGCAGATCCGCGCCGACCTGGAGCACCAGGAGACACGGGAACTCGCCACGGCCTTCGGCGTGCCCGTGATGATCAACGCGACCGTGCGCGAGGGGTCGCTGCGGGAACTGGCCGCCAGCCGCGGCGTGCCCCTGCTGCTCTACGAGGCCGGCGAGGCGCTGCGCTTCGACGAACTCGCCATCCGCGCCGGTGTACGGGGTGTCCAGCGGGTCATGCGGCGGCTCGGCATGCTGCCGTCCCGTGAGCCGAAGCGCCGTGAGGCGAAACCGGTCACCGCTCTGGAGAGCGGCTGGATCCGCTCGCCCCAGAGCGGCATCGTGCATGCCACCGTGCGGCTGGGCGACTACGTGAAGAAGGGCGATGTGATCGCCAACGTGCGCGACCCCCTGGGCTCGTCGGACACGGTCATCCGGGCCTCCGACGACGGGGTGGTCATCGGATTGTCGAGGCTGCCGCTGGCGCACGAAGGCGACGCCATCGTGCACGTGGCGGCCTTCAAGCAGCCCACCCGCGTCGCCCGCAGCGTCGAGGAATTCCACCGGGGCCACCGGGAAGACGAGTCGGAGAGCGGCTGACGAGAGCGGCGGAATCGCCCGCGAGCGGGGCGCCGTTGGTAGTTGCCGATTATGTTGCAGTGCCGCGACAGTTCGACCTGTTCGCGCGGCTAAAATTTGACAGTCCGTTGGGTTTCTGCCACCTTTTTACTTCCAACACTTCCATCGACCATCGCGTGCCGGGTAGACGACCTTCAGGTAGATACTGGGGCGGGGGAAGACGATGCACTGATCCCGTCACGAAGATGGACGCAGCGGCCCCACTGGGGCCGCTTTTTTGTGGGCGCCACCCGCCGCTTCCGGGATTCCCCCGCGTTTGAATTGCCGCCCGTGCCGGCGCAGAATCCCGACGAACGCCGTCGGCAGCAACGGGAGCAAGGCATGGGCAGGTTCGGCACGGGACAGGCGATCAGACGGGTCGAGGATCAGCGGTTCCTCACGGGCGCGGGCCGGTATCTCGACGACGTGGCGCCGGCCGATGCGGCCGTGCTGTATTTCCTGCGTTCACCGTTCGCTCACGGCGTCATCAGCGAACTCGACCTGGACGAGGCCCGCGAGGCGCCGGGCGTGCTGGGCGTCTATACCGCGGCAGACCTGGCGGAGGCCGGCTTCGGCGACCTGCCGGGATCCGCGGTACCGAAGAGCGCCGGTCACCCCGGCCACGCGGCGGTGCAGCAGCCGCCGCTCGCCCGGGAAGTGGTGCGCTACGTGGGCGAGCCCGTCGTGGCCGTCGTTGCCGAGACGCTGGCCGCGGCGAAGGACGCCGCCGAGCTCGTCCTGTTCGACGTGGACGAGCTGCCGGCCGTGACCAACCTCGCGGATGCGCTGGCCGACGGCGCGCCGCGGGTGCACGACGACGTGGACGGCAACCTGCTCGGTGTGATGACCCACGGCGATGCGTCCGCCACGGACGAAGCTTTCGCCGGCGCCGAGCGCGTGATCGAACTCGAGCTGGTGAATAACCGGCTGGCGCCCACGGCCATGGAGCCCCGTGGCTGCGTCGCCGTCTACGACGGCGGCGAGGACGCCTACACCCTCTATCAGGGCTGCCAGGGCGTGCATAACCTGCGCCGCCACGTCAGCGCGGCGACGGGCATCGCCGAAGAGCGGCTGCGCGTCGTCTCGCCGGACGTCGGCGGCGGGTTCGGCCTGAAGATGTTCCTGCAGTGCGAGACCGTCGCCGCGCTGCACGCGGCGAAGGACCTGGGCCGCCCCGTGAAGTGGCTGGCCGAACGCTCCGAGAGCTTTCTCTCCGACCTGCACGGCCGCGACCAGGTGTCCCGCGCCGAACTGGCCGTGGACGGCAACGGCCGTTTCCTGGCCATGCGGGTGCAGACCGACGGCAACGTGGGCGCCTATACCTCCCAGGCGGGTGCGTTCATCCCCTGGTTCGGGGCCGTCATGCTCACCGGTGCCTACGCCATCCCGGCGGCGTACGCCGAGATCCGCCTCGCCGTCACGAATACCGTGCCGGTGGATGCCTACCGCGGGGCGGGCCGCCCCGAGGCCATCTATCTGATCGAGCGCCTGGTGGACAAGGCCGCGCGCGAACTGGATATGGACCCCGCGGAGATCCGCCGGCGCAACTTCATCCCGCCGGGCGACTTCCCCTACCGGACGGTGACGGGGCAGGTCTACGACTCGGGGGAATACGAGCGGCTGCTGGACGCCGCGCTGGCGCGGGCCGACTGGTCCGGTTTCGCCGGACGCCGTGAGGACTCCGCTGCGCAGGGCCGGCTGCGCGGCATCGGGCTCAGCTATTACGTGGAGATCTGCTCGGCCATGGGCGGTGAGGACACCCACGTGCGCTTCGAGGAGGACGGCACCGTCACCGTGCTCATGGGCACCCAGTCCACCGGCCAGGGGCACGAGACCAGCTACGGGCAGATGGTGGCGGCGGGGCTCGGCGTGCCGCTCGAGCGCATCCGCGTGCTGCAGGGCGATACGAAGACCATCCCGACGGGGCAGGGCACCGGCGGATCACGGTCCATGGCCATCGGCGGCTCGGCCCTCACCCGCACTGTGGAGACGGTGGTGGAGTCCGGGAAGAAGATCGCCGCCGCGTTGCTCGAGGCGGACGCCGAGGACATCGAGTTCGAGGACGGGGACTACCGCATCGTCGGCACCGACCGCACGGTGGCCCTGCCCGAGGTGGCCAGGGCTTCCTTCGACGATGCCGGCCGGCCGGACGACGTGCAGCCGGGCCTCGCCTCCAGCGAGCATTTCACGCCCGAGGCCGGCACTTTTCCCAACGGCTGCCACATCTGCGAGCTGGAGGTGGACCCGGAGACCGGCCTGATCGAGATACTCCGCTACACGGTGGAGGACGACGTCGGCAACGTCATCAATCCGCTCATCCTGGAGGGCCAGATCATGGGCGGCATCGCCCAGGGCCTCGGCCAGGCCCTGTTCGAAGAGGCGGTCTACGACCACGACACGGGTCAGCTGCAGACCGCCACGTTCATGGACTACACCATGCCCCGTGCGGACGGGCTGCCCGGCATCGACTTCCACTACACGGAGGTGCCGTCGCCGCGCAACCCGCTGGGCGTGAAGGGCGCGGGGGAGGCCGGCACCATCGGCGCGCCGCCGGCGCTGGTCAACGCCGTCATCGATGCGCTATCGCCCTGCGGTATCGGCCATCTCGATATGCCGCTCACGCCGCTGAAGGTATGGCAGGCCATCCGGGAGGCACGGCCGGCCGCGTGAGCCGGCTGCCGTGCCACGCCACGGCGGCTTCGTGCCCCCGCGGCGGGTGATGCTATCCTGCGGCCGTTATGAAGACTGCAACCTGTACGAGGAGTCCGGGGATGCCGGCGCGGCTGGCCGTGGCCGGCCTGCTGCTTGCAACCACCGCCGCCGCTGCGGCGGAGGAGTCCGCCGACACCGACGAGGCACGCTACATCTTCGGCTGGCCCTTCATCGATACGACGGAGATGTCGCCCCGTGGCGGCACGACCGAGGGGCCGGAGGTCACCGTCGACACGGGGCCGAGCGCCGCCTGGCGCAAGCTGAGGGCGGAGGGCCTCGAGAAGAAAGAGCGGGACCGGCGCGCCATCCTGGCGATGGCGGGTCCGTATCGGGCCAGCTTCGATTTCCTGGAGACGGTTGGTTTCTCCGCGGGCTTCGAGCCTGCGCGGCCGTTCCGCTCCTGGGGCACGGAGTATGTCTACGTGGTCGCCGACGAGCCGGACTTCGTGAGCCTGCAGCACGTCATGGTCATGGTATTCCGGCAGGACGACGGCACGCTCTCGGAGCCCATGGTGATCAAGCACTGGCGCCAGGACTGGCGCTACGAGGACACCATCATGCACGTCTACGCCGGCGAGCGGCGCTGGCAGGAGGTCCGCCTCGACGCCGGGGCCGTCTCGGGCACCTGGACCCAGACGGTGTACCAGGTGGACGATTCACCGCGCTACGAGTCCTTCGGCGAGTGGGTGCACAACGACAGTTACTCGCTGTGGCAGAGCGCGGAGACCTGGCGCCCGCTGCCGCGGCGGGAGTTCAGCGTGCGCGACGACTACGACGTGCTGATCGGCACCAACCGGCACACCATCCTGCCGGACGGCTGGGTGCACGAGGAGGACAACCGCAAGGTGGTGCTGGAGTCCGCAGACGGCGCCGCCGTGCCCACCGGCACGCTGGCGCGGGAGGCGGGCGTGAACCGCTATCAGCGCATCACGGATTACGACTGGTCGGCCGGCGACCGTTACTGGCAGCGCACGTCGCCGTTCTGGCGCGAGGTGAGATCCGCGTGGGAAGAGGTCTTCTCCGGGCAGGACAGCGTCCGGGTCGCCAAACGCGCCGACGGCCGCAGCCTGGTCATGACGATGTTCTCGCTCGCGGAGAGCAGCACCGAAGGCGGCTTCGATGCCGACGCCGCGCGCGAGCGTATCGACGCGGTGCTGGAGCGCCACGTGGACCTTCCGGAGGCGACGACCGGCTCGCCGTGAGCCCGCCCGCAGCGCTCGGACCGCCCCGTCAGAGCGGGCCGCGGTCCCAGGGCCCGGTGATCGCGAAGGTGACGCCGGGGGTCTGGACGTTGACGAACAGGGTCTTGCCGGACGGGTCGAAGCAGGCGCCGCACCACTCCTGGTCCCGGTAGTCGCCGGGCTCGATGAGCGGTCGACCCGGCAGGGCCGAGTCGATGATCATGTTGTTCTCCGCGAACGCCCATGAACCGCCGTCCGGCCCGATGCCGATCAGGCGGGTGCCGGTCTCGATCCGCAGCAGCCAGTCGCGGCTGCCGCCGCCGTCCTCGCACACGAGGATGCCGCCGGCGGGGCTGACCGTGAGGTTGTCGGGGTTGTCGGCGGCGGCCGCGTCAGGGGAGACGAACAGCACGTGCAGGGTCTCCGCCGCGGGGTCGTAGGCAAAGACGGAACCCTTGCCGGCGCTCCCGCCAGTGGTGTCGACGAAGTAGATCAGGCCGTTCGCATACCAGCAGCCCTCACCGCGGGCGAAGCGCGCGCCGCCGCGTTCCTCGCCCTGCCGGTAGGGTCCCGACCGGCCCCGCCCCTCGATGCGGGGCAGGCCGTCCGGCGCACGGAAGCCTTCCGGGTCGGCGTCGGGATCGGCGATACGGACCCATTCCACCGGGAAGGCGTCGCCGGCCCGAACGTCGCGCAGGTCGGCGTTCGCCCGACCCGCGACCTTCAGCATGTCGAGCGTACCGCCCTGTTCCAGGGCCCCTGCGCGGGCCGACGTATCCGCCGGCCGGAACCGGTAGAAGCCGCTGTGCGCCTCGTTGTCCTCCGTGAGATACACGCAGGAGCCGCGCGGGTCGACGGCCACCGCCTCGTGCTTCATGAGGCCCATCGCCCTGATCGGCCGGGCGCTGGCGGGTGTGCCGTCGCCGGGCACCTCGTAGACGTAGCCGTGATCCTGCGCGCCGATGCGTGAGCCGCGGATGATCACCTCTTCGCAGGTGAGCCAGCTGCCCCAGGGTGTGGGGCCGCCGGCGCAGTTGACCAGCGTGCCGCCCAGGGAGGCACGATGGTCGACCAGCTCGCCGCCGCGGAAGGTGAGGGTGGTGGTGCCGCCGCCGAGCCCGCCGATCTGCCCCGGCTCCCGAAAGCTGTCGTAGACCGGGGCCTTGCCCGCGCCCACGACGGGGAGGGGTGCGCCATCGGGCAGGGCTCCGCGTTCGTGGTTGCGGACGAGCACCACCTCCTGCGCCCGGTTTCGGCCACGGGTGACGACCGCCATGCCGTCGTGGCGGTCCGGCGTGGGGGTGCCGTCGCTCATCGGGTCGCCCGTCCAGCCCCAGGAGGCGTAGCGGAAGCCCCGCGGCAGCTTCAGCAGGGGCAGCCCGGTGGTTCGGTCCACGGCGGGCACCAGCTCTCCGTAGGGACCGGCGGCGTCGGGGCCGGCGGACGGGTTGTGCGCGAACGCCGTCAGCGTGGCGCCGACGCCGCCGAGGGCGGCGGCGCCGCCCGAGAGCTTCAGGAAGTCGCGGCGGGATGTGGTCTGTCGTCTGCTGTCGCGCATGAGTCCTCGTTTCGGGGGTCAGGATAACCCGGACCGGTATTTTCCGGCAGGCGCGTAACAGGGATTTGTCGATTCCGTGACGATTATGTTGCCGTCCAGCGGCCGCTGCCGTCGGCCGTGAGGCCGTGGTCTGATGGTTTCTGCCGCAACCTGTGCTATTTTCCCGGGCGGAAAACGGGCAACCCCTGCCCGTTACGCTGGGAGAGAATCCATGAGAACAATGAAGAAAGCCTTTTGTGTGGCCGCGCTCTGCGCCTCGTCCATGGCCGTTGGCACCACGGCCTGGGCCGCAGACGAATGGCCGTTCGTCTCCGGTGACTACTGGGAAGTGACCGGCATCGACATCAAGGACGGTGGCGGCTACAAGTATGCCAAGTGGCTGGCGAGCGAATGGCGGGAGAACCTCGAATTCTCCAAGTCCAAGGGCTGGATCAAGGACTACATGATCCTCGCCAACGTGTACGAGCGCAGCGGCGAGCCGACGATCTATCTGATCCGGGTCATGGAGGATGTCCCGACGGGTGCCGAGGGCGAGCAGCGCCAGAAGGAATACATGGCCTGGCGCAAGA
>CAYRZI010000010.1:0-44502 GCA_964428605.1 uncultured Woeseiaceae bacterium
TTCTGTGATTCGCCTCTCAAAGACCTGTATCGCGGCAACCGTCGGCTTCGGGTCGGAAGCGGACCCTTCACCGAGTCAGCATTATCGTAGACACCTGCGGCCCACACACCACGGTGAGGATCACCGCTTGCCACTGCCCGATACGGCTAGCGCTCCTTCATCTCCCGTTGCCGCATCGGCATGCTGTCGATGAGGGCATAGATCTCGTCCATCGCCAACACGTCGTCGCCCGACAGCTTGACCGAGCCATCCTTGCCGATCAGCCTGAGCGCGAACGAGTCCGGAGGAATGCCAAGGGCCTCGCGCGCCGCAACCGCCTCGTCGGTCGTCAGCGGCCGGCCGCTGGCGCTCGAGCCGGCATCGTTCAGCAGAATCACGAGGACCATGTCACGCTCCTCGAAGGCCTCGCGGGCTGCCGAAACGGCTTGCAGCTGTTCGCGCAATTGCGGATCGTCCTGCGCCGGCGCGCTGACAACCAGCGGGCGTTGCTGCCAGCGATATCGATCCAGCGGGAACGACGGCATCTCCGCGACAGCGCGGATGCCGGCCAGGCGTAGCTCGAATGGCCCGTCGCGCTTGTCGTAGATCATCAGGCCCATGCTGGTGATGTCGCGGGTATTCAGCGGCGGTCCATCGAGCTCGGCGCCGCGGAGTCGCGGCACGAAACGCGAGAACGGCACGTCGACGGTAAGCCAGGTGCCGTCAGTCGTATCGAAGTCGGCCCAGTAGGCGACCGGCCTGCCGTAATAGCGGGCGTCCGTGGTCAGGCGCCAGGTGTAGCGGCGGCCGTCTCCGCGCACGCGCAGGCGGATCGCGTCATAGGGCGACAGGTCGATCTGCAGCGGCCCGGTGCGGATCGAGCTGAACCCGCCGCCCCGCGTATTGGTGCGGCCCGAGAAGCGCAGTTCCCGCGCCGCCAGCTCGAAGCCGCCGTCGCTGCGTCCGCCCATCACGTTATCGTTCACCACGTACCAGCCCAGATCCGCACTCTCGGGACCGAAGTCGGTAATCAGGCGTTCGTCGCCGGCGGCATCTGCAGCGCTGCCCGGTGTTGCTGCGGACGTCATCAGGAGGAGTCCGAACACGAAGCCACTGCCGATCACCGGCGAGCCGGGGCCGTGGGCGATCCTCGCCGGATCACGAAGGAGGCGCCCCGTATTCCGCAGCGAACTCCGCGAAGGCGCGGTCAAGGGCCTTGCCGTCGACCACGGTGTCCAGGTTCTCCAGCAGTATGGTGAGCAGGTAGTTGTTGCCGTAGTGGTACTGCTCGTTCAGCGCACGCAGCCTGGCATAGGCCTTCTCGGACAGCGCCGCGCTGAAGCGCTTCGGCAGTGGATAGCGTTTGCCGGCCATCGGGCTCTCCCCGGTTGTTGCTCCCGTGCAGTGAGTCTGCAGCTTGGCCGCCGGGCTGTCGAGCGGCGGCAGCCGGCGCCTCAGCGTGCGCGGAGTGCGTTCAGCACGATGGTGACCGAGGACAGCGCCATGGCGAGCGCGGCGACGGCCGGATGGACCCAGCCCGCCATCGCCGCCGGGATGGCGACGCCGTTGTAGGCGATGGCCCAGGCCAGGTTCTCCCGGACGATGCCGCGCGCGCGGCGCGTCAGGTCGAACAGCGCCGGCAGCACCGTCGCATCCGCCTCGACGAGGGACACGGCGGCCGCCGAGCGCGCCGCGTCGGTGGCCTGGCCGACGGCAACGCCGAGGTCGGCGGCGGCCAGCGCCGGGCCGTCGTTGATGCCGTCGCCGACGAACGCGGTCCGCGCCCCCGACCGCCGGCAGTCCTCGATGCGGCGCACCTTGTCTTCCGGCGTCAGTCCCGCGTGCGCCTCGCAGCCGAGCCGGGCGCCGATGCGTGCCACCGGCCCCGGCCCGTCCCCGCTCAGGATGACGGGCGCCAGTCCCCGCGAGCGCAGCGCCCGGATCGCCTCCTCGACCCCGGGCCGCAGCGCGTCTTCCAGGTCCACCACGCCGATGAGGCGGCCGTTGCGGGCGACACCCGAGCGCGTGGCGGCAGTCCCGGGCAGCGCGGGCATATCGATGCCGCCGGCGCGCAGCCAGTCGATACTGCCCACGTCGATGCTCTCCCCGCCCCGCGACCAGCGGACGCCGCGGCCCGGCGATTCCCGCAGTTCGCCGCCGGCGGCAGCCAGCGCCGCGGCCGGCACCCCGGCGTTCTCGGCGGCCGCAACCAGCGCGCGGGCGATGGGGTGCGGCGAGGCGTATTCCGCAATGGCCGCCGCGCGCAGGACCTCCCGCTCGTCGGCGCCGGCAAAAGTGTGCACGGCGACCACTGCCGGCCGGCCCAGGGTCAGCGTGCCGGTCTTGTCGATGAAGACGCGGTCGGGCACTGCCGCGCCGGTCACCGCATTCAGGTCGCGCAGGATGATGCCGCGCCGCGCGGCCGCCGCCGACGCCGTCAGGCCGGCAATGGGGGCCGCCAGCGACAGGGCGCACGGGCAGGCGATCACGAACACCGCGAGCGCACGAACCGCCGCCTCCGACGGCGTGCCGCCGGCCGTCAGCACCAGGGCCGCACCGGCCGCCGCCGCCAGCACGGACAGCCACAGGAAGTGCCGCGCCACGGTGTCCGCGGCGCGCTGCCAGGCGGGACGTGCCGCCAGCATCTCGCGCACCTGGCGCGCCAGGCCGTCGATGCGGCGCTTGCCGGCGGCGGCGGTCACGCTGAGGTCGCAGGCCCCGTCGATCACCCGTTCCCCCGCGTGCAGGACGTCGTCCGGACCGAGCGTGACCGGATCGGACTCGCCGGTGAGCAGGCTGCGATCGATGCGGGCGCGGCCGCGGACGATGCGCCCGTCCACGGCCACCCGTTCGCCCGGTCCCAGGCGGACCGTGGCGCCCGGGGCGACCTCCTTCAGTACGGCCCGGCGGGTGCCGCCGTCATCATCCACGACCGTGAGGGTCGTCGGGGCCAGCTCCAGCAGGCCGACGACCGCATCCCGGGCCTTGCGCCGTACGCGCAGATCCAGCAGGCGCGCGACCAGCTGCAGGGTGACCAGCGCGACCGCCACTTCGAAATACACCTCCGCACTGCCGGACAGCAGCGCGGTCCCGGACAGTACCAGGCTGCCCACCACGCCCACGGTCACCAGCGCGTCGACACCCGCGATGCCGTGCCGCAGGGTCGCGATGCCCATCCGGTAGAAGGGCACCCCGGCATAGAGGACGACCGGCAGTGAGAACAGGCCGGCGGCCAGCGCGAGCCCGTAGCGCGATGCGGGATCGGTCACCACGTCGAGATACAGCACGATGGACGGCAGCATGGCCCACATGCCGAAGAACAGGGCCACGACGAGGCGCAGACCGAGATCCCGGCCCGGGTCGTTCCCGCCGGGGTTGGCGCCGGACTCCTCGCCGATCAGGCGTGTCTCGTAGCCCAGCCTGCGCACCGCATCGACCAGGGGCGCCGTGTCGTGCACGCCCGGCTGCCACTCGACCACGGCGGCATCGGCTGCGAAGTTTACCGAAGCGCTGGCGACACCCGGCTGGCGTGTCAGTACCGCCTCGACGCTGGCCGCACAGGCGGCGCAGAACATGCCGTCGACCGTGAGCACGTCGCGGCGCGGTTCGCTCACCTAGGGCGCCTCCTCCGGCGGGAACACCTCGTCGAGTTCGGCGCCGCCCTGCCAGACGCCGCGATCGGGGAATTGCTCGCGGCCGGCCGCAACCTGGTCCGTCGAGATGGGCGAGCCGGCGTTGCCCCAGGAGGTGCGGATGTAGGTGAGCACGGCGGCGAGCTCGGCGTCGCTCAGCTGGGGAAACGCGGGCATCACGCCGTTGTAGGTCTCACCCCGCACGACCATCTCGCCCTGGACGCCGTGCAGGAGGATCTGCACGAGCCGCTCGTCGTCCTCGAGCACCCAGCGCGAATCCGCCAGCGGCGGGAACACGCCGGAGAGGCCCATGCCATTCGCCTGATGGCACGCGGCGCAGTTGCCCGCGTAGACCACGCTGCCGTCCACGCTGTCCGCGGCCGCGGCCACCACGGCCGTGCGCCGGTCGCCGGCGGCCACCGGATAGCCGGTGTTCTGGAAGTAGTACCAGGCGCCCCAGGCCAGCAGCAGGATGGAGACGATGGCCAGCTCGCGGGGTACCGGGCTCTCCAGCTCCTCCGGCTCGTCGCGTTCGCGCCGCCTGACCTTGTCGTCCCGCTCACTCATCGGCTTCCCCGCTGACCGGCAGCACGTCCACCGGATAGGTCCGGTCCAGCTCCCTGAGGTACTGGACCAGGTCCAGCGCATCGCGTCTGGCGATGACCACGCCGCTCTCGGGCGCGTAGTCCGGCGGCAGCGGCACGGTAACGTCGTCCCTGGCGGGCTCCTCCACGACCTGGAACAGGAACGGATACGACGGCATGGTGCTGCCCGGCGACACCGCGCGCGGGTTGTACAGATGCGCGAGATGCCAGTCGACACTCGGCTGCCGCGCGCCGATGTTCAGGAGATCCGGGCCGGTGCGCATCGAGCCGAGCAGGTGGGGCGAGTCGTAGACGAAGTCGCCCGGCACGGCCGCCCGGCCCCAGCCCCGCTCGCCGTCCGGCGCGATGGAGGGATCCCGCGGCTGCTGGCTGTGGCAGTACACGCAGCCGAGGCTGACGTAGACCTCGCGCCCGCGCGCCGCCTGCTCCGAGTAGGGCTCCAGCCCTTCCGGCGCCCTTGCGGTGCCCTGCAGCTGGATGGCCGGCATGACCACGATCATGAGCGCGGCGAAGAGCAGGATCATGGCGGCCGCGGCGACGATGCCGAGTGCGCGGGTCATGACGCGGCCCTCCCGGCGGACTCTGCCGGCAGGGGCCGGAACAGCGTCGCCTCGTCGCGCACCGGCCGGCCGCGCACGAGCGCCAGTGCCGCATGCACCACGAACACCACGTGCCCGAGTGTCATCAGGCCGCCGCCCACCGAGCGCCAGAACAGATACGGCTTGGTGAGATTCACGGAGTCCATGAACGGCCGTGCGGCGTCCAGCATCGCGACCCCCTGCAGCCAGCCGCCGATGCTGAGCGGGATGAAGTAGACGCCGAAACCGACGAATACCAGCCAGAAGTGTGCCGCGATCGCGCGGGGGTACGGCCACTCGCGGCCGGTCAGACGCGGCAGGATGAAGTAGATGCTGCCGAACATGATCAGCGAGAAGAAGCCGTACAGGCCGAGATGCGCGTGGGCCACCGTGTAGTGGGTGAAGTGGGTGATGGTGTTCACCTCACGCAGGGACTGCAGCGAGCCCTGCACGGATGACAGCGTGTAGGCCACGGCCCCGAGCGTCACGAAGCGCAGCGTGGGCGAATACAGCAGCAGCCGCCAGTGCCGCGCCACCGTCATGTGATGGTTGATGGCAACGGCCAGCACCGGTATGGCCATCATCACGCTGTGCACGATGGAGATGGTCACCGCCCAGGTCGGCACCGGGCCGCCGATGAGGTGATGCAGACCCACCTGGGAGTAGAACAGCGCCAGCGCCCAGAAACCGATCAGCGACAGGCTGTAGGAGTAGATGGGCGAACCCACGATCTTCGGGATGAAGTAGTAGGCCGCGGCCAGGCCGAGCGGCGTCATCCACAGGCCGAGCACGTTGTGGGCATACCACCAGTTCAGCATGGACTGCTCCACGCCGCCGAACAGGTCCGGGATGTTGGCGGTGACGAACAGCATCGGGAACCAGATGAGCGCCGCCAGCAGGTACCAGCTGCTGACGTACAGGTGCTGCACCCGGCGCTCCAGCAGGGAGAGGATCAGCGGCACCGCCGCAAGCGCGCCGCCGATCACCAGCGCGATGTCGATGGGCCAGGGGAACTCCAGCCATTCCATCCCGTCGGTGTAG
The DNA here is from genome assembly GCA_964428605.1 of uncultured Woeseiaceae bacterium. Classification (GTDB taxonomy): domain Bacteria; phylum Pseudomonadota; class Gammaproteobacteria; order Steroidobacterales; family Woeseiaceae; genus Lentisalinibacter. The sequence goes on from CAYRZI010000010.1 coordinate 5,836, forward strand.
CCGGCCAGCAGCGCGACGTTGCCGGCCAGCACGCCGAGATTCCAGATGATCGCGCCCCGGGTCGCATACCGGGCGCCCTGGAGCCGCACCTTGAACAGCCGCGGGATCAGCCAGATGCCGACGCCGACACCCGACATCGACGCCCAGCCGTAGGCGACCACGTTCAGGTGCGCCGGACGGATGCGGCCGAAAGTGAGCGCCGCGTCGCTGACCAGCCACTCCGGCATGTGCAGCTTCAGCGACGCGATCATGCCGAGCGTGGAGCCGACCAGGAGCCACACCAGCGAGGACGACAGCCACCAGACCACGGGCACGCGGGTCGAGCGGTCCGCCTGTACGCGGGCCTCCAACTCGTCCTGCTGGCCTTCCCGTCCGGGCTCCTCGACCGCGCCTCGTTCCCGCTGCATCTCGCGGCGGGCGGCCTGCGGCGTCGCCGGGTCCTCCACCCGGCCGACCTCGCCCGGCCCGAAGATGGTCCGTGCGGCACGGGGCCCCATCGTGAACTGATCGTTGGCCAGCGCCCAGATCAGGAGCGCGAGGCCGCCGACGGAGATCAGGAAGGTGGCGGCCAGCAGAAATGCGATCGCGGTGGTCATGGATGCCTCTTACGCGCCTGACCGGGCTGCGTTTCGGTTGCGGAGCACGATCGGCATGAATCTCGGGTAAAGGGTGATTCGACCGCGAAATACGAGCCGATGAAGCCGGGCTACCCCGAAGCGCCGTGATCAGTCCTTGTCTAAGAAACCGACAGGCAGTCGAACGGCTCTGGAGCCTCCAAGAGTCTGCCGGCAGCTGTCGAGCGCCCGCCCAAAAGAGAAGCCCCGCACCGACGGTGCGAGGCTCTCCGGTAAGGCCGGTACCCGTCTAGGGAAGCAGGACGAAGTCGATCGCGTGAATGACCCCGTTGCTGGCCAGTACATCCGGGATAACGATCATGCCGTCGCTGTTATTGGCCTCAAGCGCTACCGAACCGGATCCGGCCGGGAATATGAAGCCGCCGGCCAGCATCTTGATCCGCTTGTTCCGCCCGTTGATCACGCTTGGAGACACCCGCCGACCCTCGGTGACGTGGTAGAGGAGAATATTGGTCAGCGCCTCCGGCGAATATGTATCGCAGATGGTAGCGGCGTACAGATTCAGAGCGCCGAATGCGGCATCCGTCGGGGCGAATACGGTAAGAGTGGTGTCCGGATCTGCTACGGCCGGCACGAGGCCCGTGCAGGTTAGCGCCGCGAGCAGCGTAGAAAATTCACCGGTTTCTGTGTTGATTGCAATGGCGGTATCGGCAATCGTCTTGTCGCCCGGCTGGAACCGCGGTCCGGTATCCGGCTTCGCGATGGCGGCGCCGGCGAAGACGAGACACGCGGCAGCGGTCAGAAATGTCGCTCTAATTCCGTCCATTGTTTTCTCTCTCCCTGTTTGAGTTGCGATAGTTGCGATCGGAACGCATCTGAGAATAACAATCCCACACACGCTCATCCTCAACTTTTTTGAGACAGCGACTTCGAGCGCTTCGACGGAAATTAGTCGGTGGGCGGATTCTCGCGCACGCGGCGGCGCGCTTCAGAGCGGTTCGGCGCGGCCCTCGGCGCCGTGTTCGCCCAGGTTGCCGTAACGGTGGTAGTTGTCACTGATGCTCTGCTCGCGCAGGTACCAGATCAGCTCGATGCGGCCCTCGGCCAGCACCGGCGTACGCACGATGTAGACGCCCGTCTCGGCGGACGCCTTCAGCAGCGCATCGGGCACCCGGCCGGGTCGGGCGTAGCGCAGCCGGCCCACGATGCCCTCGCGCATCATCCGCACCAGGTCCGCGTCCGACTCGCGAACGAACTCGATGCCGCCGGCCCAGGATTCGGTCAGCGTCTCCAGCCGGTCGACCACCTCGCTGTCCAGGTTCGGGGGTACGCTGACGACGGCGCGCGAGCCGACCACGTGCGCCGCGACGGCGCGGGCGTAGATCTCGAACAGGCTGTCGTCCGGATGCACCCGCACGCGGACAACCGGCACCGGCAGATAGCGCCGGACGTTGTCCTGGCCCAGCAGCCGGAAATTGTCATGCTCCCCGCCGAACTCCTCCCGGTAGTTCCGCTGGTAGCTCGTGCAGGCGTGGATGAGCCGGTCGATCTCGTAATCCGGGAAGGCGGCACTGCCGCGGATGTCGGCGAGCGCCTGCTGGAACTCCGCCGCCGGACCTTCCGTCACCGCCGTCTCCTCCAGGTCCCGGTCGCTGAAGTCCATGAGCTGGGCCACGTAGTTCGGCCCGCCGGCCTTGATGCCGGGACCGAAGGCGGACTTGCCGAAGCCGCCGAAGGGCTGGCGCAGCACCACCGCGCCGGTGGTCACCCGGTTCACGTACAGGTTGCCGGCGAACACGGCGCCCTTCCACTCTGCCTGTTCCCGGTCGTCCAGACTCTCGATGCCGGAGGTGAGGCCGTAGCCGGTCTGGTTGACGAAGTCGATGGCCTCGTCGAGGTCCCGCGCCATCATCACCGCGAGCACCGGGCCGAAGAACTCGGTCATGTGGGTATAGCTCCCCGGCATCACGCCGTACTTCACGCCCGGCGACCAGAGCTGGGGATTGTCCGGATCCACCCGGGGCTCCAACGCCCACTCCTCGCCGGGCTCCAGCGTGGTCAGTGCGCGGTGCAGGTCGTCGCCCGGCGGCGTCACCAGCGGCCCCACGCGGGTGCGCCGATCCCACGCCGGCCCCACCGGCAGGCTCTCGACGGCGTCGCTCAGCATGCGCCGGAATTCCTCGTCGGCGTAGACCTCCTCCTCGAGCACCAGCAGGCTGGTGGCCGAACATTTCTGGCCGCTGTGGCTGAAGGCCGAGTGCAGGATGTTGGCGACCGCCTGGTCCCGGTCGGCCATGGCCGTGACGATGGTCGCGTCCTTGCCGCCGGTCTCCGCCATCAGGTTCATGTCGGGCCGTGCGGCCAGCATGGTGAGCGCGGTATCCGTGCCGCCGGTGAGGATGACGGCATCCACCCGCGGGTCGGCGACGAGCTTCGCGCCCACGTCCGATCCCCGGCAGGGCATGAACTGCAGCGCCTCCCTCGGCACGCCCGCGGCCCAGAAGGCCTGCGCGAGTTCCCAGGCCACCAGCACGGTGGCCGAGGCGGGTTTCAGGATCACGCAATTGCCGGCGGCGAGCGCGGAAGCCATGCCGCCGCAGGGGATGGCGATGGGGAAATTCCACGGCGGCACCACGGCCACCACGCCCTTCGGCTGCGCCTCCACGCCGGGCAGGCGGTGGAAGTACAGCGCGCTCCTGCGGTAGAACTCGACGAAGTCGATGGCCTCGCTCACCTCCGGGTCCGACTCCGGGATGGTCTTGCCGCCGTCCGCCATGGCCGCGCCGATCAGCCGCCCGCGGGCGAGGCGCAGGTTCTCGGCTGCTTCGCCCAGGATGGCGGCCCGCTCCTCGGGAGAACGCGAGCGCCAGCCGGCCGGGTCCGCCGCGGCGCAGCCGAGCGCGTCCTCCAGGTCCGCGTCCGTCGCATCCGGGTAACGCGCCACCACCTCGCCGGGCCGGGAAGGATCGACGCATTCCTTGCGCCTGCGCTCCCCGCGCCGTTCCTCGCCGGCGATCACCAGCGGGAGATCCATGGCGGCCTCGCCCCGCACGCCGGACCACTCCTCGATCAGCGTCTTCGCCCACTCCACGTTCTGGGGCAGGGAGAAGTCGGTATCCGGTTCGTTGCCGAAGGTGGCGAGTTCCGGCGCCGGCGTCACCGGCCGCCGTTCTTCCGTGCGTCGGTCCTGGGTGCGGCGCGGACCGTCGGACAGCGTGTCGATGAGCAGGAACGAGGCCAGGAACTGCTGCTCCAGCTCCTGCCAGTCCTCGCTGCCCACCTCGATGCGGAAGGAATGGGCCAGGAAGTTGTCCGGGCCCGTGTTCTCGTCCAGCCGGCGCACGAGATAACCGATGGCATGGATGAAGTCCTCGCGCTTCGTGGCCGGCGCGTACAAGAGCAGGTTCCCGGTCAGCTCGTTCAGCGCGCGGCGCTGGTGGTTGGCCATGCCCTCGAGCATCTCGAACTGCACGCGGTTCAGTGCACCCTCCCGCGCCGCCAGTATCAGCGCGTAGGCCACGTCGAACAGGTTGTGGGAGGCGATGCCGAGATGCACCGCCACCAGGTTCTCCGGGACCATGCCCTCGTGCAGCATGCGCTTGAAGTTGGCGTCCACCTCCGCCTTGGTCTTGTACGGCGCCTGGGGCCAGCCCCGGACGGAGGCCTCCACGCGCTCCATCTCCAGGTTCGCGCCCTTCACCAGCCGGATGGTCACCGGCGCGCCGCCGGCAGCCACCCGCCGCCGCGCCCAGCTGTTGATGCGCTTCTGCACCAGGAAGGAGTCCGGTACGTAGGCCTGCAGCGCGATGCCGGCACCCGCCCCCTCGAGGCCCGGCCGGTCCAGCGCGCGCATGAACGCCTCCGCCGTGACGCTCATGTCCCGGTATTCCTCCATGTCCAGGTAGACGAATTTGGGCACCTCGCTGCCGTCGCTGCGGGTGAAGCGTCGCGCCGCGGCCTCCTGGTAGAGTGTCTCCAGCCGGTCGCTCAGCACCTCGACGGTGTTCTCGAAAGCGAGCGAGGACACCTGGGAATAGATGGTGGACGCCTTGACCGAGATGCACTCGATCTCGGGCCGGGCCAGCGCCTCCAGGTAGCCCTGCAGGCGGGCCTTCGCCGCCTCCTCGCCCAGCAGCGCCTCGCCGAGGAAGTTCACGTTCATGCGCAGGCCCGTGCTCTGCCGGGCGTTGAGGTGCTCCGGCAGCACGTCGGCCTCGGCCGGCAGGATCACGTTGGCGGTCTCCTGACGCATCTTGTCCTGCACCAGCGGTACCGCCACCCCCGGCAGCCAGCCGCCGAAGGACTGGAAGCCGCGCAGCATCGCCCGGTCGAAGGGCGTGAAAAAGCGGGGCACGCCCTGCACGTCCAGGATATGGGTGAGCTGGTCGACGGCCCGGCGGGGACGCTGCGAGCGCATCGACTGGTCGGTCATCTGCATCAGCGTGGCCTTGTCGTGGGGCGACGCCATCATGCGTGCGAGTTCGTGCTGCTGCTTGCGTTCGGCGGGGGTCTGCAGCGCCGAGGCCCGGCGCTGGAGCAGACGCGCAAGCGCCACCGCCTGCTGGGCAAGCGGTGGCGCCTCTGCGTTCTCGTCGAACGGCAGATCCGCCAGCAGGGCCGAGAGGTCGCCCGTCAGTGGCTGCGCGGATTCAGCCGCCATGTCCCACTCCTAGTCCCCTCCGATCTCCAGCTCGCCGACGTGGTAGCGGAAGCCGAGGCCGATCAGGAAGACGTCGTAGTCATACGGGTCGGCGCCGAAGGTCAGGATGGTCGGCAGGGTGGTGGGCTCCAGCCCGGCGATGGCCCAGTCCTCGGTGGAGAAGCTCTCGTAGCGCAGCTCGGCGCTCCACTCCATGCGCTCGGAGGACTGCCAGCTCAGCTCCAGCCGCACCGAGTCCAGCGTGGATTCGAGGTCGGGGAAGCCGCCGCCGTCCACCGAGATGGCGGTGTTGCCGTCGGCGCGGGTGTAGTCGAAGGTGAGATCGATGTTCTCGGTCAGCTCCGCGGCGCTGAAGCCCAGGCCGAAGGTGGTGAACTCGTCCTGGTGCAGCGCCTGCCAGTCGGGGATGCCGAAGGCCTCGCTGCCCACCTGGTCGGACTCGATCTCCTGATAGCCCGCGTGCAGGTACAGCGCCACCTTGTCCGTCGCCGACCAGCTGACGTCGCCGGCCACGCGCATGTCGGTGCTCTCGCGCAGGCCGATCAGCGACTTCGTGTAGCTGTCCTCGGCATAGAAGGCCGTGCCGGCGAACGAGATCGGCTTCTCCGGCACCGTCGCCGTGGCGTTCACCTCGCCGAATTCACGGTAACGGTAGGCCAGGTGATACTTCCGCAGCAGCGGGTTCTGGTTGAAGCTCGCCGCAAGGCTCGTGTCGTAGCCGTCGGCCTCGCGCTCGGCCACACCGCCCTTGGCGCTCATCTGGAACCAGGCGCTGGGACGCCAGGCGAGCCTGCCCCAGCCGGTATCCTCGTCCTGTGACTCGACCTCCTGGAAGGTGCGGTCGATGGTGTAGCGCTCCACGCCCGCCGCCACGGTCAGCGTATCCAGCAGGTCGTAGTCCGCGCTCAGGGAGATGCGGGAACGCTCGAAGCTGTAGGGCGTGTTCACCTCGGCCGCGTTCGTCGGGAACAGGTCCGTGATCACCCGGTTCCAGGTGAACTGGGGCGTCTGGTTGTCCCGCTCGTCGTAGTGCCAGGCCAGGCGCACGTTCGTCTTCGGCAGCGGACGTGAGGTCAGCGTCAGCCCCAACTTGGTCGTATCCACCTCGGCGCCGAGGCTGCGCGTCGGCAGCGCCGGTGCCTGCACGTTCGGGTTGATGGTGTAGGGCAGCAGGAAGTCGTCCTGCTCGCCACGACCCAGCGCGGCCACGAAGCTCGCGGTCGTCGCGTAGTCCACCCAGGCGTAGCTGGCCGACAGGCTCACCTGCTGGAACTTGCTGTCGGCGGGCTCGGCGTTGCGGCCCTGGTCGATCCCGGTGAAGGGATTGTCCCAGGTGAGGCCGACGCCCTGGTTCTGGAAGAACGAGCCGTAGTAGGCCAGCGTCACCTGGCCCGTGCCGAGGCTGTAGCGGGCGCCGAGATCCACCTCGTCGGTGGCATAGTCGAAGGGCCGCGGCAGGTACACGGCGTTGGTGAACAGCGAACCGGTGGAGATGGCCGTGCCGTCCTGCTCCTGACGGCGGTAGTCGGCGAACAGGCGGATGCGGGAGGTCGGCAGGTACTCCCCGCCCACGGTCAGAATCTGGCGGTCGCTCTCTATGTTCTGTCCGCGCAGCGCGCCGGGCAGTGCCGCCATGTCGCCGGTGGTCAGGCCGTCCACCCAGCCGCCGGGCAGCGTCAGCAGGCTGTCGCCGCCCTGCAGGTAGGGCGTCACGGTGGTGGCGAAGACCCGTTCCGGGATCTCCTGATAGCCGAGGCTCACGCCGAAGCTGCCCTGCCGTCCGGCCTCGATGCCGAACACCCGGGAGTCGAGCCCCAGGTCCTCGGCCATCCACTGCAGCTGGTAGCCGTCGCTGGCGTAGCGACCCTGGCCGTCCAGGTTCGGATAAGCGCCCGACTCGTCGTAGCCGCTGAAGTTGCCGTAACGGAAAGCGTCGTCGCTCACGTTCGTGGCACCCACCTCCGCGTCCTGGGTGTAGCCCTCCTCGAAGGGGCAGCGCTTGCATTCCCACGAACTGGTATCCGGTGCGGCCAGGGCCGAGCCTGCGAGGACCGGCAGCGCCGCCATCGCCACGACAGGCGCAATCAATTGTCTGTTGGAGAGCTTGCTCATCACGTCACCGCATCAACTTGGATCCCGAAGGATGATTCGAACCGTGCACCTGGGTGTGGCAGTTCAGGCAGTTCTGGCCCAGCAGCAGCTGCGACGCCGCACCGCCGCCCGGCAAGCCGTCCGGCGTACTCGCCACGCTGGGGTGACCGGCCTGGGAGTGACAGCTCTGGCAGAGCATGGGCCCGCGCAGGCTGAGCATGCCCGGGTGGCTCGAGCCGTGAGGCTCGTGGCAGGCGGTGCAGTCCTCGGACACCGGGGCATGCTCCCAGATGAACGGGCCGCGGGTCTCCGCGTGGCACTGCCAGCAGGTGTCGTTCACCGTCTGACGCGCCATCTGCAGTTCCGCAGTGGTGCCGTGGGGGCTGTGGCAGGACGAGCAGTCCATCTTGCCCTGATTCACGGGATGGGCGTAGGGCTTGGCCGCCGCGATCTCCTGGGTGCGGTGGCAGTCGTAGCAGACCTGCGCCTGGGAGGACGTCGTGAGTACCGGATCATTCGGCTTGTGGGAGCTGTGGCAGTCCGCACAGGCAACCTCGTTGGCATCGTGAGGCGTACCGTGCCAGGTCACGGGCACGGTGGACTCGTGGCAGCTCAGGCACATGGCATTCTGCGTCTCCACCGGCGACGCGTTCTCATCCGAACCGAAATACACCACCGGCGGACGCGGCTCGCCGCGGCGCACCCGGCCCGTGTGCTCGCCGCCGGGGCCGTGGCAGGCCTCGCACTGGAGCTGGTCGTGACCGAACGGGCTGCGCTCGTCGGTGGGCACGCCATGGGGCGTGCGGAATACCCCCAGCGTCACCTGGTCCCGGTGACATCTCAGGCAGGTGTCGGCGCCGTCCCGGCTGTACTCCGGCTCGGCAGCGGCTTCGTCCTGCGCATGGGAGAACGTGGGCAGCGCCAGCACCGTCCCGAGGACGGCCAGGCGGATGAAGATGCTTGCTTTCATTGCGTTACGTCTCTGCGGCTGCTGATTGCGGGCAGCGAGCGACGGGAGCAGGGGGCGCCCGTCGCCGGGCGCCCCCGTTCCGTCAGTTGAAGTCGAACTCGCCGACGCCGTGGACCTCGCCCACATCCGCCGAACGGCCGGGGCCGTGACAGACGCTGCAGGTCTCGACGCCGGAGGAGATCAGCGTGGAGTCCGCCGCCTTCGTCGCGTTGAAGTCGCCGCCGTTCTGCACCATGTGCTGACGGGCCTGCTCGCCCGTGTGGCAGCTGGCGCAGACCGCGGTATTCGGCGAGATCACCCGGTCGTCGACCGGCGTGGTCGGGTCATTGGAATCGACCGTCGTCCCCAGAAGCTCGCCGGGCTCCACCGGATAGTAGGCGTCCGGCTCGTGGCAGCCCTCGCAGTTGTTCAGTCGGCCCGGATAGACCACGTCGAAGTACGGATGGGCCGAGCTGCGGAAGCCGCAGATGCCCGTGTTGCCCGCGTGGATGGCGTGCACCATGTACTTCATGTCGATGGTCTCGTCGTCCAGCCCGAGCACGGTCTCGCACTCCGTGTCCGCGATCCGCACGGGGATGTCCGTGGCGTTCGGGTTGTGGCAGACCGCGCACACCTCGGGCTGATCCGTACGGTTGTTGCCGTGTATGGACAGCTGGTTGTGGCAGTCGCCGCACTTCTCGATGGCCACCGCATTTCTCCGCGGCACGGCGTCGGCGCCGTCGATACCGAAGTAGTCGATGACGTTGGTGACCGGCACGCGGTCGGTGAAGTCGCCGTCGCCGTCGAAGTCGCCGGCCGGATGGCCCTCGATGGCCACGGCAATCGTCTGCGAGCCGCCCAGGTTCGGCGGCAGCGCCGTTGTCGAGGCCACCGTGTAGATGCCGTCGCCGTCCGGATCGACGCCGGAACCGCAGCCGGCATCTGCGCTGAGCGCGTTCAGCCCCAGAGGTTCGGCGTTCTCGACACCGTTCTCCGCGTTGGTGAAGTCGTCGGTGGTCCAGCCGATCAGCACGACCAGCCGGCTGGCGCGGTTGCCGCAGTTGGTGAAGGCCGGATCGGTGTCCAGGTCGTATGGGGTGCCGCTCGGGTCGGTGACGGAGTAGTCCACCTCGACCAGACCGCCGGTCACGACGTTGCGCACGGCCTCGATGTTGTAGACGAAGTCCTCGCTCGCCTCGAGTGCCGGGATCCTGTGGATCTCGGCCGTGCGTACGAGCTGGCCCTCGGGGTTGGTCGTGTTCGAGTTCGGGCCGTGGCAGGCCAGGCACTGGGTATCGTCCACGAAGTTGATGCCCGGCGGATGCTCGCCTTCCTCGATGGCCCAGTCGTCGTCGCCGTCGCCGGCGCCGTCCACGTCGTAGTGGCAGGTGCCGCAGGAGGCGCGGTTGGCCACCAGCCGCCAGTTGCTCGCCTGCGGGGTCTCCGCATCGCTCTCCTCGTGGCAGGTCTGACAGTTGCGCACGTCCTGGGTGAACTCGACGTCGGAATAGTCGTATACCGTGTCGCGGAAGCCGACGACCACGTAGCCGTCCCGGCCGACGTGGATGTTGTGGATCATGGCCTTCATGTCCACGGTGTTGCCCGTGTCGCCGTCGATGGAGGACGGGTTGTGGCAGGTCACGCAGTAGGCCACGTCGGTGCGGGGCCCGCCGTGGAACTCGAGGATGTCGTGGCAGGCGTTACAGGTGTTGTTATCCACCACGTCGTAGGTGAAGGTGGGTGCGCCGCCCGCCGGCACGAAGTTGTAGATGCCGTTGGAGGAGATCGGCGCCTGACCCCGGATCTCGATGCCGAGACGATGGGTCTTGGTAGCGTCGAAGGCCGGACCTGCCGGGTAGGCGTCGAGCGCCTGGGCAAACGTATACGTATAGGTACCGTCGCTGTTGTCCGTAAAGGTGCCCTCGCTGCCCCGCTCCGCGGTCGCCGCGGCATCGGGCACGCCGCCGTCGTCGGCCGTGGTGTAGGCCTGCCACTCGGCAGACTCGCCGCTGCCTGCGGGTGGCGGCGAGAGCTGGGCCAGGACGAAGCGGATGTCGCCCGCCGGCAGACCCACGAGACCGCGGGTGAGGTCGTCGGTGAGACGCAGCTCCACGGTGGGCGCGCCGCCGCCGGCCGGGACGGTCACGTTGGTGACTTCGATGTTGATTCTCTCGGCACTGTCGACCGGCACCGTGCTGGAAGACGGCGGGGCCGGCGATCCGGGCGGGCCCGGGACTCCCGGTTCACCCGGCGGTCCCTGCGGGCCGGGTGAGCCGTCGTCGCCCTCGCACCCCCAGATCAGGAATGTCGAGAACAGGATGACTGCAAGCCGGGTTGCAGTGCTGCTGATGCCTTTCATCGCTACCGTCCTTTACGCTGCGTTACCGGCACACGAGTGCGTGCCTGTGGGTCTGGCTGCTCCTTTCTAACAAATGGCCCGGGCGGCTTTCATACCGGGATATACCTATGGCTGTTGCAACCGTGACACGGCGCACAAGCCACGGAATCGAACATGACGAAGAGCACCTGTGGCAGAATCGCGACAGGAGCCCGCCGCCGTCTGTCCAAATCCGCCGGCGGCACCGCGGTCCGCTTTCGGGAAAGCCGAAAACCGTACGCGAGCACTCAGGGAAAACAGATGAAACACGCAGGCGAACTCGCCGACTGGCTGGAACGGCTTTTCGGCACCATCGACGCCAACGACGCGGACGCGTTCGTGCAGTTCATGACGCCCGACTGCCTCTACCGTTTCGGCTCGGCCGCGCCTCTGCAGGGCCACGCCGCCATACGCGAGGCCACGGTGGCCTTCTTCGGCGCCATCGCCGGGCTCAGCCACACACTGCACCGGACCTGGCAGGACGAGGACAGCGTCGTCTGCGAGGGCTCCGTCACTTACCGCCGCCACGACGGCAGCGAGGTCACCCTGCCGTTCTGCAACGTCTTCGTGCTGAGCGACGGTCTGATCCAGCGTTACAGCATCTATGCAGACCTGAATCCACTCTTTACCGCCGGCTGAGGCCCGCAGGAGGGCCGAGCACCATGGACGCCGCCGCGGTCAGAGCGCTCCTCCGCCCGGACGCCTTCCCGCATCCGGTCGGCGACCTCAGACTCATCGAGACCCACATCTCCTGGGTCGTCCTCACCGGCGAGTACGCCTACAAGATCAAGAAGCCGGTGGAGATGGGCTTCCTCGATTTCTCCACCCTGGAGTCCCGCCGGCATTTCTGCCGCGAGGAACTGCGGCTGAACCGGCGGCTCGCCCGCGAGCTCTACCTGGACGTGGTGGAGATCACGCAGGACGGGGGCCGGCCATCGGTGGGCGGCAGCGGCGAGGTCGTCGACTACGCCGTGCGCATGCGCCAGTTCGACCAGCGCCGTCTCGCCAGCCGCGCGGCGGACGAGGGCCGTCTCACGCCGGCACGCTGCCGCGAACTCGGCCGTACCATCGCGCGCTTCCACAACGGTCTGGAGCCGGTGCGGCCGGATACCCCGGACGGCGCCGGTACGCCGGCCGCCCTGCTGGCCGCGGCCCGGCAGAATTTCCGCCAGATCGACGAGGCACTTCCGGCCGAGGCCGACCGGCGGGGGCTGCACGAGCTGGCCGAGGCCTCCCTGGCGGACTCCGAACGGCTCGAGCCCCTCATGCAGCGGCGCCTGGACGAGGGTTTCGTGCGCGAGTGCCACGGCGACCTGCACCTGAACAACATCGTGCTGATGGACGACCGGGTGCTCGCCTTCGACTGCATCGAGTTCAATCCCGACTTCCGGCTCATCGACATCCAGTGCGAGATCGGCTTCGTGGTCATGGACCTCGACAGCCGGGAGCTGCCCGGCCTGGCGAACCGGGTGCTGAATACCTGGCTCGAGTACACCGGCGACTACGCCGGGCTGGCACTGCACGCCTTCTACGACGTCTACCTGGCCATGGTGCGGGCGAAGATCAGCCTGTTAGCCGCGCTCGCCGGCGACGACGAACCGCCGGACCTATCGGCCTACCGGCGCTACCTCGCCCTGGCGGCGGCCGGCCGGCGGCGGCTGCCCCGCTTCCTGTGCCTGATGATGGGGGTCTCCGGCAGCGGCAAGTCCACCGTCGCCGAGGGCATGGCCGCCCGCTTCTCGGCGATCCGCCTGCGCTCGGACGTGGAGCGCAAGCGGCTGTTCGGCCTGGCGCCGGACGCCGACAGTGCCGCAGCCGGCCTCGACGAGGAGCTCTATCGCCCGGAGACCAGCGACCGCGTGTTCGACCGGCTCGCCGGTCTCGCCGAAGGCCTGCTGGACGCCGGCCTGCCGGCGGTGATCGACGCCACCTTCATCGAGGAAGGTCGCCGCCGGCCCTTCCTGGAACTGGCGGCACGGCTGGACGTCCCCGTTCTGATCGTGCACTGCACCGCCGGCGAGGCCGAGCTGGAGCGCCGCCTGACCGCGCGCAGCGGGGAGACGCGGGAGGCCTCCGAGGCCGGTGTGACCGTCATGCGCCGCCAGCTCGATGCCGTGGAGCCCCCGGGCGCAGCAGAGATCGACCACGTCGTGGTGGTGGACACGGAATCGCCGCAGCATGAACAGCGGCTGGCCAGCGCGGTCGAACGGCGCATCACGAACCGTCGGGCAAGCTAGACTAGGCACTATGGACACAGACGAGCGACAGAACCGGCCCGGTGCCGGACGCAAGGCCGTGGTCGTGGGTGCCAGCGGCTACATCGGCACCAATCTCGTACCCCGTCTGCTCGAGGAGGGCTGGGACGTGCGGGCCACCTCCCGCAACACGGACGTCCTCGCGGCGCGGGGCTGGCACGACGTGGAGCTTGCGGAGGCCGACGTGCTGGACGCCGATTCGCTGCGCCGCGCCGTCGACGGAGCCGACGTGGTCTTCTACCTGGTCCACCTGATGGCGGCGGGCGGCAACTTCGCCGAGCTGGAGCGCCGCGGCGCCCGGAATCTGGTAACCGCCGCGGACGAAGCCGGCGTCGGGCGCATCGTATACCTGGGCGGGCTGGCCCCGGAGGAGCCGAAGTCCCAGCATCTGCGGGCGCGGCTGGAGACTGGCGAGATTCTGCGCGGCGCCCGCTGCCAGGTGATCGAGCTGCAGGCGCCGATGATCATCGGCCCCGGTTCGGCCGCATGGGAGATCATGCGCGACCTGGTGAACCACCTGCCCCTGATGATCACGCCCCGTTGGGTCCGCTCGCGCTCCACACCCATCGCGCTGGAGGACCTGCTGACCTATCTCACGGGCGTGGCGCGGGCCGAGGTGACCGACGACCCGGTCTTCGAGGTGGGCGGGCCGGAGATCTGCACCTACGAGGAGATGATGCGCACCTACGGCGAGATCCGCGGCAAGAAGGTGCGCATCCTCAACGTCCCGGTGCTCACGGCGAAACTCTCCAGTTACTGGCTGCGGCTCATCACCGCGGTGCCGACGAAGATTGCCGCAGCACTCATCGAGGGTCTGGCCCACGACTACATCGCCGATGACCGCGCCATCCGCAAGCTGATCCCCCAGCGGCTGCTGACCTTCCGCGAGGCGGCGGAAGCCGCGCTGGAGTCCGAGAAGACCCATACCGTGGAGGGACGCTGGGTCGAGGGTTCCATGGCCTGCCGGGAATGGAACCCGGACTACGCCTTCTACGCCAAGCGTGCCAGCGGCGAATCCGAGGTGGACGCGCCGCCGGAGGCGGTGTTCCGCGAGATCGTCCAGATCGGGCGGCGCGGCGACTTCTTTTATGCCAACTGGATGTGGCGGCTGCGGCGCATCCTCGACTGGCTGGTGGGCGGTGCGTCCATGCGACGCCGGCGGCGCCATCCGACCCAGCTCCGCGTGGGGGACGTGTTCGACGGCTGGCGGGTAATCGGGCTGATACCGGACGAGCGCCTCACCCTGCTGATGGAGATGCGCGCGCCCGGCGGCGGCGTGCTGGAATTCGAGGTGAAGGCCACGGAGACCGGCAGCCGCGTGCGCATGACCGCCTACTGGCATCCCGCCGGCATCTGGGGGCTGATGTACTGGTATGCGCTGCTGCCCGCCCATCTGTTCCTGTTCAACGGCACCACCAACGAGATCGCCCGGCGTGCGGAGGCCGCGCAGCGCCGGGCGGCCGTCCGCAGCACCTGAGGACGGCGGCAAACCGGCATCCCGCCCGCGGAACCTACGTATTGATCCTGACCCTCGTGACCGGGATAACCGGCGCAGGGAGGGTTTCTCTTGCCATCCAGCACGTTCACAACCGGGGTCTCGGACCCGGTGCGCCGGGCCCGGTCCCAGCTCCGCTACGAGATCGCCAGCGGCGCCACGGGCCTCGCGCTGGCGCTGTTCATGTTCGGCCACATGACCTTCGAGGCCTCGATCCTGTTCGGCACCGTCGCCTACGACGAGGTAGCCATGCTGCTGGAGGAGTTCTGGATCGCCCAGCCGACGGTCATCGGCGTGATCGTACTGTTCCTGGTGCACGCGGTGATGGCCAGCCGCAAGATCCCCGCCCAGCTGGCCGAGCGCAAGCGCATGACCGCGATGGCGAAAGCGTTGCGGGAGTCCGGCGCTACGGGCGGCGAGGCGTTCCGTCCCCACGTCGAGTCCATGCTGTGGATCTGGCAGGTGCGCACCGGCATGATCATCCTGGTACTCGGCAGCTTCCACCTCGTGCTGGTGGCGATGGACGTGTTCACGCCCCTGTACGGCGAGATCCGCGGCATCGAGGCGGCGGTATCCATGGAGCGGGTGCGCGCCGGCCTGTGGGTGCTCTACGCCGGCCTGGTGCTGGCGGTGACCTTCCACCTGGCCGTCGGGCTGTATCGCCTGTTCGTGAAATGGGGCGCTGACCGCTGGCTCAGCCGCCGCACGCTGTACCGGCTGGAGCAGGTGATCTTCTGGGGCGTGCTGGTGGTCGGCGCCGTCACCATCGCCGTGCTGGCCGGCGTCATCGATCCGCCGTTCGCATTCCTGCTGGAAGGCTCGTGAGCGACGGGCGCATCGTCACCACCGATGTACTGGTGATCGGCGGCGGCCTGGCCGGCGAGCGCGCGGCCATCGAGGCGGCGGCGGCCGGGCACGAGGTCACGGTACTCTCCCTCGTCCCGCCCCGCCGCAGCCACAGCTGCGCGGCCCAGGGCGGCATGCAGGCGGCACTCGGCAACTGCGTCAAGGCCGAGGGCGACAATCCGGACTGGCACTTCCTGGACACCGTACGCGGCTCCGACTGGGGCGCAGACCAGGAGGTGGCGCGCCTGTTCGCCGAGGAGGCGCCCGTCGCCGTGCGCGAACTCGCCCATTTCGGCGTGCCCTGGACCCGGGTGCGGCCGGGCCGCAACAGCTACTTCATCAAGGGCGAGCGGGTGGAGATCGACGAGCCCGCCGAGAAGGCCGGGCTGATCATGCACCGGGACTTCGGCGGCACCGCCAAGTGGCGCGCCTGCTATGCCGCGGCCGGCACCGGCCACGCCGTGCTCTACGCAGTGGACAGCGAGGTCGTCCGCCTCGGCATCACCGTGCGCGACCGCATGGAGGCCGTCTCCCTGCTCCACGACGAGGACCGCTGCTGGGGCGCCGTGGCGCGCTGCCTGCGCACCGGCCGCCATCTCGCCTTCCTGGCCAGGGCTACCGTGATCGCCACCGGCGGCTTCGGCCGGGTGTACGGCCAGCACACCACCAACGCCACCATCAACGAGGGCACCGGCGCGGCCATCGCACTGGCCACCGGCCGGGTGCCGCTCGGCAACATGGAGGCCATCCAGTTCCACCCCACGGGCCTCGCGCCGAGCGGCATCCTGATCACCGAGGGCTGCCGGGGCGACGGCGGTTATCTGCTCGACAAGGACGGCAGGCGCTTCATGGTGGAGGCGGAGCCGGAGAAACAGGAGCTGGCCAGCCGCGACATCGTCTCCCGCCACATGATGCAGCGCATGCGCGACGGCAAGGGCGTGGACACACCCTACGGCCAGCATCTGTGGCTGGATCTGCGCCACCTGGGCGAACAGCACCTGCGCACGAAGCTGCGCGAGGTGTGGGACATCTGCCGCGACTTCGTCGGCATCAACCCGGCCGAGGAACTCGTGCCGGTGAAGCCCACCCAGCACTACTCCATGGGCGGCATCCGCACCAACAAGGACGGTGAGGCCTACGGCATGCGGGGTCTGTTCGCCGCCGGCGAGGCCGCCTGCTGGGACATGCACGGCTTCAACCGGCTCGGCGGCAACAGCCTGGCCGAGACCATCGTGGCCGGTCGTATGGTGGGCCGCCGGGTCGCGGAGTTCGCCGCTGCCGAGACGCTGGACGCGAACACCCGGCTCGCCCTCGACGGCGTAGCGGCGGCCGAGGCGACCGCCCGCGACTGGCTGGAGCGCAGCGGCGACGGCCCGGGCGTGTTCGCCATCCGGGACGCCATGGGCGACACCATGATGGACAAGGTGGGCATCTTCCGGACGGGCGAGGAACTGGAGCAGGCAGCGGCCACTTTCCGTCAGCTGCTGGACGACTGCCGGCGCGCGGTGCTGCGCACGAAGACTCCGGGCATGAACCCGGAGCTCACCTTCGCGCTGAAGCTCGAGGGCATGCTGCGGCTGTGCCTGATTGCCGCCGAAGGCGCGCTGGCTCGCACCGAGAGCCGCGGCGCCCATTACCGCACCGACTATCCCCGGCGCGACGACGCCGAGTGGCTGAACCGCACGCTGGCGCGCTGGCCGCAGGGCGCGCGGGAACCTGCACTCTCCTATGAGCCGGTGGGTCTCATCGACCTGCCGCCGGGCCACCGCGGCTACGGCAGCGACGACCGGGTGGCGATGGCCGACACCGTCGAAGCCTACAACGACACCGTGGCCGCCACCCAGGCCGCCGAGGGCCGCCTGCCCACGCAGGAGGAGTTCGGCAGCCGCATGAACTGGGGCCACTGGAAGCAGACCGGAGTGAACGCATGAGTGAGCAGGCCGCACCAGCCGGCTCCCCGAAGACCATTCCCCGGGGCCGGAAGCTCACCTTTGAGATCTTCCGCTACAACCCGGAGGATCCCGCCTCCGAGCCGCACATCGATACCTTCGAGCTGGACGAGGCGCCCTACATGTCCCTGTTCCTCGCGCTGAACGAGATCCGCGAGAAGCAGGACCCGAGCCTGCAGTTCGACTTCGTCTGCCGCTCGGCCGTATGCGGCTCCTGCGCGATGATGGTGAACGGCCGTCCGGCGCTCGGCTGCCGCACGCTGACCCGCGACCTGCCCGACACCATCCGCCTCTATCCCCTCCCCGTCTTCAAGCTGGTGGGGGATCTCTCCGTGGACACCGGCACCTGGTTCCGGCAGATGGCCGAGCAGGTGGAGAGCTGGGTGCACGAGCGCCTGCCGTTCGACGAGAACGCCGTCGAGGAACGCATGGACGACGACGTCGCCCAGGCCATCTACGAGGCGGACCGCTGCATCGAGTGCGGCTGCTGCATCGCGGCCTGCGGCGTCGCGAACGTGAACAGCAACTTCGCCGGCCCGGCGGGCCTGAACCGGGTGGCGCGCTTCATGCTGGATCCGCGGGACACCCGCGAGGACGCGGACTGGTTCGAGGTGGTCGCGAACGAGGACGGCGTGTTCGGCTGCCTCGGCCTGATGGCCTGCCAGGACGTCTGCCCGAAGGAGCTCTCCCTGCTGGAGGTCTACAGCTTCCTGCGGAGGAAGATGCTGGCCGCGGGAATGGCAAAGGGCTAGCGGAGGGCTGGTCAGGCACCGGCAACCGGCTAGGCGCGGTGGGGCCCTTCGGCGATCGACATCAGGGCCCGCAGCACGTCGCGGCGGCTGATCTGGCCCACCAGCCGGGTGTCGTCCATCACCGGGAAGCGGCGCAGGCGTGACTCCTGAAAGCGGCGCGCCAGGTCGATGATGCTCATGTCGGCGGGAACCGTGATCACGTCCCTGGTCATGAACTCGCTGACCCGGCCGCCCCATTCGCCGTGGTAGGTGGAGTCCAGCGCCACCTTCATGCAGTCGAACTCCGAGAGCATGCCCACCATGTTGCCGTGGTGGTCCACCACCGGCGCGCCGGCGATGCGCGCCTCGACGAGCTTCGCGACGGCGTCCATCACGTCCATGTCGGGTTTCAGGGTGACCAGGTTGGCGGCCATCCAGTCTTTCACCAGCACCGATCTCAAAGGCATGCGCGTCCTCCCCCCTCGGGCCGCGCCGTCAGGCGCCGGCTTCGTTCTTCTTGCGCCGGCACTCGCCCCGGTTGGAGCAGAGCTCGCAGCCGCCGCTGCCGTTCAGCCCGCCGCAGCTGCCGCTGATGGGTTTGCGCCCGGCCATCACGCCGACGGCCATCGCCAGCATCGCGACCAGGATCACCAGGAAGCTCACCACCGTTACCAGTACCGTCGACATCACATCACCTCTCTCTCGGCGAAGCGGGAAGTCCACCTCGCCATCACGCCGTCGCCGCTGCGGACGAGGAAATAGGCCGCCACGCCGGCCCGCTCCGCCAGCTGGCCGCCGGCCTCGGGCCCGAGCACCAGCAGCGCCGTAGCCAGCGCGTCCGCCAGCGCCGCGCTCTCGTCCAGCACCGTCACCGACACCAGATCATGTGATACAGGCCAGCCGGTGCGCGGGTCAATAGTGTGGGAGTAGCGTCTGCCCTCGTACTCGAAGAAATTGCGGTAGTCCCCGGAGGTGGCGACAGCCGTATCGGAGACGTTCAGCACCCGGTGCACGGCCCGGCCCGCGGCCAGCGGATCCTCGATGGCCACGGTCCAGGGCTCGCCCCGGCGGTTGTGGCCGGCCACGCGCAGCTCGCCGCCCACCTCGATCAGGTAGTTGCCGATACCGGATTGCGCAAGCACCGCGGCCACCCGGTCCACGGCATGGCCCTTGGCGATGGCAGACAGGTCCACGGCCAGGCTCGCCTCGCTCTTGCGCAATGCCGGCGGGTCGTCCCGGCTCTCCAGCGCGGTATGGTCCACGCGCGCCAGCGCGCTGGCGACCTCGCCCTCCGCGGGCGGCGTCACCCGCACCGGTTCCGGCCCGAATCCCCACAGGTCCACCACGGGTCCCACGGTGACGTCGAAGGCGCCGTCGCTCATGCGGCTCACCGCGCCGGCCATCGCGACCAGGGCCGCCGTGTCCGCGGAGACGGCGAACCACTCGCCGGCAGGGGCAGCGTTGAACAGCGAGATCTCCGAGTCGTCCCGCCAGGTCGACATGCGCCGGTTGACGTCCTCCAGCGCGCGCTCGATGCCCCGGGTGAGTTCGTCGATAGCCGTGCCGGGCGGCGGGTCTACCACGCGCACGCTGTAGGTGGTGCCCATGGTGGCACCGGTGATGTGGGCCTCCGGCGCGCCCTCGTCGCTGCCGCAGGCGGCCAGCGCCAGCGCGGCGAGAACGAGCCAGGCGGATGCGGGCCGGTGGTGCCGGGCGGTCACGGTGATCAGCCGCCGAAGTCGTCGAGCATGATGTTCTCGCGCTCGACGCCGAGGTCCTCCAGCATCTTGATCACGGCCGCGTTCATCATGGGCGGGCCGCACAGGTAGTACTCGCAGTCCTCAGGCGCCGGATGGTCCTTGAGGTACTGCTCGTAGAGCACCTCGTGGATGAAGCCGGTGGGCCCCTCCCAATCGTCCTCGGGCAGCGGGTCGGACAGTGCCACATGCCAGTCGAAGTTGTCGTTCTCGGCCTCGAGGCGGTCGAAGTCCTCCACGTAGAACATCTCGCGCCTGCTGCGCGCGCCGTACCAGAAGGTCATCTTGCGGTCCGTCCGGATACGCTCGAGCTGGTCGAAGATGTGGGCGCGCATGGGCGCCATGCCGGCGCCACCGCCCACGAAGACCATCTCCGCCTGCGTTTCCTTCGCGAAGAAATCGCCGAACGGTCCGGATATCGTGACCGGGTCGCCGGGCTGCAGCGAGAAGATCCAGGACGAGACCACCCCGGGCGGCACGTCCTTGTCGGCGCCGGGCGGCGGTGTGGCGATGCGCACGTTCAGCATCACGATACCCTTCTCCAGCGGGTAGTTCGCCATGGAGTAGGCCCGCTCCACCTTCTCCTTCGTGTGCGACTCGTAGCGCCAGAGGTCGTAGCGGTCCCAGTCCTCGCGGAAGCGCTCCTCCACGTCGAAGTCGCTGAACTTCACGTCATGGGCCGGGCATTCGATCTGGATGTAGCCGCCGGCGCGGAAGTCGAGTTCCTCGTCCTCGGGCAGTGCGAGCTTCAGCTCCTTGATGAAGGTGGCCACGTTGTGGTTCGAGACCACCTTGCAGTCGAGCTTGCGCACGCCGAACACCTCGTCCGGCACGCGCACCTCCATGTCCTGTTTTACCGTGACCTGGCAGGACAGGCGGCAGTTCTCGTCCATCTCCCGGCGGGACAGGATCGAGGCCTCGGTGGGCAGCACCGCGCCGCCGCCGGAGAGCACCTGCATTTTGCACTGACCGCAGGTGCCCTTGCCGCCGCAGGCCGAGGCGATGAACAGGCCGGAGTCGGCCAGCCCGCCGAGCAGCTTCACGCCCACCGGCATGTCCAGGTGGCGCTCGCCGTTGACGAGCACGTCCACCTCGCCCGTGGCCACCAGCTTGCGTCGCGCCAGCAGGATGACGGTCACCAGCACGAGGATGATGGCCGTGAACAGGGTTACGCCGAGTGAAATCTGCAGTGTTGCGCCGGATGCCGTCATCAGAGCTGTATCCCCGAAAAGCCCATGAAACCGAGCGACATCAGCCCGGTGATGATAAAGGTGATGCCGAGGCCCTGCAGGCCTTCGGGCACGTCGCTGTATTTCAGCTTCTCCCGGATGCCCGCCAGCGCCACGATGGCGAGCGCCCAGCCCACCCCGCTGCCGAAGCCGTACACCGCCGACTCGGAGAAGGTGTAGTCGCGCTCCACCATGAACAGGGTGCCGCCGAGGATGGCGCAGTTGACCGTGATCAACGGCAGGAAGATGCCGAGCGCGTTGTAGAGTGCTGGCACGTAACGATCCAGGGTCATCTCCAGGATCTGCACCAGCGCGGCGATCACGCCGATGTAGCTCACGAGGCCGAGGAACGAGAGGTCGACGTCCGGCAGGCCGGCCCACGCGAGCGCCCCCTCGGCCAGGAAGACGTTGTAGATCAGGTTG
The DNA here is from genome assembly GCA_964428605.1 of uncultured Woeseiaceae bacterium. Lineage (GTDB taxonomy): Bacteria > Pseudomonadota > Gammaproteobacteria > Steroidobacterales > Woeseiaceae > Lentisalinibacter. The sequence goes on from CAYRZI010000010.1 coordinate 27,173, forward strand.
TTCACCGGCACGGTGATACTCTGCACCGCCACCACGGCCAGCCCGAGGCCGAGCGCGGTCTCGATCTTCTTCGAGACCGCGAGAAAGGTGCACATGCCGAGGAAGAAGGCGAGCGCCAGGTTCTCGACGAAGATCGCCTTGACGAGGAGATTGAGATGGGCCTCCATCACATCACCTCGGTGCGGTGCACTTCATGGATCTGGAACTCCGGCTCCTCCTTCTGCTCCGGCTTCCAGGTGCGGATGGCCCAGATCAGCATGCCGATGATGAAGAACGCGCTGGGCGGCAGCAGCATCATGCCGTTGCGCTCGTACCAGCCGCCCTCGCTGATCAGCGGCAGTATCTGGACGCCGAGCAGAGTGCCGGCGCCGAACAGCTCGCGCACCACGGCCACCGCGATCAGGATGATGCTGTAACCGAGCCCGTTGCCGAGGCCGTCCAGGAAGCTCATGCCCACGCCGTTCTTCATGGCGAAGGCCTCGGCGCGGCCCAGCACGATGCAGTTGGTGATGATCAGCCCGACGAATACCGACAGCTGGCGGCTCGCATCGAAGGCGAATGCCCTGAGGGCCTCGTCCACCATGATCACCAGCGAGGCGATGATGGTCATCTGCACGATGATGCGGATATTCGACGGGATCCGGTTCCTGATCAGGCTCACGCCGGCGTTGGCGAACGCGGCGACGCTGGTGAGCGCCAGGCACATCAGCAGCGTCGGCGCCAGCGAGGTGGTGACCGCGAGCGCCGAGCAGATGCCGAGCACCTGCAGCGTGATCGGGTTGTTGTCGACCAGCGGATCGAGTATGACTTTCTTCGGCTGTCCGTTCATGACTGCTCCACGCTGCGTCTCCAGACCTTCTCGAGGTAGGGCCGGTAGGCGTCATCGCTCATCCAGTAATGCAACAGGTTGGTGACGCCCCGGGAGGTCAGCGTCGACCCGGAGATGCCATCGACCTGAAATATGGCGGCACCGCCACGGGCGGTGGCGCCCGTCCAGCCGGCGGCAGCGCCCACGGTGCCCTTCGCCACGCGGATGCGGATGTCCCCCTCCTCGTCGTAGATACGCTTGCCCGGCCAGTTGGCGAGCCATTGCTCGTTGTCTACCTCGCCGCCGAGGCCCGGCGTCTCGGCGTGCTTGTAGAACTTCAGCGCCTGCACGGTGCTGCCGTCCGGGCCGAGGGCGATGAAGCCGTACATGGTGGACCACAGCCCCATGCCGTAGACCGGCAGGATGACCGTCTCCACGCCGCCGGCCTCGTCGCGCAGGATGTACACCTCGGCATACTTCGCCCGGCGGCCGATGCCGGCGATGTCTTCCCCGGCCGGGATGTCGACGGACATCGCGGGGTCGTTGGCCGCCTCGATCATGTCGTATTCGGCCGGGTCGATCTCGTCGTGGTATTCCCCGGTGGCCAGATCCACGATGTGGGTCTCGACCATCCCGAAGCGCTCCTCGATGTCGATGCCCGGCTCGAGCAGGCCGGCCACCAGCAGCACGTTCTTCTTCATGTTCAGCGCTTCGTTGCGCTCCTGCATCGGCTTCAGGATCACCGCCGTGGCGGAGACCAGCACCGAGCAGACCAGTGACAGGCTCACCGCGACGATGAGCACGTTCTTTATGCTCTCCCGGTTGAACCCCTTGCGGGCGCCGCGGCCGGCGTCGTGCGCCTTGTGTTCCTCAGACACTGCGTCTCACCCTCCGCTTGATATTGGCCTGCACCACGAAATAGTCGATGACAGGCGCGAAAATGTTGCCGAACAGAATGGCCAGCATGATCCCTTCCGGATAGGCGGGGTTCACCACCCGGATCAGCGCGGTCAGCACGCCGATGAGGATGGCATAGATCCAGCGGCCCGTATCCGTCTGCGCCGCGCTTACCGGATCCGTGGCCATGAACACCGCACCGAACAGGAAGCCGCCGGTGACCAGGTGCCAGTGCCAGGGCATGGCGAGCATCGGGTTCGAGCTCGCATCCATCTGGTTGAACAGCAGCACCGGCACGATCAGGCCGATGATGCAGCCGACGATGATGCGCCAGGAGGCGATACCGGTATAGATCAGTATCACCGCACCGATCAGGCAGGCCAGCGCCGAAGTCTCGCCCACGGAGCCCTGGATGGAGCCGACGAAAGCCTGCCCCCAGGTGACCCCCGCCTCGGCGATGCCGGCCATGCCGTCGATGGCGGCGAGACCCAGCGGCGTCGCGCCCGTGAAACCCTCCGCCGCGGTCCACACCGCGTCGCCGGACATCTGCACCGGATAGGCAAAATAGAGGAAGGCACGGCCGGTGAGCGCCGGGTTCAGGAAGTTCTTGCCGGTGCCCCCGAATACCTCCTTGCCGATCACCACGCCGAAACTGATGCCGAGCGCGGCCTGCCACAGCGGCGTCGTCGGCGCGAGGATGAGCACGTACAGTATCGAGGTGACCAGGAAGCCCTCGTTCACCTCGTGGTTGCGGATGCCTGCGAACAGCATCTCCCAGAAACCGCCGGCCGCCAGCGTGACGACGTACAGAGGCAGGAAGAACGCGGCGCCGTACATGAAGTTGTCGTAGAAGCTCGCCGGATCGTAACCCACGCCGAGCAGCGCGAGTATGGCGCCGCGCCAGCCGTCCAGACCCGCCACGCCCATGTCGGCCATGGCGGTGTTGGCCTGCAGCCCCATATTCCACATGCCCACCAGCGCGCACGGCATGACGGCGAACACCACCATGCTCATCACCCGCTTCAGATCCAGGGCGTCGCGTACGTGGGGCGCACTGCGGGTGACGTCCGACGGGGTATAGAGGAGCGTGTCCACCATCTCGTAGAGGGCGTAGTACTTCTCGTAGCGCCCGCCCTTGGCGAACAGCGGGTGCAGCCGGTCCAGGAATCGCCGCAGTGGTTTCATCAGCCGTTCTTCTCGATATCGGCCAGGTTCTCGCGCAGGGCGGGGCCATAGTCGTACTTGCCGGAGCACACGAACGAGAACAGCGCCACGTCGTCCTCGTCCAGTTCCAGGCAGCCGAGCTTGCGCGCGGCCTCGGTATCGCCCACCACCAGCGCCTTCAGCAGCGGCGCCGGCAGGATGTCGAGCGGCATCACCCGCTCGAAGTTGCCGATGGGCACCATGGCCCGGGGGCTGCCATTCTGGGAGGTCGTCAGATGGAACCCTCCTTTCTTCAGCACGGGCCCGGTATAGGCCCGTATGCCCGAGAACTTCTTCGACCCCGGCAGCGCCCAGCCCAGGAACTCCCGTTCCCGGCCTTCGGGCAGCGCCGTGAGCTGGTTGTGATAGCGGCCCAGCCAGGCGGCCCAGTCGCTCGCACGCCGGCCGCCAAGTACGGAGCCGGAGATCACCCGTGTGTCGGTGTCGTCGTCCAGCTCCCCGGCGATGAGGTCCTCGGTGCTCGCGCCCGCCCGGGTGCGCAGCAGCCGGGGCCGGCGCACCATGGGCCCGGCGATGGAGATGATGCGCTCGGTGGGCAGCCGCCCCGTGACGAAGAGCCGGGCGAAGGCGATCACGTCCTGGGAGCCGATGGTCCAGACGGTCCTGTTCTCGCTGACCGGCTCAAGGAAGTGGATGTGGGTACCCGGCAGCCCGGCGGGATGGGGCCCGGAGAACTCGGCGTGGACGAAGGGCTCGCCTTCCGGCACCGGGATGCGGGATTCCGGACCGGTGCAGACGTAGACGGCGCCCTCGGTGAGCCTGGCCAGCAGGCGCAGGCCCGCGGTGAAATCCTCCGCCGCATCCGCCACCACCACCTCGGCGTCCGGCGCCAGCGGATGGGTGTCCGTGGCCTTGACGAAGATGGCGTGGGGTCGGGTGCCCGGTGCGGGCACCTTGCTGAAGGGTCGGGTGCGCAACGCGGGCCAGAGGCCGGCGGCCAGCAGCTTCTCCTCCACGGCGGCGCCGTCCAGGGCCTCCAGGTCGCCCACCGCGACGCTGCCGAAGTCCACGGCCTCGTCGCCGTCGAGATCGATCACCACGGACTGCAGCACCCGCCGCAGCCCCCGGTTGACGTCGCGGACCACGCCGGCGCCGGGCGCCGTATAGGTCACGCCCGGCGTCTGCTTGTCGCTGAACAGGAGATCCCCGAGCCGCACGCGGTCGCCGGGCTGCACGGCCATCCGCGGTTTGAGGCCGATGTAGTCGAGTCCGACCAGCGCGACGCTGCCCACGCTGCGCGCGGGCTCGATCACCTGCTCCGGCTTGCCGGCCAGGGGGATGTCCAGGCCCTTGCGGATCCTGAACCTGCGTATCTCGGAATGGCGGGGTTCTGTCACCGGATCATTACCACCAGAGTGTGAACAGCACACAGCCGGTCGCCCAGAGACACCCGATGGTATGACTGGCCAGCGTGAACTCGATCGCGCCGCGCACGCCGGCCGGATCCGCAGCGGACCGGCGCACGGCGCCCGCGATCCGCAGCGACAGGGCCAGCAGCACGAACGGCACGGCGGGCGCGAGCAGCGGCAGATAGCCCTCGGCGGTCAGCCACAGCGTCGAGGCCGCCGCCACCAGGTGCAGCCCCACGTAAATGCCCGCCGTCGCCGTGGGGCCGAAGCGCACCGGCAGGGTCGCCTTGCCCACGGCGGCATCGGCGTCGACGTCGGGCACCTCGTTCATGAGCAGGATGGCGGCCACCCACGCACTCACGGGCAGGGCGAACACGAGGAGCGGCAGGTCCAGCGTGCCGGTCTGCAGCCAGGCGGCACCGCTCACCGGCAGCAGGCCGAAGGCGACGGCGACGGTGAGTTCCCCGAGGCCCAGCGAGGACAGGCGCACCGGGCCGAGGGAATACACGACCCCGAGGGCAACGCCCGCCAGTCCGAACCACAGCACGCCGATGCCCCGCAGCGCGATCAGCACCAGGCCGATAAGCCCGGCCAGCGCCAGCATCTGGATACCCCAGCGGGCCATCTCCGCGGTAGACATGATGCGGTTCTGGATGAAGCGCGAGCCGCCCGTATAGGGGTAGATGCGGGCCGTATTGCGCCGGTCGCTGCCGCCGGTCTCGTCGCCCACGTCGTTCAGGACGTTGCCGGCACCGTGCACCAGCATGGTAGCGGCCAGCGCGAGCACGGCCACCACGATGTCGATGCCGCCCGCCTGCACCGCGCCCCAGGCCGTGCCTGCCAGGACGGGCAGGACCGAGGCCGGGAAGAACTTGGGGCGGGTGGCGTGGAACAGGCGTTTGAGCCGGCTCTCGCCGAAATCGCCGGCGCGCGGCTCCATAACGGCCGTTTTGTCCGCGCTCATCGCCAAACCCTCGAAAAACACATCCAGTTTCTGCCCATCCGGCGGTCCTCCACACAAAATCGGGCCGTCGGGCCTCCCGCCCGGCGGCGCGGGGCACAGTGTAATGGATTTTGCTGTCTGGACCGGCCGGCATCCGCCCCCTCGGCCGCCGAAAACGGGGAGAAGAGCTACCGCTGCTCTGGTTAAGGGTAAGTTACCGGCCGCATCGCGTATTAGAATAGGCGTTATTACTTACGGTTGGCGGCGCCCGGGGTAGTTATCCTTCGCCACTCGGTGCATTCTCGCGCCAACGGCAAGTCAGTACCGCGTGAAGGGGGTTTTACGCATGTGTCTCGCAGTCCCGATGCAGGTCCAGTCCGTCGACGAATTCAGCGCTCGCTGCGAAGCGAAGGGCGTGGAACGCGAGGTGAGCCTGTTCATGCTGCAGGGCGAGACCGTCGAACCAGGGGACTACGTTCTCGTGCACGTCGGCTACGCCATCCAGAAGGTTACGGAAGAGGAAGCGGCCTCCAGCTGGGAGCTCTTCGACCAGGTGCTCGCGGCAGCCGATGCATGAGCTCTCCGTCTGCCAGGCGCTCATCGGGCAGGTGGAGGACATCGCCCGGCGGGAGTCCGCGGCCCGGGTAACCGCCATCCACCTCGCCATCGGCCCGCTGTCCGGCGTGGAGCCGGAGCTGCTGCGCCGCGCCTGGCCGCTGGCCGCCGGCGCCACCATCGCCGAGGAGGCGGAACTGCTCATCGACGAAGCCCCGATCCGGGTAGAATGCTCTGTGTGCGGCAGCGAGACGGACGCCAGGGCGAACCGCCTGCTGTGCGGCGAATGCGGCGACTGGCGCACCCGGGTTATCAGCGGTGAGGAGATGCTGCTGACACGGCTCGAACTCGAACGCACCGGCGCCGTCCAACAGGGAGACACCGGCGCCACCACGGAGGACTCCAGACATGTGTGACACCTGCGGCTGCAACATCACGGCCGGTAACCAGCACCTCATCCGTCCCGGCGGCAAGTTCGAGCGCACTGCGAGCGGCGCCGAAAGCGTGGACGTGCTGCGCGGGCTGCTGAGCGAGAACGACCACCAGGCCGCCCACAACCGGGAGCACTTCGACGGCAGCGGCGTGCTGGCCGTCAATCTGATGTCCTCGCCCGGCGCCGGCAAGACGGCGCTGCTGGAGGCCACCATCCAGGCGCTGGCCGGGGAGCTTCGCATCGGCGTCATCGAGGGCGACCTCGAGACTGAGAACGACGCCGAGCGCATCCGCCGCCACGGCGTGCCGGCCATCCAGATCGCCACGGGCACGGCCTGCCACCTGGACGCCCACATGGTGCACGACGCCGTCCACGGCCTGTCCCTGGCAGACCTGGACATCGTCTTTATCGAGAACGTGGGCAACCTGGTCTGTCCGGCCAGCTTCGACCTGGGCCAGCACCGCAACATCACGCTGCTGTCGGTGCCCGAGGGCGACGACAAGCCGGCCAAGTACCCGGTGATGTTCCGGGCAGCGGACCACATTCTGCTGACCAAGAGCGACCTGCTGCCCGTGCTGGAAGAGTTCGACCCGGAGCGGGCCCGGGCCTGTGTGCGGGAGCTGGCCACGCCGGCCGCCATGCAGTCGGTCTCGGTGAAGAACGGCGAAGGCATGAGCGAGTGGCTGGACTGGCTGCGCGCGGAGTTCGCCGCGCAGAGCGAGCGGGTGGCACGGGGCGAATCGGCACGTCCGGCCGTGCAGCCGGATGGCGCTCATCTGCATGCCGAGGCGCCCGCCGCCCGCTAGGCCGGTCCAACAGCCGGCCCCGGCCGGCCCCGACCGGTCGACAGGCCGGCCGAAGAGACAGGGGGATATGACATGGCACACGACGCGCGCTACTGGCTGGACCAGCTGAAGGCCCTCCCGCTCCCCGAGCGGGTCCGGATCATGAACGTCTGCGGCGGCCACGAGCGCTCCATCACCACGGCAGGCCTGCGCACGGCCATCCCGCCGCAGATCGAACTCATCCCCGGCCCCGGCTGCCCGGTCTGCATCTGCCCCGAGGAAGACGTCTACGAGGCGATGCAGCTGGCGTTGAACGAGGACGTGATCCTGGTGGCCTTCGGCGACATGCTGCGGGTGCCGGTGAACGCGCCGAAGCGCGAACCGCGCTCCCTGGAGCAGGCCAAGGCCGCAGGCGCCGACATCCGCCCCGTCGCGAGCCCCACGGAGGCGGCCCGCCTTGCCCGGGACAACCCGGACCGCCGGGTGGTCTTCTTCGCCGCCGGCTTCGAGACCACCACCGCCCCGGTGGCGGCCATGCTGGCCGAAGGCGCACCGGAGAACCTGAGTATCCTGCTCTCCGGCCGCCTCACCTGGCCGGCCGTGGCGATGCTGCTGGAGTCCGGCGAGCCCGGCTTCGACGCGCTGATCGCGCCGGGCCACGTCTCCACCGTGATGGGGCCGGAAGAGTGGTCCTTCGTGCCCGAGAAGCACGGCATCCCGGCCGCCGTGGCCGGCTTCCGCGCCGACACGCTGCTGGCGGCCATGTACTCGGTGCTGCGCCAGCTCATCGAGGGCAAGCGCTTCCTCGACAACTGCTACCCCGAGGTGGTGCGCCCGGGCGGCAACGAGATGGCGCGCGGCTGCCTCGAGCGGGTCATGCAGGTGCAGGACGCCACCTGGCGCGGCATCGGCACCATCCCGAACTCCGGTTACGGCCTGCGCAAGGAATACGAGCAGCACGACGCGCGGCTCACCTTCCCCTCCTACGCGGACGACTCCCGCAAGCGGGTGGGCGAGATGCCGCCGGGCTGCGACTGCGCCTCGGTCGTACTCGGCAAGATCTATCCCAACGAGTGCCGCCTGTACGGCGTCGCCTGCACACCGCGCAAGCCTATCGGCCCATGCATGGTCTCCGACGAGGGCGCCTGCCGCATCTGGTGGTCCGCCGGCATGCGCGAGAATGTCTGGGAAGGCCGCAAGAAAGCCGGGTCCGCGGCTGGCTGAGCGGGCGGCAGACGCCGCGGCCCGCGAGACACGCCGGATCTGCCTGACGGGCCACGTCCAGGGCGTGGGGTTCCGTCCGTTCGTTTTCCGTCTCGCCCACGCGCACGGCATCGCTGGCTGGGTGCGCAACCAGCTCGGCGAAGTGGAACTCCGGGCCCAGGGCACCCCCGAGGCGGTGGCCCGCTTCCGCGACGCGCTGATCGCCGATGCGCCGCCCCTGTCCCGGCCGGAGCTGACCGCCGACGAGCCGGTGGAGGAAGCCGGCTTCGACGGCTTCCGCATCCTGGAGAGCGCCGTCTCCGAGACGCCGCGCATCTTCGTGCCGCCGGACTACTTCATGTGCGAGGACTGCCGGCGGGAGCTGGCGGACCCCGCCGACCGCCGCCATCGCTATCCCTTCATCAACTGCACCCAGTGCGGCCCCCGCTACACGCTGATCGAGTCGCTGCCCTACGACCGGCCGAACACCAGCATGTCGGCCTTCCCCCTGTGCCCGGACTGCGAGCGCGAGTATCTGGACCCCACGGACCGCCGCTTCCACGCCGAGCCCGTGGCCTGCCCGGTGTGCGGGCCGTCGGTGACGCTGCGCGCAGCCGGCGAGACGGTGGCGGAACGCGAGGACGCCATCGCCGCCGCGGTGGCGCGGCTGCACGCCGGCGAGATCCTCGCGGTGAAGGGCATCGGCGGCTACCACCTGATGTGCGCAGCTGCCGATGCCGACGCAGTCGCTCGCCTGCGCGAGCGCAAACCCAGGCCGCACAAGCCGCTGGCCGTAATGTTCCCGCTGACCGGCGGGGACGGGCTCGACGCCGTGCGCGGCTCCGTGGAGCTGCGCCCGGAGGAGGCGGAGGAGCTTCTGGGCCCCGTGCGGCCCATCGTACTTGCCGCCCGCCGCCGTGACTGCCCGCTGGCCGGAAACCTCGCGCCCGGCCTGGCGGAACTCGGCGTGTTCCTGCCCTACAGCCCGCTGCACCAGCTGCTCACGGCGGACTTCGGCGCCCCCCTGGTGGCCACCTCCGGCAATATCAGCGGCGAGCCGGTACTGACGGACAACGACGAGGCGGAGCGCCGGCTCGCGCGTATCGCCGATGCCTTCGTGCAACATGACCGCCCCATCGTCCGGCCGGCCGACGACCCGGTCTTCCGCCGGGTGGGCGGCCGCGTGCGGCCCATCCGCATCGGCCGGGGCTGCGCGCCGCGGGAACTCACCCTGCCCTGGCGCCAGCCCGAGCCCGTGCTCGCCGTCGGCGGCCACATGAAGAACACCCTGGCGCTGGCCTGGGAGGACCGGGTGGTGGTCTCCCCCCACATCGGCGACATGGGCACGCCGCGCAGCATGCAGGTCTTCGAGCAGGTGGCCGCGGACCTGCAGTCGCTCTACGGCGTGGAGGCCCGCCGGATGATCGCCGACGCCCATCCCGGCTACGACACCCACCGCTGGGCCCGGCGTTCGGGCCTGCCCGTGGAGACGGTCTTCCACCACGTGGCCCATGCCTCGGCGCTCGCCGCCGAACATGGCGGCGGCGGTCCCTGGCTGGTGTTCGCCTGGGACGGCGTGGGCTACGGCGCAGACGGCACGCTGTGGGGCGGCGAGGCCTTCCTCGGCCGCCCCGGCGCCTGGCTCCGGGTGGCGAGCATGCGCACCATCGCCCTGCCCGGCGGCGACAAGGCGGGACGGGAGCCCTGGCGCAGCGCCGCTGCCATGCACTGGGCCTGCGGGCTGGACTACGCGGACGGGCCGGAGAACATGGATCTCGCGCGCATCGCCTGGGAACAGGGGCTGAACTGCCCCGTCACCAGCGCGGTGGGCCGGCTGTTCGACGGTGCCGCCGCCATGGTCTGCGGTATCGGCGCGGCCAGTTTCGAGGCCCAGGGGCCCATGCTGCTGGAGTCGATGGCCGCCGCGGCCGGGCCGGGCCGGGCCATCGAGCTGCCCCTGTCACCGGACGAGACCGGCATCCTGCGCTGCGACTGGTCGCCGCTGTTGCCGATGCTCTGCCATGCCGGCCGGCCGGCGGCCGAACGTGCCGCCGACTTCCATGCCTCGATGGCCGAGGCACTGGCGGCCCAGGCAGGTATCATCGCGGCACGGGAGGGGTTCCGGCGCATCGGCCTCACCGGCGGCGTCTTCCAGAACCGCCTGCTGGCGGATACCGTGCTGGAGCGCCTCGCGGCGGCGGGACACGACGCCGTGCTGGGCTCGGCGATCCCGGCGAACGATGCCGCCATCTGCTACGGTCAGGCCGCCGAGCACGCCGCCCGGTCCGCCTGACCACATCGATAACGGAAGGGCGCAGGCCCTGCAGGAGAACAATGGAAGACGATCGCATCAGTCTCGCCCACGGTAACGGCGGGCGGTTCATGCGCGAACTCATCGACGAGATCTTCGCGCGCCACCTCGCCAACGACGACCTGGACGTGCGCGCAGACGCCGTCCCCCTGAAGCTCGACGAGGGCGAGGTGCTGTTCACCACCGACGGCTTCACCGTGCAGCCGCTGGAATTCCCCGGCGGCGACATCGGTGCGCTGGCGGTGCACGGAACCTGCAACGACCTGGCCGTGGCCGGCGCGCGTCCCTGCTACCTGAGCCTGAATGCCTTCATCGAGGAGGGCCTGGAGGTCGCGGTGCTCGACCGCATCATCGGCAGCCTGGCGAAGGCCGCGGCCGAGGCCGGCGTGCGGGTGGCCGCCGGCGACACCAAGGTGCTGCGCCGCGGCGAGGGCGGCGGGCTGTACCTGGCCACCACCGGCGTGGGAGTGCGCCTGCCCGGCGTCAGGCCCTCCTTCGACCATATCCGCGCCGGCGACGCGATCATCGTCAGCGGGCCCATCGGCGACCACGGCACGGCGGTGATGCTGGCGCGGGAGGACTTCGGCCTGCGCGGCGACCTCCAGTCGGACGCCGCCAGCATTGCGCACCTGGCCGCCCGGCTGCTGGAGTTCGACGGGCTGCGCTTCATGCGCGATCCCACCCGCGGCGGACTGGCGACGGTGACCCACGAGATCGCCGCCATCACCGGGCTGGGTGTCCGCCTGCTCGCGCCGGCCGTGCCGGTACGCGAACCGGTGCAGGCGGTGTGCGAGATGCTCGGCTACGACCCCTACTACCTCGCCTGCGAGGGCCGTGTGGTCGCGGTGATGGACCCGGCCCAGGCCGACGAGGCGGTGGCCGCGCTCAGGGAGTTGCCGGGTGGCGACCTGGCCGCTCGCATCGGCCACGTCACGGAGGCGAGCCAGCGGGTGGTGCTGGAAACCGAACTCGGCGGCGAGCGTTACCTGGAAGAACTGGAGGACGACCCCCTGCCGCGCATCTGCTAGGCCCGGTACCCCCGACGGAGTAATCCTCATGGGCAGTGAACAGCACGCATCACCCAGGCCGGATATCCAGATCGCCCGGCAGGCGCAGATCCGGCCCATCGTGGAGGTGGCCGCCGAACTCGGCATCGGCGAGGCGGACCTCCTGCCCTACGGCCATGACAAGGCCAAGGTCTCGCTGGACTACGTCCGCACGCTCGCGGACCGTCCCGACGGCCGGCTGATCCTGGTGGCCGGCATCACGCCCACGAAGGCCGGCGAGGGCAAGACCACCACCACCGTGGGACTGGGCGACGCGCTGCGGCGCATCGGCCGGGACGCCTCGATCTGCCTGCGCGAACCCTCGCTGGGCCCCTGCTTCGGCATGAAGGGCGGCGCCGCCGGCGGCGGCTACGCCCAGGTGGTGCCGATGGAGGACATCAACCTCCATTTCACGGGCGACATGCACGCCATCGGCGCGGCCCACAACCTGCTGGCCGCCCTGGTGGACAATCACGTCTACTGGGACAACGAGCGTGACATCGACAGCCGCCGCGTGGTCTGGCGCCGGGTGATGGACATGAACGACCGGGCGCTCAGGGAGATAACCGCCGGGCTCGGCGGCGTGACGAACGGCTACCCCCGTACCGACGGTTTCGACATCACGGTAGCCTCCGAGGTGATGGCGATCCTCTGCCTGGCCGAGGGGCTCACCGATCTGCGCGAGCGCCTGGCCCGTATCATCGTGGGCTACGACCGCTCGATGAACCCCGTGCATGCCGCCGACCTGGAGGCCGACGGCGCGATGGCCGTGCTGCTGAAAGACGCCATTCAGCCGAACCTGGTGCAGACCCTCGAGCACACGCCCACCTTCGTCCACGGCGGCCCGTTCGCGAACATCGCCCACGGCTGCAATTCGGTGCTGGCCACGCGCACGGCGCTGAAGCTCTCCGAGTACGTCGTCACCGAGGCGGGCTTCGGCGCCGACCTCGGCGCCGAGAAGTTCTTCGACATCAAGTGCCGCAGCGCCGGATTGAAGCCCGACTGCGCGGTGATCGTCGCCACCATCCGCGCGCTGAAGATGCACGGCGGTGTCACGGAGGACAAGCTCGACCACGAGAACCTGGTGGCGGTGGCAAAGGGCTTCGACAACCTGGCCCGCCACGTGGAGAACACCCGCAGTTTCGGCGTGCCGGTGGTGGTGGCGCTGAACCGGTTCTCCACCGACACGAAGGCGGAGTTCGACATGGTGCGCCAGGCCTGTGCCGAACTGGACATCCTCTGCGTGGGCTGCGACCACTGGGCGGAAGGCGGCGCGGGCGCCACGGAACTCGCCGAGGCGGTGGTGGACCTGGTCGAGCGCGACGGCGCCGAGTTCCGCTACGGCTACCCCGACGAGATGCCGCTGTGGGACAAGATCCGCACCGTCGCACAGAACATCTACCGCGCCCAGGGCATCATCGCCGACCAGAAGGTGCGCGACCAGATCGCCCGCTACCAGGAGACCGGCTACGGCCGCTTCCCGGTCTGCATCGCCAAGACGCCGCTGAGCTTCACCACCGACCCGAACGTCAAAGGCATCCCGAAGAACCACGTGGTGCCCGTCCGCGAGGTGCGGCTGGCCAACGGCGCCGGCTTCCTGGTGGCCATCTGCGGCAACATCATGACCATGCCGGGCCTGCCCCGCCGCCCGGCGGCGCGCAATATGCGCATCGACGCCGACGGCAACATCGACGGCCTGGCCTGAAGGCCCTCCTACATCCGTAGCCTCCGGTTTCCCGGTACACAGACCGATCCTTCAGCCCGCCGAGCGCGATTTTGCTATCCTTCGCGGCGGCAATCCGGGAGAGCAAGCATGGCCGACCAGCACAAGATTTTCGTCATCCTCGACCCCACCACCATGAACCAGCCGTCGCTGGTCATGGCGGAGACCATCGCTGCCGAGGAGCAGGAGGCAGGCACCGGCAATGTCGCCCTGCACCTCTACTGCGGCATCGGCGAGGACCAGGTACGCCGCCCGCCGGACATGGACGAGAAAACGGCGCACGCCGAGGAGCTCTCCCGCCTGGAGAGCTGGGTCGAGCGCCTGGCGGAACACGGCCGCGGAAAAGGCCTCCAGGTGGACACGGAAGTGGAGATCAAGGCGAACTGGCGCCAGGCGATTGCCGAGGCCATCGCACGCCAGCCGAGCACGCTGGCGGTCAAGAACATGACCGATCAGTCCCGCCTGCGGCGCTGGCTCAAGGAGACCTCGGACTGGCGGCTGCTGCGCGATGCGAGCTGCCCCGTGCTGCTGGTGAAGTCCTACGCACGCCGCCACATCAACAAGGTCCTGGTCGCCATCAAGCACCAGCCGGAGACGGACACCTATCACACCGCGAACGAACGTCTGCTCGAGGCCGGGCGCAGGATCGCCGACAACGTCGGTGCGGAACTCAACGTCGTCACGGTCTATCCTGACACGAGCGATTACCCGGACCGGCAGCGCTTCGCGGACCGCTGCGGCCTGCCGCGCAATCAGGTACGGGCGGAGATGGGCAAGCCGGAAGAGGCGATCGCCACGGCGGCCCGTGAGGTCGGGGCGGATCTGGTCGTCATCGCGCGGGTCTCGCAGCCCGATGGCGCCACGAAGCTCGGACACACCGCCGAGAAGGTCATCGACGGCCTCTATTGCAACATCCTGGTGCTGCCGATGCGGGAGGTCTCGAGCCTGGCCGACTAGGCTGGAGCGCGTCGGAAGCGCATGGATCGTCGCTTCTTCCCCGCCGCACTCTGCGCCTGCGTCTTCCTGGTGTCGCCGCCTCCGGCCGATGCCGGGGAGGACCATGCCCACGGCCACGGAGCCGCCGAGATCGAGGAGATCACGGTACAGGCAACCCGGTCGCGCCGCCGGGTCAGCGACGAGCCGATCCGGGTCGAGGTCATCGGCCAGGAGGAGATCGAGGAGAAGCTCCTCATGCGCCCGGGCAACATCTCAATGCTGCTCGCCGAGACCGGCGGTCTGCGCGTCCAGGTAACCTCTCCCGCTCTCGGTTCGGCCAATATCCGAGTCCACGGCATGCGCGGCCGTTACACTCAGCTGCTGGCCGACGGGCTGCCCCTGTATGGCGGACAGGCCGCCTCGCTGGGTCTTCTGCAGGTACCGCCGAGCGACCTGGGTCGGGTCGAGATCATCAAGGGCTCGTCCTCGGCGCTGTACGGCGGCCAGGCGCTGGGCGGTGTAATCAACCTGATCTCCAAACGCCCCGGCGAGGAAGCGGGCGGTGAGATTATCCTGAATGCCACCACACGGGACGGCCAGGACGCCTCGGCCTACGGCGCGACGCCTCTGGGCGCCGGCTGGAGCGGTTCCCTGCTCTCCACCTACAATCGCCAGGAGATTCAGGACCTGGACGACGACGGCTGGATAGACATGCCGGGCTACCGGCGCTGGTCGGCCCGGCCCCGCCTCTACTGGAACGGCACCGATGGCTCCAGTGCCTACCTGACGGCGGGCGCCATGACCGAGGAGCGCGAGGGCGGTACGTCGGGGGCTGCGCTGGCGCCCGACGGCGAACCATTCCCGCAGAATCAGGACACGGATCGTTTCGACGCCGGTCTGGTCTACGAGCGACCGGTCGGCGGCTGGGGCTACGCGCAGGTACGCGCCTCGGCCGTCAGCCAGTCCCATGATCACCGCTTCGGCAGCCTGCTCGAGACGGACCAACACCGCACCCTCCTGACCGAGGCCTCCCTGTCCGGCGAAACGGCGGGGACGACCTGGGTAGGCGGACTGGCCTACCAGACGGACGATTACGACTCCGATACATTCCCGGCATTCGACTACAGCTACGAGGCGCCCGCGGTATTCGCCCAGGTCGATCGCGACCTCGGCACGGATGTGGTCATCGCGGCCAGCGCACGCTGGGACGACCACAGCGAGTACGGCGGCCAGTTCAGTCCCCGGCTGTCACTCCTGTACCGGCCCGGACCCTGGACCATCCGCGCCTCCTGGGGCCGGGGCTTCTATGCGCCGACGCCGTTCGTGGAGGAGACGGAGGCCGCCGGGCTGTCGCGGCTCGAACCGCTCAGCGGCCTCGGCGCCGAGACGGCACACACGGCATCGCTCGACTTCGGCTACGCGGCGGGCGACTGGGAGACCGGCCTGACGCTGTTCGGCTCCGAGATTGACAACGCCGTGCGGCTCGAGACCGTGGCGCCGGACCGGGTGCGGCTGATCAACGTCGAGGGCGTCACCCGCACCCGGGGTCTGGAAGGGCTGCTTCGCTGGCGCCGCGGGCCGTACGTGCTGACCACCAGCTATCTCTATGTCGACGCACGCGAACCGGCCGACAGCGGCGCGGGCAGGCGCGCGGTGCCGCTGACGCCGAGGCACTCGGCCGGGCTGGTTGCCATGTGGGAAGAGCATGACCGCGGCCGCATCGGCCTGGAGATCTATTACACGGGCACCCAGCCGCTGGAGGACAACGCCTACCGCACGGTGGGCAAGCCGTACTTCGAACTGGGCCTGCTCGGGGAGATCGTACTCGGCCGTTATCGGCTGTTCCTGAACCTGGAGAACCTGCTCGACGTCCGCCAGACCCGCGAGGACCCGCTGCTTCGCCCCGCCCGCGCACCCGACGGCCGGTGGACGGTGGATGCCTGGGCACCGCTGGAGGGTTTCGTCGCCAACGCCGGGGTCCGCATCCGCTTCGGCGAATAGCGCGGCGGTGCGCCGACGGGTGAGCCCCCGCTGGCGCTCCGCTCAGCCCTCCAGCGCTTCGGCCCGGCGCACGATCTCGCGCACTGCGCTGCCGACCAGCGGACCGTAGAAGGGCAGGTGCCCGTACCAGTACAGCAGGCCCCAGATGCCGGCGGGATGCCAGTAGGCGCAGGCTTCCACGATCCGCTTGCCGTCGCGCTCGCGGATGGTGAATTCCTGCAGGCCCGAGCCCGGCGCACGCATCAGCATGGAATACGTGATGCGCTCGTTCGGCTCCATGCCCATGACGCGCCAGCCGTCCACGACGTCGCCCATGCGCACGCTGTCCGGGTCGCGCCGGCCCGTGCGGAAGCTGGGCCCGCCGATCAGCCAGTCGAAGGCGCGCCTGAGCCACCAGAGGAAGCGATAGGAGAAGAAGTCGCCATCCCGGCCGAAGGTCTCCAGTACCCGGAAGACCGACTCCCGGCTCGCCGTCGTCTGCGCCTCGCGGCAGTAGCTCTTGGCGTAGAAGGAGTATTCCGGGTTCCAGTCCCGGGCCGCGATGGATCCCTCCACCCAACGGGCCGACACGTCGTGGTTCTTCTCCGCCTCCAGCGTGGCCGCCACCGATTCGCGGAAGGTGAGCAGCCGCTGGGGGACGAGCTTGCGCATCTCCGTGTCGTCGCCCACGTAGTCGTGGGACAGTCCTTCCACCAGCGACATGGCCGTGGTCGGCGGCACCGAGGTCACCAGATACAGCCAGTAGCTGGAGAGCTTGGGCGTGAGCACCGGCACCGGGATCACGAGCGGGTTCTTGCCCACGAACTCGCCGTAGATATCCATGATCTCCTGGTAGGTGAGCACGTCCGGTCCCGCCAGCTCGAAGGTGCAGTCGCCCTCCAGCGGCAGATCCGCGGCGGCGATGGTGTAGTTCAGCACGTTCTCCAGCGCGATCGGCGTCGAGCGCCGGCGCACCCACTTGGGCGTGATCATCACCGGCAGGTAGTTGACCAGGTCGCGGATCACCTCGAAGGCGGCCGAGCCCGGTCCCACGATCATCGCCGCCTGCAGCTCGATGACCTGGATGGAGCCGTCGCGCAACGCATCGCCCACCACCGCACGGCCCTCCATGTGCCG